>JAFMCH010000009.1 GCA_017857875.1 Actinomycetota bacterium | reverse complement strand
CCGCGGGCGTGCACTCCCGCATCGGTTCGACCCGCGCACACTAATCGCGATACGACCGGGTCGTTGGCACTACCTCGCAGGTGTCGCACCGTTGCAGCACAGGCCAGGGTGATCGCCTCGTGCACAACCGACTCGACCGTGCGAAGCCCAGGCTGAGCCGCCCACCCATTAAAGTTGGTGCCGTCGTATGCGATATCCAAGCGCCAGCGGTGAACCGCTTGGCTAGGACTTGCTGGGCTCAGGGTCCTCATCGGCCGGAGCCTCAGTGGTCTCGGCAACAACCTCGTCGGCAACAACCTCGTCGGCAACAACCGTTTCGGCAACAACCGTTTCGGCAACAGTGTCGACCGCAACCGCCTCGGCGGCCTCCTTAGCTGCGCGCTTGGTTGCCCCCGTGGCCTCAGCAACGACCTGTTCGGCGATCGGCTCCACCAACTCGATGACAGCCATGGGAGCGTTATCGCCCTTTCGGGGCCCGATCTTGGTGATGCGCGTGTAACCGCCGGCACGACCCGCATAACCGGGGCCAATGTCAGTGAACAGTGTGTGCACCACGGATTTGTCTCTCACCACGGTCAGTACTCGACGGCGAGCCGCCAGATCACCCTTCTTGGCGAAGGTGATCATGCGTTCTGCCAGCGGGCGCAGGCGCTTGGCCTTGGCTTCCGTGGTCGTGATTCGGCCATGCTCGAACAGCGCGGTGGCCAAGTTCGCGAGCATCAACCGTTCGTGGGCAGGTCCGCCACCCAGGCGGCGACCCTTTGTGGGCGTAGGCATCTTCTAGACAACTCCTTGTGCGAGTGGGTGGCGATTAGAGCTGTTCGTCCTCGGCGAAGCCGAGGTCGTCGTCATCATCTTCGAAATAAACAGCAGCCCCGGGGTCGAAACCTGGCGGGCTGTCTTTGAGTGCCAGACCCAGCGACACCAACTTGACCTTGACTTCATCGATGGACTTGGCACCGAAATTGCGAATATCAAGCAAATCGGCCTCGCTGCGCGAGATCAACTCGCCAACGGTGTGGATACCTTCACGCTTGAGGCAGTTGTAGGAGCGCACCGTGAGGTCAAGCTGCTCGATCGGCGTCGACAACTGCTCAGCCTGAAACGCATCGGCAGGTGACGGACCAATGTCGATGCCCTCGGCGTCGACATTCAGTTCGTGAGCCAAACTGAACAACTCGACCAGCGTCTTGCCGGCTGACGCCATGGCATCCCGTGGGCGCATGCTGGGCTTGGTCGCCACGTCAATGACGAGTCGGTCGAAGTCGGTGCGCTGTTCAACGCGCGTTGCCTCAACCTTGTAGGTCACCTTGAGCACCGGTGAGTAAATGGAGTCGACCGGAATGCGGCCGATCTCTTGGCCAACCTGCTTGTTCAGCGTTGCCGAGACATAACCACGACCGCGCTCAACCACGAGTTCCAACTCCAACTTGCCCTTGGCATTCAACGTCGCCAGATGCAGTTCGGGGTTGTGCACCTCAACACCCGCTGGAGGTGCGATGTCGGCTGCCAGTACGGCTCCGGGGCCCTGCTTGCGCAGGTACATCACCACAGGTTCGTCGTGCTCAGATGACACCACGAGTTGTTTGATGTTCAAGATCAACTCTGTTACGTCTTCTTTGACGCCAGGAATCGTCGTGAACTCGTGCAGCACACCGTCAATACGAATGCTGGTAACGGCTGCACCAGGGATAGATGACAGCAGGGTTCGACGCAGTGAATTGCCTAGGGTGTAACCAAAGCCAGGCTCGAGAGGCTCAAGGATGAACCGCGACCGGAAGTCGTGTACGGATTCCTCGGTGAGCGTGGGCCGCTGGGAGATCAGCACTGTTTTTGTCCTTTCGGCGACGACCGCTATTTGACATCGCAGACTTGTCTGGTTCCTTGGGACCCTCAGGCCCCGCGGATGGATGGCTACTTGGAGTACAACTCAACAATCAACTGCTCTTGTACCTGCGTATCGATGGCCTGCCGAGCGGGCAACGAATGGACCAGGATGCGCATTTTCGACGGAATCACCTCAAGCCAGGCCGGCACCGTCTTCTCACCGATTTCGGCATGAGCGACGACGAACGGGGTCAACTCTCGTGATCCAGGCCGCACCTCGACAATGTCTTGAGGCTGCACGCGGTAGGAGGGAATATCTACCTTGTGTCCGTTGACCGTGAAGTGACCATGGCGAACCAGCTGACGAGCCATGTCGCGCGACTTCGCGAAGCCTGCGCGGTACACGACATTGTCGAGTCGGCTTTCTAGGATGCGCAGCAGGTTTTCACCAGTCTTGCCCTGCTTGCGGTTGGCCTCGACGTAGTACCCGCGGAACTGCTTTTCCAGGACGCCGTAGATACGCGTGGCCTTCTGCTTCTCGCGAAGCTGCAGC
Organism: Actinomycetota bacterium; assembly: GCA_017857875.1. GTDB lineage: Bacteria > Actinomycetota > Actinomycetes > S36-B12 > S36-B12 > M55B157. Next base: position 39,022 of record JAFMCH010000009.1, on the reverse strand, counting down.
AGGTACTCACTGTCCTTAGAACGACCGCGGCCGTGCTGACCGGGAGGGTAGGGACGCTTCTCGAAGGGGCACTTCGCAGATTCGCACTTGGAGCCCTTGAGGAACAACTTGGTCTTTTCTCGGCGGCAACGCTTGCAGTCCGCCCCTGTGTATCGAGCCATGTGTGATGTGTCTCTTTCGTTCTCAGACGCGGCGGCGCTTGGGCGGACGGCACCCGTTAAAGGGGACCGGGGTGACATCGGATATGGAACCAACTTCTAGGCCAGTGGCCTGCAGTGAGCGAATAGCAGTCTCGCGCCCAGAGCCGGGGCCCTTGACGAATACGTCGACCTTGCGCATGCCGTGCTCCATGGCGCGGCGGGCGGCGGCCTCAGCGGCCAACTGGGCGGCAAAGGGAGTGGATTTGCGGCTGCCCTTGAAACCAACCTGACCGGAACTGGCCCAGGCAATCACGGCGCCACTGGGGTCGGTGATCGAAACGATGGTGTTGTTGAACGTGCTCTTGATATGAGCGTGGCCGTGGGCCACGTTCTTCTTTTCCTTGCGGCGCACCTTCTTGGCGCCGGCGGTGCGTGACTTGGGAGGCATTTAGCGTCTCATTCCTTCATTCAAACGACGAGTCTTAGGCGGGACCGCGAATTACTTGGTGGTCTTCTTCTTGCCGGCCACCGTCTTGCGGGGTCCCTTGCGAGTGCGGGCGTTGGTATGCGTGCGCTGCCCATGAACGGGTAGGCCGCGACGATGACGGATGCCCTGGTAGCTGCCGATCTCGACCTTTCGTCGGATATCAGCGGCCACCTCACGGCGCAGATCGCCCTCAACCCGCAGGTTGACATCGATCCAGTCACGCAGGGCGACGAGTTGATCATCAGTCAGGTCAGCGGCGCGCAAATCCGGGCTGATGCCGGTCGCTGCCAATGCATCAGCAGCGCGGGAGCGGCCGACGCCGTAAATGTAGGTGAGCGCGACGGCCATCCGCTTATCGCGGGGCAGGTCGACGCCAACGAGACGTGCCATGGGTGTCCTCTTTAATCGTTTCTAGACGGGGTCTGAAAGCGCTACCGGTCCTCATCACCCGATGAGGTCCCCGGCCTCGTCGTCCGGGGGTGGCGTCTGGGTTGCTGCACGAGCAGACCAGGGTCGGGTACCGCATGGAAATCCTTCGGCAGTTGTCTCTCCACCGAAAGCCGCCTGCTGGCTAAGCCAGGCTAGTCAGGAATTGTTGGCGGTCTTGCCGCCGCAATTACCCCTGACGTTGCTTGTGTCGAACGTTCTCGCAAATAACCATCACGACACCATTGCGACGGATGACCTTGCACTTATCGCAGATCTTCTTGACGCTGGGCTTGACCTTCACCGGGATCTCCTACTGATACGCCGTTGACCGGTTACTTATACCGGTAAACGATGCGACCCCGAGTGAGGTCATACGGCGACAATTCAACGACCACTCGATCGTCGGGCAAAATACGGATGTAGTGCATACGCATTTTGCCGCTGATGTGCGCGAGAACCTTATGACCATTGTCCAACTCAACGCGAAACATCGCGTTGGGGAGGGACTCAGCGATGGTGCCCTCTAGCTCGATGGCACCCTCTTTTTTGGCCATAACCTCTCTCGATACTCCAGCGTGACGCCGCAGACTCGACTCGGCGAGCCGTGCTGACGGGATGTTGGCCGGGGGGATTCCAGGCCAGCGCCCTACCATACGCCACCGGCCATGCCGTGGATTACTCGGGGCCCCCGCTCGGTGTCGCCCACACCTCGTCTAGTGCGGTCAAGACCCAAGGGCCCGCCTGGGTGATCGCCACCGAATGCTCCCAGTGGGCCGACATACCGCCATCAGAGGCGACGACGGTCCAGTCATCAGACATCGTGTGCACTTTGGCCGAGCCCGCCGTCACCATCGGCTCAATGGCCAGTGCCATCCCCGGAACCAGTCGCGGTCCGCGACCTGGCTTGCCGTAGTTGGGTACCGACGGCTCTAGGTGCATTGCGCTGCCAATGCCGTGGCCCACGTAGTCCTCGAGAATGCCGTAGTCGCCCGCCGCCTCGATGCTGGTTTGGATTGCGTGGCCGATATCGGAAAGTCGGGCGCCAACACGGGCCGCGCGGAGTCCCGCCCAAAGCGAGGCTTGAGTGACATCGCTGAGTCGCTGTGAATCGCCGCTCACCTGCCCGACCGCAACCGTGATCGCTGCATCACCGTGCCAGCCGTCGACGATCGCCCCGCAGTCGATCGAGATCAGATCACCCTCCTGCAGCACGCGGGCACCTGGAATGCCATGCACCACCTCGTCATTAACCGAGGTGCAGATATGCGCGGGAAATCCGTAATAGCCCAGGAAAGATGGGGCCGCACCCGCGTCGGAGATCATCGCCGCAGCGCAATCATCTAGGTCGGCCGTGGTCACACCGGGTGCCACCAATTGGCGTACCCGTTCAAGTGTTTGGGCTACAACGAGCCCGGCCGCACGCATGACCTGTAACTGGTCATCACTTTTGATTTCGATGTGCTCACGCCGGCGAAACATCGTTGCTGGGCCTCGATCTAGGAGCCGGCTAGCGCGGCCAGGATCCGGCGAGTGACCTCAGCCACCTCTCCGAGACCATCGACTCGAACCAGGAGATCGCGGCCGGCGTAGACGGCCGTGAGGGGCGCCGTTTGCTCGGCATACACCTCCAGGCGACGGCGAATAACGGCGGCGGTGTCGTCGGCTCGACCTTGATCGGCAGCACGCTTGAGCAACCGCTCAACCACCACATCGGTGTCGACCGTCAACTCGACCACCTTGTCTACCGCGTGGCCACTAGCCGTCAGCATCATGTCGAGTTCATTCACCTGCTCGAGCGTGCGCGGGTAGCCATCAAGCAGGAATCCAGGGTGGCAGTCAGGCTGAGTGATGCGATCACGCACCATTGCATTCGTGACCGAATCTGGCACGTACTCGCCAGCATCTAAATAGCGCTTGGCTTCGATGCCCAGCGGTGTGCCCTCACCGACATTGGCGCGAAACAGATCGCCAGTAGAGATGTGTGCGATGCCCAGATTGACCGCCACGACTGACGCCTGCGTGCCTTTGCCGGCACCTGGCGGACCCATGATGACCAGCCTCATCAGCGCAGGAATCCTTCGTAATTGCGCTGCTGCAACTGCGAGTCAATCTGCTTAACCGTGTCCAGACCCACACCGACCATAATCAACAAGCTGATTCCCCCGAACACAAATTGATCGCCAATGCCGATGAAGTTGAAAGCCAGCACCGGGACAACCGCGATGGCTCCTAGGTAGATCGAGCCCGGGGCCGTCAATCGGTCAATCACATACTTCAAATACTCGGCCGTGGGCTTGCCTGCGCGAATACCGGGGATGAATCCGCCGTACTTTTTCATGTTGTCAGCGACTTCAACGGGGTTGAAGGTGATGGACACATAAAAATAGGTGAAGAACACAGTGAGCAAGAAGAACGTGATGAGGTAAACGGTGGAGTTGCCGGTTGAGAAGTTCGTGGCGATCCACTGCGCCCACGCTGCTTGGCTTCCGGTCAACTGAACAATCAACGTCGGAATGAACAACATGGACGAGGCGAAGATGACCGGGATGACGCCAGCCATGTTGACCTTCAATGGGATGTACGTGCTGGTGCCGCCGTACATCTTGCGGCCCACCATCCGCTTTGCGTACTGGACCGGGATGCGGCGTTGGCCCTGCTCGACAAACACCACCAGGCTAAGTACCGCCAGGGCAACGACCATGGTGATCGCGAAGGTGAAGGTGCCCCGGCTGGTGTAAACGCCGATGAACTGAGCCGGGATGGTGGCGATGATGGAGGTGAAGATCAGCAACGACATGCCGTTACCGACACCACGCTCAGTGATCAACTCGCCCAGCCACATGATGACCGCGGTGCCCGCCGTCATCACGATGACCATGACCAGGATCAAGAACACGTTTTGATTTGGAATGAGTTCTTCGTTACAGCCGCTAAACAACTGACCGGGCGATCTTGCCAACGACAAGATGGCGGTTGATTGCAGTACTGCCAGGCCGATCGTTAGATAGCGGGTGTACTGCGTGATCTTGGTCTGCCCGGTTTGGCCTTCCTTCTTCAGCATCTCCAGGCGTGGAATGACCACCGTCAGCAACTGGATAATGATGCTCGCGGTGATGTAAGGCATGATGCCCAGCGCAAACACCGATAGTTGCAGCAATGCGCCGCCACTGAAGAGGTTGATGACCGCATAGACGGAGTTGTCTTGAACCTGGTCGATACAGCGCTGAATCGCTGAATAATCGACACCCGGGGTCGGAACGAAGGAGCCGAGCCGGAAGATGGTGAGCATCCCCAGCGTGAACAGCAGCTTCTTGCGCAGGTCAGGGGTCCTGAACGCTGCCACGAAAGCGCTGAGATGCACGCCTACCTCCCGGGCAGCGCGTCAGCGCTGCGATTAGACCGTGTCATTGCGAAACGGGTACGAAGCCGACCCAGGCGATAACTCCCAGGCACCCCGGCAGCCTAACCTAGGCCCCGCTACGTACGCCCAACGACCGGTGTTGGTCAGATGAACTAAACCGTCTGAATGCTGCCACCGGCAGCAGAAATCTTGTCGAAGGCCGACCGCGAGAAGGCATCGACGGCAACCTGGACGGAAACGTTGATGTCACCGTTACCCAGCACCTTGACCGGCTGCCCCTTACGCACGAGCCCTTTCGCGACTAAATCCGCCACCGCGACTGGACCACCCTCGGGGAAGTGCTTGGCCAGGCTGGCCACATTGACCACCTGAAACACCACCTCATTGGGGTTGGTGAAGCCCTTGAGCTTTGGTAGGCGCATGTGCAGTGGCATTTGGCCACCCTCGAAACCGGCCGGCACCTGATTACGTGCCTTCGTGCCTTTGGTTCCGCGACCAGATGTCTTGCCCTTACTCGCCTCGCCTCGACCCTTGCGGGTCTTAGCAGTCTTGGCTCCCGGCGCAGGGCGTAGATGATGAACCTTCAGCGCCATGTCAGTCGACCTCCTCGACGGTGACCAGGTGCGACACCGCATTGATCATGCCCCGGATCTCAGGACGATCTGGTTGAACAACAGTGTCTCCGATGCGCTTGAGCCCAAGGCTGCGCATACTGTCACGCTGGGCCTTTGTGCCACCGATCGTCGACTTACGTTGGGTTACCTGAAGTTGCACAGCCATCACTGACCTCCCGCCCGTGCCCGAAGCATCGCTGCGGGCGCAACATCCTCCAGCGGCAATCCACGACGGGCTGCTACGGCCTCGGGCGGCTCTAGCCCACGTAACGCAGCTACTGTGGCGTGCACGACATTGATCGCGTTATCCGAGCCCAGTGACTTGCTCAACACATCGTGGATGCCCGCGCATTCCAGCACAGCTCGGACCGGACCACCGGCGATAACGCCGGTACCGGGTGCGGCTGGGCGCAGCAGCACTACGCCTGCTGCATCTTCGCCGGTGATGGGATGAGGAATCGTTCCTTGGATGCGAGGAACCTTGAAGAAATTCTTCTTGGCCTCCTCGACTCCCTTGGCAATAGCGGCCGGTACCTCTTTGGCCTTGCCGTAGCCAACGCCGACCTGTCCATCACCATCGCCGACGACGACGAGTGCGGTGAAGCTGAAGCGACGACCACCCTTGACGACCTTGGCGACGCGGTTGATCGCGACGACGCGTTCAACAAAAGAACTCTTCTCTTCGCGGCCACCACGCTCACGACCGCCGCGATCGCGACGATCCTTACGCTCAGTACCACCGGCGCCTGAGCCCCGTTGCTGGGTTGCGTTCACTGGGTTTTCCCTACCTTCCGTGCGGCCATCAGAACTCCAGGCCTCCCTCGCGGGCGCCATCTGCCAGGGCCGCGACGCGACCGTGATACGTGTTGCCGCCGCGGTCAAAGACCACGGCTTCAATGCCTGCTTGCTTGGCGCGTTCGGCGACGCGCTGGCCTACGGAGCGCGCCTGTGCGGTCTTATCCGCACTGAGGGCACGCACGTCAGCCTCCATTGTTGACGCCGAGGCGAGCGTACGGCGGGCAACGTCGTCGACCACCTGAACGAACACATGGCGGGCCGATCGGGTCACGACTAGACGTGGCCGCGCTGCGGTTCCAGAGATCTTCTTGCGTACTCGCACGTGGCGTCGGGCGCGGGCGGTTCCGCGAGGATTGCCCGTACCAATCTTGGGAGCGAAAGCAGACATCACTTACCTGCCTTTCCGGCCTTGCGGCGAATTACTTCACCCTCGTAACGCACGCCCTTGCCCTTGTAGGGGTCGGTCTTGCGAAGTTTGCGGATCTTGGCGGCGACCTCACCCACGAGCTGCTTGTCGATGCCTTGAACCTTGAATTTGGTAGGCGTTTCAACAACGAAGGAAACACCCTCCGGTGCCTTCACGAGAACCGGGTGGCTGTAGCCCAGGGCGAACTCGAGGTCATTTCCCTTAGCGGCCACGCGGTAACCGGTGCCGACGATCTCCATCGTCTTCTCGTACCCCTCACTCACGCCGGTCACCATGTTGGCGACCAACGTGCGCGTCAGGCCGTGCAGCGCTCGGGACTCACGTTCATCGTTGGGGCGCGTGACGGCGAATGAACCGTCCTCGGCCGCTGCGACAACGATCGGTTCAGCAACCACGAGCGAGAGCGAACCCTTAGGGCCCACTACGGAGACGTTTTGACCTTTGACGGTGACTTCGACCCCGCTAGGAACGGTGATCGGTAGACGTCCGATGCGTGACATAGCGTCCTGCCTTACCAGACGTAGGCGAGGACTTCCCCACCTACGCCTTGCTTTTGAGCCTGCCGGTCGGTCAAGAGACCGGAGGATGTGGACAAGATCGCGACGCCCAGCCCGCCCAAAACCTTAGGTAAGGCGGTTGACTTCGCATATACCCGAAGCCCGGGCTTGGACACGCGTCGCAAGCCGGCGATGGAACGCTCGCGGCTCGGACCAAACTTCAAGTCCAGCACGAGCGATTGTCCCACCTCAGCCGGCTCCACGCGGTAGCCCGCGATGTAGCCCTGCTGCTTCAGGATCTCCGCGATTCCCGCCTTAAGCTTCGAGTGCGGCATCGATACAGAGTCGTGGTACGCGGAATTGGCATTGCGTAAGCGTGCCAACATATCCGCGATCGGATCTGTCATGGTCATGGCCATCGGGCCTTTCTCGCTGTGGTATCCACGCCCTCATGGCGAGGACCTGCAACGTCGTTAGTGACATTTCTTTGGTGCGAAACGGCCGATAAATCTGATCGACTGTTTCCCGTTATTTGTAGGTGGGCGCCTTAAAGAGGCGACTACCAACTGCTCTTGGTAATGCCGGGCAATTCGCCGGCGTGCGCCATTTCGCGGAAGCAGATTCGGCATAGACCGAATTTGCGGTACACGGCGTGGGGTCGACCGCAGCGCGTGCAACGTGTATAGCCGCGCACCGCGAACTTGGGCTTGCGATTGGCCTTGATGACCAATGCCTTCTTTGCCATCTCACTGCTCCTTGAAAGGGAAGCCGAGAAATTTCAACAAGGCCCGCCCCTCATCGTTGGTGGTGGCGGTCGTGACCACGGTGATATCCATGCCACGAACGCGGTCTATCTTGTCCTGATCAATCTCATGGAACATCGACTGTTCATTGAGACCAAAGGTGTAGTTGCCCCGCCCATCAAACTGCTTGGGCGACAGCCCACGGAAGTCTCGGATTCGGGGAAGCGCCACCGACAGCAGACGGTCGAGGAACTCCCACATACGGTCTCCGCGAAGAGTGACGTGGGCGCCGATGGGCATTCCCTCGCGCAACTTGAACTGCGCGATGGACTTGCGGGCCTTAGTCACGGTGGGCTTCTGCCCCGTAATCTCGGTCAGGTCGCGTACAGCACCCTCGATCAGTTTCGAGTCCCTGGCTGCCTCGCCAACACCCATGTTGACGACAACCTTGGTGACGGTGGGGACCTGCATGATGTTCGCGAAGTTGAACTCTTCACGCAGCGCGGGGACGATCTCCTCGCGATAGCGCAAACGAAGTCGCGGCGAAACCCTCTGATCTGTTGGGGTCGTCATATCAAATGTCCTTACCTGAACGCTTTGAGACGCGCACGTTGCGCGTGGACTCATAGGTGGATCCATCCGGTCGGCGTTTCTCGACCTTCTCGGTGCGGTAGCCAACGCGGGTCGGGCGACCATCTTCGGGGTCAACGACCATGACGTTGGACGCATGAATCGGCGCCTCGGTCGTGATGATGCCGCCAGTCTTGCCACCGCCACGATTGCTCTGTCCCACCCGGGTGTGCTGCTTGACCCGGTTAACGCCCTCAACGATCACTCGACCTGAGTCGGGGTACACGTCAATGACCTTGCCGGTCACGCCACGGTCCTTACCGGTGATGACCTGTACAAGGTCACCCTTCTTAACAAACAGTGTCGACATGTCAGATTACCTCCGGTGCCAACGAAACGATCTTCATGAAGCGCTTATCGCGCAACTCTCGACCAACCGGCCCGAAGATACGGGTACCACGGGGCTCACCATCAGCCTTCAAGATGACGGCCGCATTCTCATCGAAGCGAATATAGGAACCATCGGGGCGCCGGCGCTCCTTGCTCGTACGCACGATCACCGCCTTGACAACCTCGCCCTTTTTCACGCCACCACCGGGAATAGCGTCCTTGACCGTTGCGACGATCACATCGCCTACTCCGGCGTATCGGCGCCCGGAGCCGCCGAGCACACGGATGCACAAAAGTTCTTTGGCTCCGGTGTTGTCGGCGACGCGCAGTCGCGATTCTTGCTGAATCACCTGATTCTCCGATCCTGGATGTTTCCTACTGGGCCTTCTCGAGCACTTCCACGACACGCCAGCGCTTGGTCGCTGAAAGTGGTCGGGTCTCCATCAGCAGGACCCGGTCGCCGATTCCGCATTGATTTGCCTCATCGTGTGCCTTGAGCTTGCGGGTGCGGCGCACAACCTTTCCGTACAAAGGGTGCTTGAAGCGGTCTTCCACCGCCACCACAACCGTTTTGTCCATCTTGTCGCTGACAACGTAACCTTCGCGCTCCTTGCGAAGATGACGGCCAGCCTCTACCTGCTCGTTCTTGGCCTCACTCATGCGGCACCACCAACCTGCTCAATGGGCGTGATGCCCAACTCTCGCTCGCGCATCACGGTGTAGATCCGCGCAATGTCTTTACGCACGGCGCGGAGGCGTCCGTGGTTTTCCAACTGTCCGGTGGCTCCTTGAAAGCGCAGATTGAACAGTTCTTCTTTCGCCTCGCGCAACTTGGTCACCAACTCATCGTCGGTGAGGCTGCGAAACTCCTGGGGTGACGTACCGGCAGCCATCAGTCCTCCAACGTCTCATCGCGCCGCACAATGCGGCACTTCATCGGCAACTTGTGCATGGCACGGGTCAAGGCATCCATGGCGACGCGCTCATTGGGGTAAGACAACTCGAACATGACGCGACCTGGCTTGACATTGGCCACCCACCACTCCGGCGAGCCCTTACCTGAACCCATGCGAGTCTCCGCAGGCTTCTTGGTCAAGGGACGATCGGGATAAATCGTGATCCAGACCTTGCCACCACGACGAATGTGGCGGGTGATGGCGATACGAGCCGACTCAATCTGGCGGTTCGTAACGTAAGCGGGCTCCAGGGCCTGCAAACCATAGGTGCCAAACGTCACCTCGGTGCCACCCTTGGCAGCACCCGTGCGCTTGGGGTGGTGCTGCTTGCGGTGCTTGACGCGACGGGGAATCAGCATGACCTAACCCTCGCTTCCGGAAGTAGTCGCCTCGACGGCTTCGGCTGGCGCAGCAGCGACCGTGTTTGTCTCAGGAGCCTCGCCATCCTCACGGCGAGGTGCCCGGCGCGGACGCTCGGGGCGCGACCGTTGACCCAAACGCGCCGCGGCTGCTGCTGCTTCGCGCTCGGCGCGGGTGGTCGGGGCATCACCCTTGTAGATCCACACCTTGACCCCGATACGACCAAACGTGGTGCGGGCCTCATAAAAGCCATAATCGATATCTGCGCGCAGCGTGTGCAGCGGGACTCGACCTTCGCGGTAGAACTCCGTGCGGCTCATCTCCGCACCACCGAGGCGACCGGACACCTGAACGCGAATTCCCTTCGCGCCCGCCTTCATGGTCGACTGCATCGACTTGCGCATAGCCCGGCGGAACGACACCCGGCTCGACAACTGCTCGGCGACGCCTTGGGCCACCAACTGCGCGTCCATTTCGGCGTTCTTAACCTCAAGAATGTTGAGCTGAACCTGCTTCCCGGTCAACTTCTCCAACTCGCCGCGAATGCGATCTGCCTCAGCACCTCGACGGCCGATCACGATACCTGGGCGCGCGGTGTGGATGTCGACACGGACCCGTTCGCGGGTGCGTTCAATCTCGACCTTGGAAATACCAGCGCGCTCCATGCCCTTGGTCAACAGGCGCCGGATCGCGACGTCCTCCTTGACGTAATCGCGGTACTGCTGGCCTGGCTTTGTGCTGTCGGCGAACCAGCGGGAGGCGAAATCGGTGGTGATACCGAGCCGGAACCCATTCGGATTGATCTTCTGACCCATGATCAGCCCTTCTTCCGCGTTGCTTCGGCCAGTTCCTCGGCCGGCTGCACAACCACCGTGATGTGGCTCGTGCGCTTATTGATGCGATAGGCGCGGCCCTGAGCCCGCGGCTGGAAGCGCTTCATCGTTGGTCCCTCATCGACAAATGCGCGCGTGACAACCAGCGACCTGGGATCCAGGCTGAGGTTGTTCGTGGCATTGGCAATAGCGCTATCGAGAACCTTGCCCACGGGCTCACTTGCCGCCTGCGGTGCGAACCGCAAAATGGCCTGAGCCTCTGCCGCCGGTAGCCCTCTAATGAGGTCAATAACCCGGCGTGCCTTCATGGGCGTGACACGGACGAACCGTGCCTGAGCCCTGGCTTCCATCGCTTTCCCCTTGCTTCTCGTTAGTGCGAACTGTCAAAAAATGTGCGGTCGAGTGGTGTTCGTCCGCGCTCAGCGGCGCTTGGCCTTGCGGTCATCTTTGATATGACCCTTGAACGTGCGGGTAGGTGCAAATTCACCCAGCTTGTGGCCCACCATGTTCTCGGTGATGAACACCGGCACATGCTTGCGTCCGTCGTGGACGGCAATCGTGTGACCGAGCATGTCGGGAATGATCATCGACCGACGCGACCACGTCTTGATGACCTGATGACTCTTGGCCTCGTTTTGGACCTCCACCTTCTTAATGAGGTGTTGGTCGACGAAGGGACCCTTCTTCAAACTTCTCGGCACAATGGACTCCTCTAGCGCTTCTTGCCGGTCTTACGACGACGAACAATGACCTTGTCGCTGGCCTTCTTGGCCCGCCGAGTGCGACCCTCGGGCTTGCCCGCGGGATTGACCGGGTGACGACCACCCGAAGTCTTACCCTCGCCACCACCATGGGGGTGATCGACAGGGTTCATGGCCACACCGCGAACAGTGGGGCGACGGCCCTTCCAGCGCATGCGACCGGCCTTGCCCCAGTTGATGTTGCTCTGCTCGGCGTTACCCACCTCACCGACCGTTGCCCGGGCACGCAGGTCTACGTTGCGAATTTCGCCCGAGGGCATGCGCAACTGTGCATACGGACCGTCCTTGGCCACGAGCTGGACGCTTGCACCGGCGGAGCGAGCAATCTTGGCGCCACCACCCGGACGCAACTCGACCGCGTGCACGACGGTGCCGACGGGGATATTGCGAAGCGGCAAATTGTTGCCCGGCTTGATATCTGCGCTGGGGCCGGTTTCGACTCGGTCGCCCTGCTTCATCAAGCGCGGGGCCAGGATGTAGCGCTTTTCACCGTCGGCGAAGTGCAGCAGCGCGATCCGAGCCGTGCGATTGGGGTCGTACTCGATGTGAGCGACCTTGGCCGGCACGCCATCTTTGTCGGCACGACGGAAATCGATGATTCGGTAAGCACGCTTATGGCCGCCACCCTGGTGTCGCGTGGTGATGCGACCAGAGTTGTTGCGACCACCCTTTTTCGGCAGCGGTCGAACCAGGGACTTCTCGGGCTCACTGCGCGTGACCTCAACGAAGTCGGCGACGCTGGAGCCGCGACGTCCAGGCGTCGTTGGCTTGTATTTGCGAATACCCATGATGTTGGTCCTTAGCCCTAACTAACCGGTCCGCCGAAGATGTCGATGCGATCACCCTGAGCCACCGAGACGATGGCACGCTTGGTGGCCGCTCGACGTCCGTAGCCCTGGCGGGTACGGATGCGCTTGCCTTCACGATTGGCGGTGTTGACCGAGATCACCTTCACACCAAACACCTGCTCGACTGCGATCTTGATCTGTGTTTTGTTCGCGTGCGGCGCCACCAAGAAGGTGTACTTATTTTCGTCGAGCAGCCCGTAGCTTTTTTCCGAAATCACCGGTGCGAGCAACACATCACGTGGGTCAGCGATCCTCATGCGGACACCTCCGTATCAACGGCCTCGGACTCCGTTGCGGTTGCCTTAGCGCCGCGACCTCGAGCCGGACCTGCAATGAACTCTTCAAAAGCCGCCTGCGTGAACACGACATCATCGCTGACCAACACGTCATAGGTATTGAGTTGATCGGGCGACAACAGGTGAACGTCTAGCAGGTTGCTCACACTCTTTCGGGCGATCTCCTCGCTGCGCGAAAGCACGACGAGTACGTTGCGGTTTTCGGAGATGGTTCGCAACACCTCACCGGCCTTTTTCGTCGAGGGCACCTGGCCGTCAACGAGCGCCGTGATGATGTGCACGCGATCCTCGCGGGCGCGATCAGACAGCGCGCCGCGCAGGGCAGCAACCTTCATCTTCTTGGGGGTCCGCTGGGCATAGGAGCGCGGCGTTGGTCCGTGGACCACACCACCACCGACAAAGTGAGGCGCCCGGATTGAACCTTGGCGAGCGCGACCGGTGCCCTTTTGCTTATAGGGCTTGCGGCCACCGCCGCGTACCTCAGCGCGCGTCTTCGTATCGTGCGTACCTTGACGAGCCGCGGCAAGTTGGGCCACGACGACCTGGTGAATCAACGGAACGTTGACCTGAACGTCAAAGATCTCAGCGGGCAACTCCACCGTGGAGGACTTCTTGCCCTCGGGGGTCACAACATCGATCGTGGTCATGCCGACACCTCCTGATCAACGGCCTTGGAAGTGGAACGAAGCATGATGAGGCCACCCTTGGGTCCGGGTACAGCGCCCTTGATCAAGATCAATCCGCGCTCGGCATCAACCGCATGAACAGTCAAACCCTGAGTGGTGACTCGTTCATTGCCCATGCGACCGGCCATGCGCATTCCCTTGAACACGCGAGCAGGAGTGCTAGCTCCACCGATGGAGCCGGGCTTGCGGTGATTCCGGTGCGCGCCGTGGGAAGCACCAACGCCAGAAAAACCGTGGCGCTTCATCGTGCCGGCGAAGCCTTTGCCCTTGGAGTTACCAGTCACGTCAATAACGTCACCGGCAGCAAAGGTGTCTGCACCCAACTCCTGCCCGACCGTGTATTCGGTCGCATCGGCTGTACGCAGTTCGGCGACGTATCGACGCGGCGTCACTCCGGCCTTTGCGAAATGACCGCCGTCAGGCTTATTCACCTTGCGGGGATCAATCGCACCAAAAGCGAGTTGCACGGCCGAATAGCCGTCCGCATCGGGCGTGCGCACCTGCGTGACAACACACGGGCCCGCCTTGATTACCGTTACCGGGACAACACGATTGTTGTCGTCCCATACCTGAGTCATACCGAGCTTCTCGCCCAGCACACCCTTCACTGTCCTACCCATGATCGGTCGCGTCCTTCTCGGTGCCGTCAGAGCTTGATCTCGATATCAACACCGGCAGGAAGATCGAGACGCATCAGCGAGTCAACCGTCTTCGGTGTCGGATCAAGAATGTCAATGAGCCGCTTATGTGTACGCATTTCGAAGTGCTCGCGGCTGTCTTTGTACTTGTGCGGAGACCTGATGACGCAGTAGACGTTCTTTTCAGTCGGCAGCGGGACTGGGCCTGCAACCTGCGCACCAGTACGAATCACCGTATCGACGATCTTGCGTGCCGATGAATCGATGATCTCGTGGTCGTAGGCCTTGAGCCGGATGCGGATCTTTTGAGCTGCCATGGGGCGTCGCCTGTCTCGTGTGATGGAACCTGGATCGAATGTGCTGGTCGTACTGCGCTGGTGATGGGTGGGCGCAAGGTGCGGCACCCACCCATCCCGGCGCGTGGGGGTGATCCCTAGGTGAGGATCTTGGTGACTCGCCCGGCGCCCACGGTGCGGCCGCCTTCGCGGATAGCAAAGCGCAGGCCCTCCTCCATGGCGATGGGCTGAATCAGTTCAACACGCATCTCGGTGTTGTCGCCGGGCATGACCATGTCCTTGCCATCGGGCAGGTACACGACTCCGGTGACGTCCGTGGTGCGGAAGTAGAACTGCGGACGGTAGTTGTTGAAGAACGGTGTGTGACGGCCGCCCTCGTCCTTGCTCAAGATGTAGACCTGAGCCTCGAACTCGGTGTGCGGGTTGATCGAACCCGGCTTGCAGCAGACCTGACCGCGCTCAACATCGTCACGCTTGGTGCCGCGAAGGAGCAGACCAACGTTCTCACCTGCCTGGCCCTCGTCGAGCAACTTGCGGAACATTTCGACGCCGGTGACGGTCGTCGTGGTCGACGTGGGACGGATACCGACGATCTCGATTTCCTCGTTGACCTTGACGATCCCGCGCTCAATACGGCCGGTGACGACAGTGCCGCGACCGGTGATGGTGAACACGTCTTCAACCGGCATCAAGAACGGCAGATCGACCTCGCGCTCAGGCGTGGCGATGTAGGAGTCAACCGCGCCCATGAGTTCCATGATCGTGTCGCCCCACTTCTCATCGCCATTAAGCGCCGGGAAAGCGGCCACGCGAACAACAGGAATATCGTCGCCGGGGAACTCGTACTGGGTCAGCAGGTCGCGGACCTCCATCTCGACCAGCTCAAGCAGTTCCTCGTCATCGACCATGTCGCACTTGTTCAGCGCGACCACGATGGCGGGAACGCCGACCTGGCGAGCAAGCAGCACGTGCTCCTTGGTCTGGGGCATCGGACCGTCGGTGGCGGCGACCACGAGGATCGCACCATCCATCTGGGCCGCGCCGGTGATCATGTTCTTGATGTAGTCGGCGTGACCTGGGCAGTCAACGTGCGCATAGTGACGTGCCTCGGTCTGATACTCCACGTGAGCGATGGAAATGGTGATTCCGCGCTGACGCTCCTCAGGGGCCTTGTCGATCTGATCGAAAGGCGTGAAAGGGTTGATGTCTGGCATCTTGTCGTGCAGAACTTTGGTGATTGCCGCGGTCAGCGTCGTCTTGCCATGGTCGATATGCCCGATGGTGCCGATGTTGACGTGCGGCTTCGTGCGCTCGAACTTCGCCTTGGCCACAGGGTGCCTCCTGGTCTCTTTCGCCTGTTCCGTCCGGCATTCGCGGATCGGTGGTGGATGGATACTTGGTGGATCCGCGACTATTCGCCGCGAGCTTTTGCGATGATCTCCGTTGCCACGGCCGCAGGGACCTGAGCGTAGGAGTCGAACTGCATGCTGTAGCTAGCCCGGCCCTGCGTCCTACTGCGTAGGTCGCCGACATAGCCGAACATTTCCGATAGCGGCACGAGTGCCTTTACAACACGTGCGCCGCTACGTTCCTCCATGGCCTGGATCTGGCCACGGCGGGAATTCAGGTCGCCGATCACGTCTCCCATGAAGTCCTCAGGAGTCGTCACCTCTACCCCCATCATCGGTTCAAGCAGAACCGGGGCAGCTCGGCGAGCGCCCTCCTTGAACACCATGGAACCGGCGATCTTGAAGGCAAGTTCAGATGAGTCAACGTCGTGATATTGGCCGTCGAGAAGGGTCACCTTGACGTCAACCATGGGGTAGCCGGCCAACACGCCGTACTCCATGGCTTCCTGGCAACCGGCGTCTACCGAGGGGATGTATTCGCGCGGAATACGACCGCCGGTCACCTTGTTGACGAATTCGTAGGTGCCTTCGCTATCGACCAGCGGCTCGATGGTCACCTGGACCTTAGCGAACTGACCGGATCCACCCGTCTGCTTCTTGTGGGTGTAGTCAATCTTTTCGACAGCCTTCGTGAGCGTTTCGCGATAAGCGACCTGGGGCTTGCCCACATTCGCCTCCACCCGAAACTCCCGACGCATGCGGTCAACGAGCACCTCAAGGTGCAACTCCCCCATACCCGCAATGATCGTCTGGCCGGTCTCTTCGTCGGTGCGCACCTGGAACGTCGGATCTTCCTCAGCCAACCGCTGAATCGCCGTCGACAATTTCTCCTGGTCGCTTTTGGTCTTGGGCTCAATCGCCACGTGAATAACAGGAGCGGGGAAGCTCATCGACTCCAGCACAACCGGCTTGGCGTTGTCGCACAATGTTTCGCCTGTCGTGGTGTCTTTCAGCCCCATTACCGCGACGATGTCACCGGCACCAGCGAAGGGGATCTCTTCGCGCTTATTGGCATGCATTCGATAAATCTTGCCGATGCGCTCTTTGCGATCCTTGACGCTATTGAAGACCTGGGTGCCGGTTTCAAGAACACCAGAGTAAATGCGCACGTAAGTGAGTTTGCCCAGGTGCGGATCGGTGGCCACCTTGAAGGCCAAGGCCGCAAAAGGCTCTGCATCATCGGGACGACGGAGGATGACCTCATCTTCGTTGCCCGGCTTGTGCCCCTCGACCGCTTCGACGTCCAGCGGCGAAGGTAGGTAGGCGACAACGGCGTCCAGCATGGGCTGTACGCCCTTGTTCTTGAACGCTGTACCGGTGAGCACCGGGGTGATCTTGGCGGCCAGCGTCGCGCGTCGGATGCCAGCATGGATTTCCTCGATACTCAACTCAACGCCGTCGAGATACTTCTCCATCACAGCGTCGTCAGCCTCAGAAAGAGTCTCCAACAACTTCTCACGCCACTGCTCAGCCTTGGCCTGAAGGTCGGCCGGAATGTCTTCGATCGAGTAGTCCTCGCCCTTGGCCGTCTCACCGCGCCACGTGAGGGCGCGCATGCCAATAAGGTCAACGACACCGATGAAGTCGGACTCCGCACCGATCGGAATTTGCAGCACCAGGGGCACCGCATTGAGCCTGGAGATGATCATGTCGACGCACATGTAGAAATCAGCGCCGGTGCGATCAAGTTTGTTGACAAAACACATGCGCGGCACGCTGTAACGATCGGCCTGACGCCACACGGTTTCACTTTGGGGTTCTACGCCCGCGACACCGTCGAACACGGCGACAGCCCCATCAAGGACACGCAGCGAACGCTCAACCTCGACGGTGAAGTCGACGTGGCCGGGCGTATCGATGATGTTGATCGTGTAGCCCTTCCACTCACAGGTGGTCGCTGCAGACGTGATGGTGATCCCGCGCTCTTGTTCCTGCTCCATCCAGTCCATCGTCGCGGCGCCTTCGTGCACCTCGCCAATCTTGTAGTTGATGCCGGTGTAGAACAAGATGCGCTCGGTCGTGGTGGTTTTGCCCGCGTCAATATGCGCCATGATCCCAATGTTGCGGACCTTGGCGAGGTCAAGACCTGTTGCGGTTGACACGATCTTTTCTCCGTGACTTGTCGAGGGCTGAAGGTGAGGAATGGATGCAGAAACCAGCAAGAACCTGTTACCAGCGGTAGTGCGCGAAGGCCTTATTTGACTCGGCCATCTTGTGGGTGTCCTCACGCTTCTTGACGCTGGCGCCAAGACCGTTAGAGGCATCGAGGATCTCGTTCATGAGACGCTCGGTCATCGTCTTCTCCCGACGCTGGCGGGAATATGCGATCAGCCAGCGAAGCGCCAGAGTGGTGCTGCGACCAGCACGCACCTCAACCGGTACCTGGTAGGTCGCACCGCCCACGCGGCGGGACCGAACCTCAAGGGTGGGCTTGATGTTGTCAAGAGCGCGCTTGAGCGTGACCACCGGATCGGTACCTGACTTCTCCCGGCAACCCTCGAGTGCGCCGTACACGATGTGCTCGGCGGTCGAACGCTTGCCGTCAAGAAGGACCTTGTTAATCAGCTGGGTCACGAGGGGGGAGGCATAGACCGGATCAATGATGATCGGGCGCTTACCTGCTGGACCTTTGCGAGGCATTAGCCCTTCTCCTTCTTCGCTCCGTAGCGCGAACGCGACTGCTTACGATTCTTCACGCCCTGGGTATCTAGCGCACCGCGGATGACCTTGTAGCGAACACCAGGCAGATCCTTCACTCGGCCGCCACGCACAAGCACGATTGAGTGCTCTTGCAGGTTATGACCGACGCCGGGGATGTAGGCGGTGACCTCGATACCCGATGACAACCGAACACGGGCAACCTTGCGCAGCGCGGAGTTGGGCTTCTTCGGCGTCGTGGTGTACACGCGCGTGCACACCCCACGACGCTGTGGGCTGCCTTTCAAGGCCGGCGTCTTGTTCTTCGCGACCTTGTCCTGCCGGCCCTTGCGGACCAGCTGCTGGATCGTGGGCACCGCTACTCCTCGCTGTCGTTCAACGTCTGTGATGGTCAAGTACTGAGGTGGCCAAGCATCTTGACCGCAGAATGTCCGATTCGCCTGATTCGTCCCACACACGCGGTCGGGCGTGTCGGATCTTGACCGACTCACTGAGCGATCGATTTCCATATGGGAGGACCAGGCGGTAAACGCACGCTCCTAGCGCCAAGACGCTAGGCGTCTGGGCACGAGGATGTACATTACCCGCCCCGATCTACCGGGGTCCAACCGGGGGTCAGTTGCGCATTCAGTTGGACAAAAGCGCAGCAATGACGATGAAAATGCCCGTGCCGATGATGAGCGCGGCATAGAGCCCGATGTTGACCCACGAAATGATCTTGGAGGCGGTATTAAAACCAGCGCCGCTGACCTGATTGCCTGATGCGGCGATTTCCTGCTCGGACTTATTAACCAAAACGAGGGCAACGATGGCCGGAATCACCGGACAGATAACCCACGACACGATCGACAGGACGAATGCCACGATGGCATTGGACGATGTGGGTCTGCTCGGCGCGGCATAGTACGCCGGGTAGCCCTGCTGCGGGTAGCCCTGCTGCGGGTAGCCCTGCTGCGGGTAGCCCTGCTGCGGAGCGGGCGGTGGCGGAGATGCGGGCATCGGCTGAGGAGCCGGGTTCGGTTGAGGTGCTGGGTTCGGTTGAGGTGCCGGGGTTGACTGGGTCGGCTCTGGGGTGTTTTCCGGTCCTTCGGTCATGGTGCCAATCTAACCCGCCGCTGACCTGTCTTTACCCATTGAACCGATTCCACCCGTGCCTGGTCGCCAAAACGCCCGAGTGCTTCGGCGAATGGTGATCATTCGCCGAAGCACTCGGGCGTTGCTCGGCTGAGGAGTGACTAGGCGTTAAAGCCCCGGTAGTCGAACTCCTCGAGCGGAACCGACGCTGCAGCCGGCGCTGCGAAACTGCCGTAGTCGTAATCGTCATAGGCAGAGAAGGCCGCGTACATCGCCGCCTTGGCCTCCTCTGTTGGCTCGACGGTGATATTGCGGTAGATGGGCATTCCGGTGCCGGCCGGAATTAACTTGCCCAAAATCACGTTCTCCTTCAGGCCTAACAGCGGATCACTCTTGGCATGAATGGCCGCATCGGTGAGCACTCGGGTCGTTTCTTGGAAGGATGCCGCCGACAACCACGACTCGGTGGCCAGCGATGCCTCGGTGATGCCCATGAGCTCCGGGCGGCCAGCGGCTGGCTGGCGACCCTCGGCAACGACCTTGCGGTTGCCCGCCTCGAACATGGTGCGCTCCACCAACTCACCGGTCAAGAAACTCGAGTCACCGTTATCGATGATGGTTACGCGCTTGAGCATCTGTCGAACGATGACTTCGATGTGCTTGTCGTGAATTGATACACCCTGGGACCGGTACACATCTTGCACCTGATCAACCAGGTGCAGTTGAACCTGACGCTGGCCCAAAATGCGCAGTACCTGCTTGGGATCGACCGCACCCACGGTGATCTGCTCGCCCACACTGATGTGGCCGCCGTCTTCAACGAGCAAACGTGCACGCTTAGACACGGGATGAGCGACCTCCTCACCGCCGTCGTCAGGAATCACGATGATCTTGCGGGCCTTGTCAGAGTCATCGATGCGAACCCGACCGGTGACCTCACTGATGGGTGCAACGCCCTTGGGAGTGCGCGCCTCGAAGAGCTCAACAATGCGGGGCAGGCCATGAGTGATGTCTTCACCAGCCACTCCGCCGGTGTGGAAAGTACGCATCGTCAACTGGGTGCCTGGCTCGCCGATGGACTGCGCCGCAACGATGCCGATTGCCTCGCCGACGTCGACCAGTTTGCCCGTGGCCAGCGAGCGGCCGTAGCACATCGAACACGTGCCAACATGGCTCTCGCAGGTGAGCACCGAGCGCACGCGAACGGAATCGACACCCTGAACGACGAGATCCTCAAGCACCGGAACGTCAAGTTCCGTACCCGCGGTGGCGAGCACTTTTCCACCAACCTCAACATCGCGTGCCAAAACGCGCGAGGCCAAAGTTGTATCGAGGTGATCCAGCGGACGCAACGCATCGCCAACCCGCTCGGCAATTGCCATCACGAGGCCACGATCGGTGCCGCAATCAACCTCGCGAACGATCACGTCCTGTGAGACGTCAACGAGACGGCGAGTGAGATAGCCAGAGTCGGCCGTGCGCAACGCCGTGTCGGCCAAGCCCTTGCGCGCACCGTGGGTGGAGATGAAGTACTCCAGCACCGACAAGCCTTCACGGAAGTTGGACTTAATCGGTCGAGGGATGATCTCGCCCTTGGGGTTGGCCACCAAGCCGCGCATGCCGGCGATTTGACGCACCTGCATGAAGTTACCGCGGGCGCCGGAGTCAACCATCATGAAAATCGGGTTGGTCCGCGGGAAATGATCCTGCATCGCCCGAGCAACCTCGTCGGTGGCTCGTGTCCAGATCTCGATGAGTTCCTGGCGACGCTCAGAGTCGGTGATCAACCCGCGCTCATACTGTTTTTGCACCTTTTCGGCCCGCTCCTCAGCCGCAGCCAGCAACTCTGCCTTCTGCGGTGGAGTAATGACGTCGTCGATGGAAATGGTGACGCCACTGCGCGAGGCCCAACGGAAACCCAATTCCTTGAGTGCATCAAGCGTGCCTGCCACCTCGACCTTGGGATACCGCTCGGCCAACTGGTTGACCAAACCGCCCAGAACCTTCTTATCGACCTGGGTGTTCACAAACGGGTAGTCCGCCGGCATGGCTTCGTTGAACAGCGCTCGACCCAAAGTGGTGGTCAAGACGAAAGGCTCGCCCGGTTGCCAGGTGTCTGACACCGCGTACTCGGTGGGTGGCACAACTCCCGTCAAGCGAAGGCGGATCGCGTCTTGCAGCGACACGCCGCCCAGGTCATAGGCCATGAGTGCTTCCGACACCGAAGAAAACGCCTGGGTCGGCGACAGCTCTGCCATCGCCGCGCCGTCGAGCACCTGGCCGTCGGCAGCCATCGTGAGGTTGTAAATACCCAGGACCATGTCCTGGGTGGGCGTGGTGATCGGACGGCCGTTGGCGGGCGACAAAATATTGTTGCTCGACAGCATCAGAATCCGTGCTTCGGCTTGAGCCTCAGCCGACAGCGGCAGGTGGACAGCCATCTGGTCACCATCGAAGTCGGCATTGAATGCGGTGCAAACAAGCGGGTGGATCTGGATGGCCTTGCCCTCAATCAGCTGCGGCTCGAAAGCCTGGATTCCTAGGCGGTGCAACGTGGGCGCTCGGTTCAGCAGCACCGGATGCTCGGCAATGACCTCTTCTAGTACATCCCACACGATCGAGCGCGACCGCTCGACCATCCGCTTGGCAGACTTGACGTTCTGGGCGTGATTGAGATCAACGAGTCGCTTCATCACGAACGGCTTGAACAGCTCTAGGGCCATCTGCTTGGGCAGACCGCACTGGTGCAATTTCAGCTGCGGGCCAACGACAATGACCGATCGGCCAGAGTAGTCAACTCGCTTGCCAAGCAGGTTCTGACGGAAGCGCCCCTGCTTCCCCTTGAGCATGTCTGACAGGGACTTCAACGGGCGATTGCCCGGGCCGGTCACGGGGCGGCCACGACGGCCATTGTCAAACAGCGCATCGACTGCCTCTTGGAGCATGCGCTTTTCGTTGTTGACGATGATCTCTGGCGCGCCAAGGTCGAGCAGGCGTTTCAACCGGTTATTGCGATTGATGACGCGGCGATAAAGGTCATTGAGATCGCTGGTGGCGAAACGACCGCCATCAAGCTGCACCATCGGACGCAGATCAGGCGGGATGACCGGAACAGCATCAAGCACCATGCCACGTGGGGAGTTAGTCGTATTCAAGAATGCCGAGACAACCTTCAAGCGCTTGAGGGCGCGCGCTTTACGCTGGCCCTTACCGGTAGCGATGGTCTCCTTCAGCGACTCAGCCTCAGCGGCTAAATCAAAGGTCTCCAACCGCTTCTGGATAGCAGCGGCACCCATGCCTCCGTCAAACCAGCGGCCATAACGGTCCCGCATTTCGCGATAGAGAAGCTCATCGCCCTCGAGGTCTTGGACCTTCAGGGTACGGAAACGGTCAAACACCCGGTCGAGGCGATCAATCTCTGCATCGGCGCGACGGCGCAGACCCGCCATCTCGCGCTCACCCGATTCGCGTACCTTGCGGCGCACATCAGCCTTTGCTCCCTCGGCCTCGAGCGCGGCCAGGTCGGCTTCCAGCTTTTGTTGACGTGTCTCAATATCGACATCGCGTCGCTTAGCGATATTGCCCTTTTCCACGCCGAGTTCCTTCTCCAGCGTCGGCAGCATCTCGTGACGGCCTTCGTCGTCGACGCGGGTGATCATGTATGCGGCGAAGTAGATGACCTTCTCGAGGTCCTTGGGAGCCAGATCAAGCAGGTAACCCAGACGACTTGGCACGCCCTTGAAGTACCAGATGTGAGTCACCGGCGCAGCGAGCTCGATGTGGCCCATCCGCTCACGACGCACCTTAGCGCGGGTGACCTCAACGCCACATCGTTCGCAGATGATGCCCTTGAAGCGCACGCGCTTGTACTTACCGCAGTAGCACTCCCAATCGCGAGTCGGTCCGAAGATCTTCTCGCAGAACAGGCCATCCTTCTCAGGCTTCAGGGTGCGGTAGTTGATTGTCTCGGGCTTTTTGACCTCGCCGTGCGACCAGGTGCGCACATCGTCAGCGGTGGCCAAGCCGATACGCAGATCGTCGAAGAAGTTGACGTCTAGCACGTGTGATCCTTCTCTCCTGAGCAATTCATGTGTGCGGTTTTCCTCAGCCGAAGTATCTGCAGCTGGGATGTCATCAGCAAGGGACTAAGCGAAGGCGCTTAGACCTCTTCGACACTGCTCGGCTCACGCCGGGACAGGTCGATTCCGAGTTCTTCGGCAGCTCTGAATACATCATCATCAGAGTCGCGCATCTCAATAGCTACTCCGTCTCCAGAGAGCACCTCGACGTTGAGGCACAGCGACTGCATTTCCTTCACCAACACCTTGAAGGACTCTGGAATACCAGGCTCAGGGATGTTCTCACCCTTGACGATGGCCTCATAGACCTTGACGCGACCAAGCACGTCATCGGACTTGATAGTCAGCAACTCCTGCAAAGCGTAGGCGGCTCCGTATGCCTCAAGCGCCCACACCTCCATCTCACCAAACCGCTGTCCACCGAACTGTGCCTTACCGCCCAGTGGCTGCTGGGTGATCATCGAGTACGGGCCGGTGGAGCGAGCGTGAATCTTGTCGTCCACGAGGTGCAGAAGTTTCAAGATGTAGATGTAGCCGACTGTGAAACGGCCCGGGAATGGCTCGCCGGTGCGACCGTCAAGAAGCGAGGCTTTGCCATCGCTACCGACGAGACGATCGCCCTCTTCAGTGGGCCGCGTTGAGTCCAGCAACAAGGCCAACTCCTGCTCGCGAACACCATCGAAAACCGGTGTGGCTACCCGAGTTTGCGGCTGCGCTGAAATGACGGTTTCGGGAAGTTGTGCCCCGCGCGGGTCCTTGGTGTCTATCTCCCAACCGGCATTGGCCACCCAACCGAGGTGCGTCTCGAGGATCTGGCCCACATTCATGCGGCCCGGGACACCCAATGGATTCAACACCACGTCGATCGGCGTGCCATCAGGAAGGAAAGGCATGTCTTCAACGGGCAGGATCTTTGCGATTACACCCTTGTTACCGTGACGACCAGCAAGTTTGTCGCCCTCGGTGATCTTTCGCTTCTGGGCGACGTAAACGCGAACCAATCGATTGACGCCGGGAGGAAGCTCATCGCCCTCGTCTCGGTCAAAGACGCGAACGCCGATGACCTTGCCCGACTCACCATGGGGCACCTTCAATGAGGTGTCGCGAACCTCGCGGGCCTTCTCACCGAAGATGGCCCGCAGGAGACGCTCCTCCGGGGTCAACTCCGTCTCACCCTTGGGCGTGACCTTGCCGACCAGTACGTCACCGGGCACCACGTCAGCGCCGATGCGGATAATGCCGCGATCGTCTAGATCACCGAGCACCTCATCGGAGACATTGGGAATGTCGCGCGTGATTTCCTCAGGACCGAGTTTGGTGTCGCGGGCATCAATCTCGTGCTCATCGATATGAATACTCGACAGCACGTCGTCTTGAACCAGACGCTGGCTCAAAATGATTGCGTCCTCGTAGTTATGACCCTCCCAGGACATGAAAGCAACGAGAAGGTTCTTACCCAGCGCCATCTCGCCAAGATCAGTAGATGGGCCATCGGCAAGCAACTGCCCGGCGATGACTCGATCGCCTTCATCAACGACAGCCCGCTGGTTGTAGCAGGTGCCTTGGTTTGAGCGATGGAACTTCTGGAGGCGATAGGACGCGTGCGTGCCATCGTCGTTAGCGACCTGGACGAGGTCGGCCGACACCTCTGAGACCACGCCATCTTTGTCAGACGTGATGATGTCGCCCGCGTCATAGGCGGCGTGGAACTCCATGCCGGTACCCACTAGCGGAGCCTGCGCCCGAAGTAACGGGACAGCCTGACGCTGCATGTTCGAGCCCATGAGCGCACGGTTGGCATCGTCGTGCTCGAGGAACGGAATCATGGCGGTGGCCACCGACCACAACTGGCGCGGCGAGACGTCCATGTAGTGGACCTCGGTGGGGGTCACGTAGTCAACGTCGCCACCCTTCCGCCGAACGAGCACGCGATCTTCGCCAAACATGCCGTCATCGCGCACGACCGCATTCGCCTGGGCAATGATGTAGAGGTCTTCCTCGTCAGCGGTCAGGTAATCAATCTGATCGGTAACGCGCCCATCAACCACCTTGCGGTAGGGCGTCTCCACGAAACCGAATGCGTTGACGCGTCCGTAGGTTGATAGCGAACCGATCAGGCCGATATTGGGGCCCTCTGGAGTCTCGATCGGGCACATGCGTCCGTAGTGCGAAGGGTGCACATCGCGGACCTCGAAGCCGGCGCGCTCGCGCGAAAGGCCACCGGGCCCAAGTGCCGACAAACGGCGCTTATGGGTCAAGCCTGCGAGCGGATTGGTCTGATCCATGAACTGCGACAGCTGTGACGTGCCAAAGAACTCTTTAATCGCAGCAACAACCGGTCGAATATTGATGAGTGTCTGCGGCGTTATTGCCTCGACATCTTGGGTGGTCATGCGCTCGCGAACCACGCGCTCCATGCGCGACAGGCCGGTGCGAATCTGATTTTGAATCAACTCACCCACGGTGCGCAGGCGACGGTTGCCGAAGTGGTCAATATCGTCAGTTTCGACGTTGACCTCCCCGCGCGGACCGACGAATGTCGTCTCACCGGCATGGAGTCGAACCAGGTACTCGATCGTGGCGGCAATGTCCTCCCGCGAAATCGTGTTCTGCGTCAGCGGCTCATCAAGACCAAGCTTCTTGTTGATCTTGTGGCGACCCACCTTCGCCAGGTCGTATCGCTTGGGGTTGAAGTAGAAGTTCTCCAACAGGTTGCGGGCATTGTCGACCGTGGGCGGCTCACCTGGGCGCAACTTGCGGTACAGGTCGAGCAACGCCTCTTCTTGGGTGCCCACCGTGTCTTTATCCAGCGTCTGCATCATGGAGTCATAGGCCCCAAAACGTTCGCGGATTTCTTCCTCGGTCCAGCCCAGCGCCTTCAAGAACACCGTGACCGGCTGCTTGCGCTTACGGTCAACACGCACGCCAACGAGATCCTTTTTATCAACCTCGAACTCAAGCCAAGCTCCGCGGCTAGGGATGATCTTCGTTGCGAAGACATCCTTGTCCGAGGTCTTGTCGATCGAGCGATCAAAGTAGACACCCGGGGAACGAACCAGCTGCGACACAACAACTCGCTCGGTTCCGTTGATCAAGAAGGTGCCGCGATCGGTCATCAGCGGGAACTCGCCCATGAAAACAGTCTGGGACTTGATCTCGCCGGTCTCGTTGTTCATGAACTCAGCCGTGACGAACAGCGGAGCCGCGTAGGTGAAGTCGTTGTCGGCGCACTGATCGGCCGTGTACTTGGGGGGCTCGAAGCGGTGATCGCGGAAGGACAGCGACATTGAGCCCGCGAAGTCCTCGATCGGACTGATCTCTTCGAAGATCTCCTCAAGGCCCGACGATGCCGGAACATCCTTGCGACCCTCAGCCAGCGCCTCGGCGACGCGAGCACGCCACCTGTCATTGCCAAGCAGCCAATCGAAACTAGCCGTTTGGAGCGCCAACAGATTGGGGACCCCAAGGGGTTCACGAATCTTGGCGAATGAGGGGCGATTCAAAGAGGGGGAGAGTTTGGCGACGTCGCTGCTGGTACGAGAGGAGGTGCTGGGGGCGGCCAAGAGGGGTTCCTTCCACAGACTCGCAAACTTATCGCTGCCGCAACCGGGGCAGCGCAAAGAGGCAGCCTACCCCACGGGCACGCCGCTGTCCACACCGCTACTGCTCTACCCACGGGGATCATCGGCGAGACGGTCGTGTCAGGGAGCCAGACAGCTTGTGCCGCCCTGACCGTGCCTTACGCCCTCGATACCCCAGGCGGCTAGTGACCAATGAGAGGGGCCACTGTGCCAGCGGTGTCTTGCGTTGCGACCGATGGTGTCCTCTCGCGGGCGGTAAGTCAAGCCGGCCCGCTGAGGTTGTGACCTAGGTGTTACCTGGCGGCGCTGGCAGCTGAGGATGGGAAGTCGGTCACTACGCACGAACACCACCGCTCCTCCGCACGACTGCGAGGAAAAACGGTGGTGCTCGAGTCAATCAGGTACGCAATGACCACGGACTCATGGCCGTTGGCGGGACTACTTCAAGGTCACCGTGGCACCGGCGCCCTCAAGGGCCTCCTTGGCCTTATCGGCTGCCTCTTTGTTGACCTTCTCCAAGATCGCCTTGGGAGCGCTCTCGACGAGATCCTTCGCCTCCTTCAGCCCCAGGCTGGTCAAGGCGCGCACCTCCTTGATGACCGGGATCTTGTTGTCGCCAGCGGCCTCAAGAACGACATCGAACTCGTCCTTCTCCTCGGCTGCAGCTTCGCCACCGCCACCAGCGGGACCGGCCACGGCCACCGCTACCGGAGCAGCAGCTGTGACCTCGAAGGTATCTTCAAACGCCTTCACGAACTCACTGAGTTCGATCAGGGTCATTTCCTTGAACACATCAAGCAGCTCGTCGGTGCTCATTTTCGCCATGAGGGCGGTCCTTTCGTGGTGTCCGGCCGAGGGCCGGGGTTGGTTGTTTCTGGGTGGAATCGGGCAGATCAGCCCTCGGGTGAACTTTCAGATGACTCATTTGCGGGTGTTTCGGTTGCGGGTGTTTCGGCTACGGGTGTTTCGGCTACGGGCGTTTCGGTTGCGGGGGCCTCTTCTGCAGGGGCCGGACTCGCTGCACCATCAGCAGGCAGCGTGTCTTGCAAGGCAGCGAACAAACGTGCAGCCTGGGACAGCGGCGCGGCAAAGAGCCCGGCGGCTGAAGACATCGATGCCTTCATAGCGCCGGCCAACTTGGCCAACAGCACCTCGCGGGACTCAAGATCGGCCAACTTGGCGATCTCTTCGGCCTGCAGGACCCGGCCGTCCATGTAGCCGCCCTTGATGACCAGTCCGGGATTGTCCTTGGCAAAGTCACGTAAGCCCTTGGCCGCGGTCACGGGATCGCCCTTGACGAAAGCAATGGCATTGGGACCCACGAGAAGGTCCTCGATACCCTCGACTCCAGCGTCCCTAGCGGCGATTCGGGTGAGGGTGTTCTTGACCACGGAGTAAGACGCAACGTCAGCCAGAGAGCGACGCAGGGTCTTCAACTGCGACACCGACAGACCGCGATACTCGGTGAGAACCGTGGCGGTGGAGGAGCGAAACTCCTCGGTAATTTCAGCAACCGAAGTGATCTTGTCATCGCGTGCCACGCTGCGCTCCTCAACTGTTAAGGCAACCAGCCAGGCCTGCGCAGACGTATTCACGTGCAGAATACGCACCTGCGTAGGTCGACTCGCGAGCCTCTTCGACGCATCAGGGTTGATGCGTAACCGACGGTCTTTGGTGTCGCGCCACGGAAACTTTCTCCCGACGCGAGGTCGAACACTATGCCAACGGCCGGATCTAAGTCAAAACGGTCAGTCTCCGTGGTGACTTCGGCCCGCTTCCTAGCCGTTTTCGTCGCTAGCGAAGTCGCGCACCCGCGACGGATCTACCTGAATACCCGGGCCCATGGTGGTGGACATAGTAATTTTTGCGATGTACCGCCCCTTGGCTGAGGACGGCTTCGAGCGGAGAATTTCCTCGAGGGCCGCACCGTAGTTCTCAGCAAGCTGCACATCAGTAAATGACGCCCGGCCAATGGGAAAGTGCAAATTGGAGTTCTTATCGACACGGAACTCGATCTTGCCGCCCTTGATGTCCTCCACCGCTTTGGCAACGTCCATGGTCACCGTCCCGGTCTTGGGGTTCGGCATCAACCCGCGGGGACCCAGCACCTTGCCTAAGCGGCCGACTTTGCCCATCAGGTCAGGAGTGGCCACGGCCGAGTCAAAGTCAGTCCAACCACCGGCCACGCGGTCGATGAGTTCATCCCCACCGACCTCATCGGCGCCGGCTGCCCTGGCCTCCTCGGCCTTCTCGCCGTTGGCAAACACAATGACGCGAGCAGTCTTGCCCGTGCCGTGGGGCAGATTTACGGTGCTGCGGACCATCTGATCGGCCTTGCGCGGGTCGATACCCAGACGCATCGACACCTCGATGGTGGGATCAAATTTGGTCGTCGACGTTTCTTTGGCCAGACGCGTTGCTGCCAACGGTGCGTAGAGAAAATCGGGGTCGATCTTGGCTGCAGACTCTCGATATGCCTTGCTGCGCTTCATGCTGCTGCTCCTAACGTGATCGAGATTCGAGGAGAATCCCGAGGTGGCAGTTGTGGTAAGCGGATCGCGCGCGACCCTCCCACTCCTTGGATATTGTCGTGCTGAGGATTACTTGGGGCGACTCAGTCGTTGACCGTGACGCCCATTTGAACGGCAGTGCCCTCGATGATCTTCATGGCCGCATCGACATCGTTCGCGTTGAGGTCGCTCATTTTTGTCTCTGCGATCTCACGAACCTGAGCGCGACTGATGGAACCGACGATGGCCTTAGGGGGATTACCTGAGCCTTTTTCTAGACCGGCGGCCTTGAGGATCAGTCGCGAGGCCGGCGGTGTCTTGAGCTTGAAGTCAAAGGACCGATCTTCATAGACCGTAATCTCCACGGGGATCACCTGGCCACGATCATTTTCAGTGGCCGCGTTGTAAGCCTTGCAAAAATCCATGATGTTCACGCCGTGTTGGCCTAGCGCCGGACCAACCGGGGGCGCCGGGTTGGCCTGACCGGCCTGAATCTGCAACTTGATCAGGCCGGAGACCTTTTTCTTCGAGGGTGCCATGGTTCTTAGTGTCCTTGATCTGCTGGATTAAGCCAAAACCGGGTTGGTGTTGGACGATGCACGTGGTACGCGGGACCTAGTTCTTTTCAATCTGGTTAAACGCCAGCTCGACGGGGGTTTCACGGCCGAAGATCTCCACGAGGCCGGTGACCTTCTGGGCTTCGATGTTGATCTCAGAGACCGTGGCGTGGAGGGTCGCAAACGGTCCATCAATCACCGTAACGGAGTCCCCGACCGAGAAGTCGACCTCTTGGATCGCAGTCGGGGCAGCTCCGCCCGAGGCAGCCGCACTCGTCGATTTCTTATCCGGTGCAGGGGCGAGGATCGACACCACCTCATCGAAGCTCAACGGCGCTGGCGTGTGCCCGTGGCCAACGAACCCGGTGACGCCGGGGGTATGGCGCACCGCGCCCCACGACTCATCGGTGAGTTCCATCCGAACCAGTACGTATCCGGGGAACTTAGTGCGCGACACCACCTTGCGCACGCCAGACTTAATCTCGGTGACCTCTTCCATTGGGACCTCGACCTGGAAGATGTAATCCTCCATGTTGAGACTGGAGATCCGTGAATCCAGGTTAGTCCTGACCCGGTTTTCGTACCCGGCATAGGAGTGGATGACGTACCAGTCGCCGGCCGACATGCGCAGTTCCTCGCGGAACACCGCAATCGGGTCAAGTTCCTCTTCGTCTTCGGTGACGTCACCATTGTCTTCAGTGACGTCACCATCGGCGGCCGGGGCGACAAGTTCGGCAGCGAGCTCCGAGTCGACATCAGCGGCGACATCGTCGGCAACGGAAACATCTTGCCTAGCGTCTTCGTTGGGCGCGACTTCGGCGACCACCGCGGGCGTTTCGTCAACGGGCGGGGTCACGGCGAACGGATTGGTTACCGGGGGCTGTTCGGACACGATGGGATGAACTCCTCGAGGGGCGGGCGGCGTCAGCCGAAGATGGCCAGGACACCCTGGGTAAAGACGTAATCGAGCACCGCAACGATGCCCGCCATAGCCGCAACGAACACCAAAACGACCACCGTGTAGGCAATGAGTTCCTTGCGGGTAGGCCAGATGACCTTGCGAAGCTCCGCAACGACCTGGCGCACGAAGAGCGCAAAGCGGCCTAGCACGGACAACTCAGTTGTACTAGAGCTTGACTCGCTCACTATGCGCACCTTTCTGGTCGGTCGGTCGAAGCCAGCAGGGCCGGAGGGACTCGAACCCCCAACCACCGGTTTTGGAGACCGGGACTCTACCAATTGAGCTACGGCCCTGTGGTGGTCTGACCGAACGGCAACCCCTACGCATCTGTGTGACGGCAGGCGCACTCGAACGGGTGGACAACCACCGGTGTCGGCAGTCTACGCACCGGGGGCCTTGGAATCACATGCGGCCTCGGCATGCGCCAAGATGAGGCCATGGACTCACGGATCTCCACCCGAATTGCCGCAATCACCGAATCGGCCACCCTCGCGGTCGATGCCAAGGCAAAAGCCCTGAAGGCTGCTGGACGCCCGGTGATCGGTTTCGGAGCCGGTGAACCAGACTTTCCCACCCCCGATTACATCGTGGCAGCAGCGGTCGAGGCTTGCCTGGATCCCAGGTGGCACCGATACACCCCTGCGGCCGGTCTTCCGCAGTTGCGCGAGGCGATCGCCGTCAAGACGGCCCGCGACAGCAACTTTAAGATCACAGCTGCTGAAGTGTTAGTCACGAACGGCGGCAAACAGGCCCTCTACAACGCCTTCGCAGCATTGTTGAACCCAGGAGACGAGGCCCTTTTGCCCTCGCCTTACTGGACCACCTACCCAGAATCCATTCGGCTGGCTGGTG
Organism: Actinomycetota bacterium; assembly: GCA_017857875.1. Lineage (GTDB taxonomy): Bacteria > Actinomycetota > Actinomycetes > S36-B12 > S36-B12 > M55B157. The sequence continues at coordinate 7,211 of JAFMCH010000009.1, read as the reverse complement.
GGGTGCCTGTAGTCGTGCCCACGTCCGTGGAAAGTGGCTACCGGGTAAGCGTCGCTGATCTCGAGGCCGCCTGCACCGACCGCACAAAACTGCTTGTCTTCGTGTCGCCGTCTAATCCGACCGGTGCGGTCTACGACCCAGCGCAGGTGCGCGAGATTGGACAGTGGGCCGCAGCGCGGGGTATCTGGGTCGTCACCGACGAAATCTACGAACACCTTGTCTATGGGGATGCGAAGTTTTCGTCGATGCCTGTTGAAGTCCCCGAGATCGCCGACCGCTGTGTCGTAATCAACGGCGTAGCGAAAACGTACGCCATGACAGGCTGGCGGGTCGGTTGGATGATCGGCCCCACCGATGTGGTGAAGGCGGCAACTAACCTGCAATCCCATGCCACCTCGAACGTCGCCAATGTTTCACAGATCGCGGCTTTGGCTGCCGTGCAAGGAGACCTGACCGCGGTCGAGGACATGAAGATCGCGTTCGATCGACGTCGTCGTCTCATTGTCGATCTACTCCGCGCTATTCCCGGGATCGACTGCCCAGAACCCCAGGGGGCTTTCTACGTGTATCCATCAGTCTTTGGCGCCCTCGGGCGCTCGATCCGAGGACGCACTCCCCAAACTTCGGCCGAACTCGCCGATCTCATCCTCGACGCCGCTGAGGTTGCCGTCGTGCCGGGTGAAGCCTTTGGCACACAGGGCTTTTTACGGTTCAGTTATGCCCTGAGCGATGCTGACATTGTTGAGGGCGTGGGTCGTATCGCCGCACTTCTCAGCGAGTAGCGACCCACCAGGGCATCCACATTAGATAGCGTTGCGTCGCCCGTTGTCCCCACAAAATACCAGGAGCGTGCCGATGTCCCCCGATGAACTTATGGCCGAAGCTTGCCGACTAGGCGCGGAATCTGCGACCAACGGGTGGGGTGGGCCGTTTGGCACCGTTATTGCACTTGGCGGCGAGATTGTTGCGCGCGGGCAGAACAACGTGCTACTCACCGGCGACATCACGGCCCACGGCGAGGTGACCGCCATACGCAAGGCAGTGGCCACACTCAATCCGTATGCACCACTCATCGGCCTGACGGAACAAAACGAGTCAACCCTCGCCTTCGTCGCCAAGCCAGAGGGATCACCCGATGTTGTTCCGGAACGATCACGAATGCTCATGGGGATGGACCTCTACACGAGTGGGTTTCCTTGCCCGATGTGCATGAGCGCGATCTATTGGTCACGCATTGACAATGTCTACTACGCCTGCAGTGCCGAGGACACACGCGAAATCGGATTCGATGATGCGTTCCAGTACGAGGATTTCGCAAAACCACTACCTGAGCGCCGAATCACCTTGACCCAACTCCGGCGCGAGGACGGCTTGCAGGCCTACCGCGCCTGGGCTACGAACCCGAACAAGCACCCGTACTAGCCCAGCAAGAAGGGCGGCGTGAAGTTAACATTTGCCGCCAGTAATGCCATGACGCCGATGGAAACCGCATAAAGGGCCGCGATGGCTAATCCGCCGGCCCAGAGTCGGCCAGCAGAGGCTTGCGGTGTTAACCACCATCGAAAACCACGTGCTGCAACCGGGATGAGAACAAACCCAGTAGCGGCAACGGAAATCGTATTGCCAATGAATGTCGCTACCGAGATATCAAGTCGCTGAGTGAAGGGTGACACGAACACCAACTCGAGCATGACGATCGGGAACAGCACCAAGAGCACGAGAGCAGACTGCTGCCATGCTCGCGGCGGCTTCGCACCGTCATTAAATCGGAACCACCCGTCGAAACTTGTTCGCGTTTTCTTGGTCGAGGATTGATCAATCATGTCCTCGGCCTCAGCCAGCATCTGTGCGCGAGTGTCTGATGTCATCCACGCGGCGAGATCGTCCTCCGAATCGAATCGGGCCATCACAACCCAGTCATCTTGGAGACCGGGTATCGGTTCTTGTACCGTCCAGCCGATGCTGCCCGGCTGTTTGCTCATTACGGCTGTCATTCGCTTCTGCCACAGCCGGTATTGGTCTTCTCTGCCGGGGTGAACGCGCACGGAGATCACCGCGGTCACCGGCTGCGACACGCGATCATCTACGTTTCCTACGATGACCTTCATGGTGCCATCTGCCGCTTCAAGTCCGGGCGGCAATTGGTCGATCCGTGCCTTCCTCTCCGGCGAAGCCATCCAATGCTGTAGGTCTGCCGCAGTCTCAAATCGATAGATAACGACGAAGTCATCACCTGGCTCGTCAGGGTCGACTACCTGGGTGCTGATGAAGCCCTTGGCACCGGCAACGGCATCGTTCATTTGCTGCTGCCATGCAACGTAGATCGAGGCTTGATCTGCCGGAACCGACACCGTTAAAACGGCCGTCACGATTTGACTTTCCTGCTTGTGCGAAACCATCCGACTCAGCCTAATACCGCACAGCTGTGTCACCCAGGATGGTGGGTTCGGGCTCGAGTCTGATCCCGAAAGCCTCGTGCACTCCACGCTGCACCGTTCGCGCCAAATCCATAATGTCAGCGGCCGACGCTCCCCCGCGATTGGTCAGCGCCAAAGTGTGCTTCGTAGAAATTGCCGCACGCGGTGGACTGTTCAACGAGAAACCGCGCGAGAAACCCGACTGTTCCACCAGCCAAGCTGCGCTCAATTTCATGCGACCACCCTCAACTGGCCATCGCGGGGCCGCCTCTGGCACCCGGTCAAGGTGCTCTACAGCCACAATCGGGTTGGTAAAGAAAGAACCGACACTCCACGTATCGCAGTCGGCATCATCGAGAACCATGCCCTTGGCACGCCGCAAGCCCAATACTGCAGACCGAACATCGCTGGCCTTGACCGCGGCGCCGACATCGACATCAAGTGCACGAGCAAGTTCTGGATACAGGATAGGGCGCGAGAGGTTTCCCCGTCGCAGTTGAAAAGTCACAGCAAGCACGACGAATCTCGGCAGCAATCGCTTGAAAACCGACGTTCGGTAATCAAACTCGCAGTCGCCAACCGCCCATGTGCTGACCTGATCAAGTGCGCGATCAAAAACTTCGACCCGAGCAATAACCTGTGCTACGTCTTGCCCATAAGCACCCACATTTTGGATTGGCGTGGCACCCGTGCGACCAGGAATACCAGACAGCGCTTCGATGCCGACCCACTCCTGGACCACCGCCAAATCAACGAGGCTGTCCCAAGACTCCCCCGCCTCCACTTCAACCCAGGCCCCAGCGCAGGGGTCGGAACTCACGTTGATGCCCCGAGTCTCTACCGAGACGACGGTTCCCTCGACACCACGATCGGAGGCCACCACGTTGCTGCCACCGCCGAGGATCAAGATCGGCTCGCCGCGAGCGTCGCAATCTCTCACAGTCTGGACCAGTTCGGTCCGCGTTGTGGCCCTGACCAAGCGGGCGATTGGACCACCCACCCGCAGGGTCGTCAGGTCACGCATGTACTCCGGCATGGAGTCCGTGCTCAAGCCAGTTGCACAACGGCGCTTGCCCGGCCCAGGACGGTCGCATCAGCGTGGACCGCCTTGATGTCGAGCCGTACGCGCCGATCGGGCAGTTTTTCGGCCACCAGCGCGGAATAACGAACGATCGCACCGGCATCGTCATCGGGCACCGGTACCGGCCGGGTGAAGCGCACCCCAAACTCAACGAGCGCCGAAGGATCTTGAATCCAATCGGTGACCAATCGCCCTGCTTGAGCCATCGTGTACATGCCATGGGCGATGACATCCGGTAGCCCCACGGCCGTGGCGATGCGCCGGTTCCAGTGAATGACGTTGAAATCGCCTGATGCACCGGCATATCGAATGAGATCGACCCGGGTGATGGTGACATCACGGTCGGGAAGGGCGGTGCCCACTTCGACGGCATCAAAGGAGATAGCGGCGGTCATGCTGCCTCCTTCGATCCGGTACCGCGCGCAACGATGACCGAGTGAGTGCTGACGATCACGTCGCCGGCGGGGTCTAGTACGTCTGAGCGAAGCGTGAGCATGTCGTTGCCCGCGGCAGCGCGGATTGATGTGATCATCGCGACCACCGTTACTTCATCACCCGCCACCAGTGGGCGGTGATATTCAAACCGCTGCTCACCGTGTACTACCCGGGTGTAGTCCAAGCCCAGGTCTGGATCAAACATCGCGTTACCCATAGCTACGTGTGTGATCACGAACGCAAAAGTGGGTGGAGCGACCAGATCGGCGAAACCCGCAGCCCGCGCCGCGTCGAGGTCGGTTGATAGCGGATTCGTGTCATTGATCGCCGCGGCAAATTCCCGCACTTTCTCGCGACCCACGACGTAAACCGGCGACGGCGGGTACTGCCGCCCAACCAGGTCCGGATTCAGTGCCATGCAAAACTCGCCTTCTGCTCACTCCCCCGAGTGTAGAAAACTAGCGGGTTTCCTTATGCACGATGTGCTTTTTGCACGTCGGGCAGAACTTGGCCAGTTCCAGTCGATCTGGATCATTCCGACGGTTTTTCTTCGTGATGTAGTTGCGGCTCTTGCAATCCTGGCAGGCCAGGGTGATCTTGGGCCGAACGTCACTCGCCTTGGCCATGTGGCCCTCCTCGTAAATCTCGGCCGGTTGGCCGATGTGGTGCAGTATCGGGGTAGCGGAGGCCGGACTTGAACCGGCGACACAGCGATTATGAGCCGCTTGCTCTACCTGGCTGAGCTACTCCGCCGTGTGGTGACCCCCGATGAACGGAAGCCACCCCGTGAGCCCCAATACGGAATCGAACCGTAGACCTTCTCCTTACCATGGAGACGCTCTACCGACTGAGCTATTGGGGCGGTGAAGCCAGAGCAGACTACAGGCACCCCGCCGGTGCTGCACACAGCAGGTCGCCCGAGCCAATCTCACCGGCAGCAGGGGGCGAAGGCCGCAGAGGACATCCGACAGGGTTCACTGAGGTGATGAGACAAGGGCGAGGGGAAAGAAAGAGGACAAATATGACTCAGGCCACCCGATGGACCTCGACCGATATACCCGATCTGACCGGCACGACAGCGGTGGTGACCGGAGCCAACTCAGGGCTTGGCCTGGTGACCGCCGAGCAGCTCAGCCGACATGGCGCGTCGGTAACGCTCGCCGTACGCGACACCCAGCGCGGCGACACGGCAGCCGGAAACATCCTTGAGCGGAATCCGCAGGCGAATGTTTCCGTGGCCGCGCTCGATCTGGCTGACCTAGGCAGCGTGCGCACTTTCGCCGAGCACTGGAGTGCCGCCCACCCAGCGGGACTTAATTTGTTGGTGAATAACGCCGGGGTCATGGCTCTGCCGAGGCGGGAATCCGCCGATGGCTACGAGATGCAATTCGCCACCAACCACCTCGGGCACTTTGCGCTCACCGGATTACTGCTGTCCAGTCTCGTAGCAGCCGGGGCTCACCAACCGTCGCGGGTGGTGACACTGTCTTCTCAAGCTCATCGCATGGGCCGCATGAACTTTGCCGATCTGCAAGGAGTCGCCAAATATCGTCCGTGGGGAGCCTATGGACAAAGCAAATTGGCAAACCTGCTCTTCGCCAACGAACTCAGTCGCCGCCTGCGTCTGGCTGCACTGCCGGTGATCTCACTCGCCGCTCACCCCGGCTATGCATCAACGAATCTGCAATCTGCCGGCCCCCGCATGAAGGGCAGCAGGTGGGGTGAGCGAACCACCTCCGTGGCAAATCGCCTCTTTGGCCAAAGTGCCGAGATGGGGGCTTTGCCTACGCTGTACGCCGCAACGCAGCCACATTTACCGAGTGGGGTCTACATCGGCCCAGACGGTTTCGGTGAGCAACGCGGTCATCCCACACTCGTGGGTATGACGTCTGCGGCACTCAACCGTGCAGATGCCGAGCAACTATGGGCGGTCAGCGAGGATCTCACCCAGGTCGTCTACCTCGACGACGAACGCTGAGGTCGTCACGACTCCAGGGCCACCGGGCCACAAAAGAATTGGCCCTTCGACAACAGTGGCAGGTGCAGGATTCGAACCTGCGAAGCTTTCGCGACGGATTTACAGTCCGCTCCCATTGGCCGCTCGGGCAACCTGCCTTGCCCGCGCAAGCGAGCCCGCCGATCGTACCGGGCCGCACCGAAACGAAGCGATCCGGATCGCGATCTGTCACAGGCGCTGGCGCGAAGATGCCACAATAGCCGCATGGCTGACAGCAGTTTCGACATCGTTTCCAAGATTGATCGGCAAGAGGCCGATAACGCACTCAATCAGGCCGCGAAGGAGTTAGCGCAGCGGTTTGACTTCAAGAACACCGGTGCGAGCATCAACTGGCAGGGTGAGATGGGCGTGGAAATTGAAGCCGACACCGAGGAAAGAGTTCTTGCTGCGCTTGATGTCTTCAAGGATAAATTAGTCAAGAGATCCATCAGCCTGAAAGCACTTGATGCTGGCGACCCGCGCTCATCCGGTCGCACATACAAGATCTCCTGCACCTTTTCGGCCGGCATCTCGCAGGAGCAGGCGAAGAAGCTGGGCAAACTCATTCGAGATGAGGGACCAAAAAAGGTAAAGGTCACCGTGCAAGGTGATGAACTGCGTGTGTCAAGTAGCAGCCGCGATGACCTGCAGGCGGTCATAAGCCTCGTGAAGGACGCAGATCTGGACTTCGCAGTTCAGTTTCTAAATTACCGGTAGTTGAATCCGTTTCGTGCGGCGTAGGCTCCCACCACAGCGCATCAAACGGGCATACCTCCACACAAATGCCGCAGAACATGCACAGGCCCCAGTCGATCGTGAAGGAATCCAAGATCGCAACGGTTTTCGGCCTACGTGCACCATCCTCGGTCACCTGTTCGTTGTGACTAACGATCTCGATGCACCAGTCAGGGCATTCGCGGACACAAAGCATGCATGACGTGCACGCCGACTCCGCTAACAGGATCGTGCCGCGAGATTCATCTGGAATGGCATGGTGAACCGGGTCGACGGACCGCTCAGTCATTAGTCGAGTCCTCTCCTGCGGTGTCCTCGCGTAGCCATCCTGCCAGGACTCCCGGCGGGAGTTGACGACGTCGTTGCGAACTGCGACGCGCATCCGGGTCGGCAGCCCCAGGCCACGGTTTCACGGCCCGGGCTACCAATGGCATGTGCTTGCGTAACGGCTGGGCGGGGGCGAATTCAGACAGCAATAAGGGCGTCATCACTTCGAGAGCACCGGTTGTGGCATTGACAAACGCAATGCCAAACATCTCGTGCAACT
>JAFMCH010000076.1 GCA_017857875.1 Actinomycetota bacterium | reverse complement strand
CCAAACCCAGGGCGAGGATCAACAGCCCATAAGCCACCGGCACGAAGGCCAAGGCCACCGCCGTGCCCGCAATCACTGCGGTCAAGGCATACATCAGCAGTACCGCCCGCCGCTGCGAGTGACCAACCTCGAGTAATCGGTGGTGCATGTGCTGCTTGTCGGGGGCAAACGGTGATCGGCCGCGTCTGGTGCGACGCAGCACCGCCAACCCCAGGTCTAGCAGCGGCACTGCCATTACAGCCACGGGTAGCAAGATCGGCAGCAATGCAGGCAACAGGGTTCCGCCTTCAATGGCACTGGGATCCACCTGGCCGGACAACGTAATAATGCTGGCTGCCAGTAGGAGACCTAGCAACATGGAACCCGTGTCGCCCATGAATATCTTCGCGGGATAGACATTGTGTGGCAGGAAACCGAGACACATCCCAGCCAGCAGAACCGACACCAGAGTCGCCATGGTGGCTCGCTCGAAACCGACTTCAACAGACAGCAGATATGAGTATGCAAAGAACGCGATCGCCGCAACACCGACAATACCGGCGGCCAAACCGTCGAGCCCGTCAACCATGTTGATCGCGTTGATGCACACCAACACGACCAATACCGTGAGCAGCACGCTGGTCACCGGGTCAAGGACGAGCGTCCCACCGATCGGAAGCCAAATCATGGTGATGCCCTGCAGAGCCATCACCGATGCGGCCAGGACTTGCCCGGCCAATTTCGTCGGCGCAGCAAGACCCCATCGATCGTCAATGACGCCAAGGGCCACGATGACCGCCACACCACTCAGTAGTGCAATGGGGACGCGAGCTCCGTCGGCGAAAACCGTTCCCATCAAGGGCAGTTTGCTCGCTAGCAACAACCCCGCTAGCAGCCCAGCACACATCGCCAAGCCACCCAGCCGTGGGGTCGGCCGATCGTGAACATCACGATCACGAACCTCCGCCATTGCTCCCCAGCGCTGCGCAATCACCCGCGCCACCGGCACCGTCAAGTACGTCACCGCAGCAGCGGCGAGGAGACAAAGAAGGTATTCGCGCATGACCGCGTGTGTGGTCGAAAGACCTAGACGGTCACCGCAGCACGGCTGTAAGCAGGGAACGCCGACACCAGTTCGTTCACACCCGCTGCCGTTGCCGAGGCGTTGGCCGGGTCAGTGATGGCCTGACTGATGAGGTTGGCAACCAGCGGCATTTGTTCTTCTCGCATGCCCTGGGTGGTGACCGACGGAGTGCCTACACGAATTCCCGAGGCCACCGCCGGGGGCTGGGGGTCATACGGAATGGCATTCTTATTCAACGTGATGGTGGCCGCGTCGCAGCGCACCTCGGCTTCAGCACCGGTCACACCAATCGCCTGGAGATCGAACAACGCCAGATGCGTATCGGTGCCACCGCTCACCGGCCTCATGCCACGATCAGCCAACGCAGTGCTCAGACTCTGCGCATTGCGAATCACTGTTGCGGCGTAATCTTGGAACTGTGGCGTGGCTGCCTCCTTTAGCGCAACCGCTTTCGCTGCCACGGCGTGCATGAGCGGGCCTCCCTGCATCATCGGGAAGACCGCCTTATCAAGTGCCGCAGCGTGTTCGGCTTTGCACAAAATCATGCCACCGCGCGGTCCGCGAAGCACCTTGTGCGTCGTGAAGGTCACGACATCTGCGTAGGGAACAGGGCTGGGAATGGCTTTTCCAGCGACCAGTCCGATGAAGTGAGCGGCGTCGACCATCAAGATCGCACCCACTTCATCTGCGATCTGACGGAACGCAGCAAAATCAATCAGCCGTGGATAGGCCGTCGCACCAGCAATAATCATGCGCGGACGATGGTTGAGCGCCAGCGTGCGCACCTCGTCGTAATCAATGAGTTCCGTGTCTGAACGAACACCGTAGGAAGCGATATCAAACCACTTGCCCGAGAAATTCACCTTGGAACCATGAGTGAGATGACCGCCGTGGGGAAGACTCATGGCCAGTACCGTCTCGCCCGGCTTTACGAAAGCCCCGTATGCCGCAAGGTTGGCACTGGCACCACTATGCGGTTGTAGGTTGGCGTGCTCGGCGCCGAAGAGTGCCTTGGCCCGGTCAATGCCGATGATCTCGGCTTTATCTACCTCGGCGCAGCCGCCGTAGTAGCGACGTCCCGGATAACCCTCAGCATACTTGTTGGACAACGTTGATCCGAGCGCAGCCAAGACTGCCGGAGACGTGAAGTTCTCACTGGCAATCAACTGCAGGCCGTTGCGCGCCCTGTCGAGTTCGCTCAGCACGATGCCTGCGATCTCTGGGTCCTCGGCCGCCAACGCGTGAAAATCCGGCCCCCAAAAAGGCGCCTGGTCTAGGTCGGTATCGAACATCAGAGCCTCCTGGGCCAGATCACAGCGGGGCACCACCATCTGTGGCCACCGTGGAGGAGTCTACGCCGAACTCTCCGGGCTGTCGTGGAGGTCGGGTAGCTCAAGGTCGGGCAACACCAGGTCGGGGCACACCTGCTGGAGAAGTGCCGTTTCATATGGACCAGGCCGCAGAAGTACCGGCGGCGAAACCGTCACGTCGACCACGCAGCTGGCCGTGAGGGCGGCACGCGGTCCAGCATCAAGATATACGGCGATGTCGTCGCCTAGTTGTGCCTGCGCCTGGGCCGCCGTGCGCGGCGGGGGCGCCCCGGCTACGTTCGCTGCGGTTGCCACGACCGGGCCGGCCCGGGAGATAAGTTCCAGCGCCAATGGGTGGATAGGCATACGCACCGAAACCGCATTGCCGGGCATCGACCAGGCCAGCGTCGGCTGCTGTTCGGCCAACACGGTCAAAGGCCCGGGCCAGAAAGCATCAATGAGGTCTCGAGCTGAATCGCTGAGCGAGGTCACGATTCCTTGCGCCATTCGAGCCGACGCGACGAGCACGGGTAGCGGCAGGTCATCGCCACGCCCCTTAACCTTGCGAATCTTTTCCAGTGCGGCGGGAGTGAAGGCATCGCCCGCAACGGCATAGGACGTTTCAGTGGGAATGACAACGAGGTTGCCTCGCCGTATGGCAGCGGTCGCCGCGACGATCCCGCGCTCACGATCAGCGCCGGCTCGGACACCGCAATCAATCACGATCGACATTGCCTCATCCCCTGACTAATGCGGAAGCCAGTCACACCCTACGCAGGATGGCCAGTGCGACGCGCCGTGGTGAACCGAGCCCTCCGCGTGAGATCCAGGTGATCGTGTACATCTCGCCAGCAGGCAGCCGTGTCACCCTCGCGCAGGAGCGCGGGTACGCCCAGAGCCCCTGCCGCCTCACCTTGGCGGTCTCCGTGTTCGATGGCCACCAACCCACCTTCACGCAGTAGCTGCGAGGCGGTGCCCAGCACGCCGCGAATCACATCTAGGCCATCATCCCCACCATAAAGAGCCAAGCGCGGTTCGTGATCTCGCACTTCGGGCTCACGCGGCTGAGCATCCTCAGGGATGTACGGCGGATTCACGACGACGACCGCCGCGCGTCCGGCGATATCGGCGAGGACCCCGCCTTGCGCCGCACAGCGACGGGCATCGGCAGCGACTACCTGCACCGAACTTCCGCGATCTGCCAGCGCAGGTTGGTGGATTGTCACATTGCGTTCAGTCCACTCCAAAGCGGCAGGATCAACCTCAACGGCGAACATTGATACTGCAGACACCTCAGTCGCCATAGAAATTGCCATCGCCGCGGTTCCCGCGCACAACTCAACTCCTAATCGCTCAGACTCGGGGTACTCCATGAGGGCGGCAATGCCGGCTTCAGCCACGAGTTCAGTTTCCGGGCGGGGTACGAACACGCCGGGCCCCACCGCAACATCGATGTGGCGAAAGCTGGCTATCCCCAAAAGATGTTGCAGCGGCACGCGCGCCATTCGCCGCGACAACAAGATCTCAAATTGGGTGCGTTGATCGCTCGTGATCTCATCCTGCAACAGCATGTGCGTGCGCGGCACCTTGATGACATGGGAAACCAAAATGGCCGCATCGGTTCGTGGACTCTCCACTCCGGCCGCGGCCAGCCGCCGCTCGGCATCGGCCATTACGTCGCGCAACGAAACCCAGCCGTCAACGAACCGTTGCGAAAAGCCCGGCGTGCGGTCCTTGCGTTCGTAACCTGTCATTGCTCGGCCGAGGGCAGTGAATTGAGGCCATCTGCTCGCCTACACGCTTCGACAATCGGATCGAGCTCGCCCTGCAAGACCTGATCAAGATTGTGGGCCTTGTAGCCGACGCGATGATCGCTGATGCGATTCTCGGGGAAATTGTAGGTGCGAATTCGCTCACTTCTATCGACCGTGCGGATCTGGGCCCGCCTGGTGTCCGAGGCAGCTTGAGCCTGCTCCTCCATCGCCAGGGCCAGCAGTCGCGCGCGCAAGATCCGCATCGCCTGATCACGGTTTTGGAGTTGACTCTTCTCGTTCTGGCACGACACCACCACACCCGTGGGTACATGGGTAATCCGCACGGCGGAGTCGGTTGTGTTCACGCTTTGACCACCCGGCCCAGATGACCGAAACACGTCAATACGAAGGTCGGCCGGATCAATGGTGACGTCGACTTCCTCCGCCTCTGGCAAAACTAAGACGCCGGCAGCGGAGGTGTGAATGCGTCCCTGCGATTCGGTCACGGGCACGCGCTGCACACGATGAACGCCACCTTCAAACTTCAGCCTCGCGTAAGGCGCATCACCCGGGGCCGGAGTTCCCCGAGACTTGACGGCTATCGCAACATCTCGGAATCCGCCCAGGTCTGACTCCTCGGCTTCAAGGACTTCAGTACTCCAACGCCGCGAGTCGGCATATCTCAGATACATACGCAGCAGGTCCGCAGCAAAAAGCGCCGACTCTTCACCCCCCTCACCCGCCTTGATCTCGACGATGACGTCCTTATCGTCGAGGGGATCGCGCGGAATCAATAGGGCTTGTAACTGCTCGCTGACCGCCTCACGTTTTTCGGTCAGTTCAGCCGCTTCCTCGGCGAAGGCAGGATCGACCGCAGCCAACTCATGCGCAGCAGCGATATCCTCACCAAGGGCAGTCCAGAGGCGAAACGCCTCAACAATCGGCTTCAGCTCAGCGTGCCGACGAGCAACACGGCGAGCTTCATTGGCATCGGAGTGCAATGCGGGGTCAAGCAGGCGTTGCTCAGCTTGTTCATATTCGCTGACGAGGTCGACGCAACCTGCGAACACAATCGCCTGTTACTCGGTGTCGGCTGCAGCAGAACTCGACTGCTTGCCGAAGCGCTTTTCGAACTTGGCCACGCGACCGCCAGAATCAAGGATTTTCTGCTTGCCGGTGTAAAAGGGGTGGCACTGCGAACACACATCGGCATGAATAGTGCCGTTGGTCGCGGTGCTACGGGTGGTGAAGGTCGAGCCGCAGGTGCAGGTGACCTCGGTGACCACGTACTCGGGGTGAATGCCCGGCTTCATAACAAGAACTCCCTTTGTGATGTCAAACACCGGGTCGATGAGGGACCCTCGCCGTGAACCGGTGCGCCTAAATCGTACTCCCCTAGTCTTCGGCCGACCCACCCGCGACCGCAGGCGTGGTCTTTTGTACCTGGCTGAGGAACTCATAGTTGCTCTTGGTCTCACGCAACTTGTTGAGCAGCAGCTCAATGGACTGCTGCTGATCGAGTGCATGCAGGACACGGCGCAGATTCCACACGATTTTGAGTTCCTCTGCACCCAGAAGCAACTCTTCCTTACGCGTTCCAGACGCGTCCACATCCACAGCGGGGAAAACACGCTTGTCGGCGAGGCGTCGATCCAATTTGAGTTCCATATTGCCGGTGCCCTTGAACTCCTCGAAGATCACCTCATCCATCCGCGAGCCCGTCTCCACGAGCGCCGTGGCCAAGATGGTCAACGAACCACCGTTTTCGATGTTTCGGGCCGCACCAAAGAAACGCTTGGGCGGGTAAAGAGCCGTTGAGTCAACGCCACCGGACAGGATACGACCCGAAGCTGGTGCTGCAAGGTTGTAGGCACGTCCTAGTCGGGTCATCGAATCCAACAGCACGACAACATCATGACCGAGTTCCACCAATCGCTTGGCCCGCTCGATCGCCAGTTCCGCGATGATCGTGTGATCCTCCGCCGGGCGATCAAACGTCGAGGCAATGACTTCACCCTTCACCGAGCGCTGCATGTCGGTGACCTCTTCGGGGCGTTCGTCAACGAGAACAACCATGAGGTGGCACTCGGGGTTGTTCTCTGAAATTGCGTTAGCTATGGCCTGCAACACCATCGTCTTACCCGCCTTGGGCGGAGACACGATGAGTCCACGTTGGCCCTTGCCGATGGGGGCCACCAAGTCGATCACACGAGTAACGAGATTTGTCGTGCTTGTTTCCAATCGCAAGCGATCCTGGGGATACAACGGAGTTAGCTTGGAGAAGTCTGCTCGATCACGAGACAGTTGCGGATCGGCTCCGTTGACCGTTTCGATGCGGACCAGCGGATTGAACTTCTCACGTCGTTCGCCCTCGCGCGCCTGGCGCACCGCGCCGGTTACGGCATCGCCCTTACGTAGGCCGTGTCGCTTGACCATAGACAACGACACATAAACATCGTTGGGGCTAGGAAGGTAGCCACTAGTTCGCACGAATGCGTAACTGTCCAAGACGTCAAGGATGCCAGCCACCGGTACCAGGACGTCGTCGTCGGTTACCTCAACATCTATCTCGGCCATGCCGCCGGCCGGGCGACGCTCGCGGCGGTCGCGATAACGGTCGCGACCACGCCGACGGCGCCGACGGTTGGGGTCGCCATCATCATCTCGATCTTGGCTACGGCCGCCGTCTTGGCTACGCGAATTGTCTTGGGTTCGAGAATTATCTTGGTTGCGCGAGTCATCTGAGCGCCGATTGCCGTCAGAATTGCGGTTGCGGTCACGCTGCGGCTGGGTCTTGGCCGACTCAGCAGGCTCAGACTGCTCGGTTGTGCCAGTTGCGGCGTCCTCAACTTCGGCCTTCTTGGCCTCGGGCTTGGTCGACTTCGCACCCGACTTGGCGCTGGATGACGCTCCATTTCCGCCACCGGATTGCCGAGCGGAAATCGCTGAGACAAGGTCACCCTTGCGCATTCCACTCACTCCGCTGATGCCTAGGGATGATGCTAGTTGCTTAAGTTCTGGCAACAGCATGCCCGACAGGTTTGAACCGCCCCGGGCAGTTGAGGTAGATGTTTCGGTCACAATCAAATGTCCTTTGTGAATGTTGATCCCGTGGGCGCTCAAAAATTGGCAACCAGGGCTCGAAAGTTACGGTCGAGGGCCGCTGCTACGTCAGGCTGGATACGAGACCAGTATTCGCATACGACTGCGAAGGAGAATCTCGCTACCGCCCCGTCTAAACAATCAAAACAATATCAGCCCTTCAGTGAGCGGGCATTTCGCGGGTCCCTCTGACCGCGCGCTAGCCACCCGCCGAGAGCCGACGGCGATGCATCTGAGCCCCCTGATGATCGACAGTCAAAGCAAGAACCAACCAGTCCGGTCCACAAATGTGCCTCATCTGAGTGACCACCTCGTCAGTGACCCTCGATTGCTGCACATCGGTAACATTTTGCGCCCCAACAAGTGTGAGCACAGCAGGACCGGCCCCAGAAATCATCGACGCGTGTCCACGCTCGCGCAGACCGGCCATTATCCGATGGGACTCCGGGTACGTTGAAGCACGATCTTGTTGGTGAAGGCGATCCTCCGTTGCCAAGAACAATAATTGTGGGTCACTGCATAGGGCATGCGACAAAGCGGCCACCCGGGCAATATTGAACACCGCTGCCTCACGCGAGACTGTGTCACCGAGCAGCTCTCGCGCCGCGCGCGTCGATACTGCGGTCGGTGGGATCGCAACGATCGGAGTCACGGCCGGGTGCACCTGCCGACTGATCGCGTGTGCTGAAACCTCCCCCTCAGTGGTGTCTGCCCACGCCGTCGTGAATCCACCAAACAGGGCAGCCGCCACATTGTCGGGGTGCCCCTCCATCGCTGTCGCTATCGACAAGACCGCCTCATCATCAAGAGACACATCGCCATCGTCGATGAGGCCACGAGCGATGAGGAGGCCCGCCACGATCGCGGCCGCAGAAGAACCCAATCCACGCCCTTGCGGGATAGTGTTGCGACATCGGATTAGCAGTCCGGGCAGGGGGATACCGACGGCTGAAAAACCTTGTGCCGCAGCGCGTGCAACCAGGTGAGTTTCATCGCTTGGTAAAGTTGCCGCTCCTTGACCTTCAACGTCAACGCGAACACCGGCATCGTCGGTGACGATGGCAATGAGTTCATCGTGCTGACTTACCGCGAGCCCGAGCGCGTCATAACCCGGCCCTAGGTTTGCACTCGTCGCAGGGACCACCACCTCAACGACGGTGCCGGTCACGATGCTGCTCACGCCCGCAATCCCAATTTCTCGGCCGCCACATCTGCGTTTGTCGGCACCACGACGGGATCTGCCGCATCAGCAAGAGCCCACTGCGGATCTTTGAGCCCATTGCCCGTCAGCGTGCACACGACCGTCTGGCCGGCATCAAGGAGTCCCTGTTCGTGTCGCTGCAAGAGACCGGCAACACTTGCGGCACTGGCCGGCTCGCAGAACAGACCCTCCTTGGCCGCAAGGAGTCGATAGGCCGCAAGGATTTTCTCGTCGGTCACTGCATCGATCGCACCACCGGAATCATCGCGGGCATCTTCGGCCTGATGCCACGAAGCCGGATTTCCGATGCGAATAGCGGTCGCGATCGTTTCCGGTGAACGAACAGCACGGCCCTCCACGATCGGCGCGGCTCCGGCAGCCTGGAAGCCCCACATGCGTGGTAGCTGCCGACTGATGCCATCGCGCTCGTATTCGCGATAACCCTGCCAGTAGGCCGTAATGTTTCCGGCGTTTCCGACGGGGAGGCAATGAATATCAGGTGCACCGCCCAACAGATCAACGATTTCGAAACTCGCCGTCTTTTGACCTTCAATGCGATCCGGATTGACGCTATTGACCAATGAAACCGGGTAGTTGTCGGCCAAATCACGCGCCAGATTCAGGCAGTCATCAAAGTTGCCTTGAACCTGAAGTAGCTGCGCGCCATGCACAATCGCCTGCGCCAACTTGCCCATCGCGATCTTGCCTTCAGGGACCAGTACGGCGCACACCATGCCAGCCTTTACCGCATAAGCAGCAGCGCTTGCCGAGGTATTGCCGGTGGATGCACAGATGACTGCGCGGGCACCTGCTTGGGCAGCCTTGGAGATAGCCATGGTCATGCCGCGGTCTTTGAATGACCCGGTCGGGTTAGCCCCCTCGTACTTCAGCCATACCTGACACCCCGTCATCTCGGACAACGTGCACGCGTAAACAAGTGGTGTACCACCCTCGCGGAGGCTGACAACAGGGGTGTCTACGTCGACGGGCAACCGCTCGCGGTACTCCTCAATGAGTCCGCGCCATTGATGCGCACCGGCTCGTACCGCCTGTGTGGTCATTTCCCTGCCTCACCCTCCACGCGCATAACTC
>JAFMCH010000075.1 GCA_017857875.1 Actinomycetota bacterium | reverse complement strand
CCCACACGCGCTTTCGAGGCGCGCTCCTTTGGCCGCTCGGACACGCCACCGCCGAAGAGGTTACAGGTCGCCTCGGGCAGCCTTTGCACCCCGTTGCCGTCGAAAGAATTCCCGGACTAATTCTCCACACTCCTCAGCCAGGACACCGCCGATCACCTCGGTCTGCACGGGTAGGCGACCATCGCGCAAGACATCCCACATGGAACCCGCCGCCCCGTAGTCGTCGTTCCACGCGCCGAACACCACTGCGCTTACACGCGCCAACTGCGCTGCGCCAGCGCACATGGGGCATGGTTCCATCGTCACGATCAAAGTGGTGTCCGCAAGTCGCCAATTTCCGCGTGCGCGGGCCGCCGCTCGAAGCGCCAAGACCTCTGCGTGCGCCGTGGGGTCGCCGGTAGCTTCCCGCTCATTCACCGCGGACGCTAATACGGCGCCCTGCTGATCAACCACCAGCGCCGCGATAGGTATGTCGTCGGGGTTCGGCATTTCTCGGGCCAGGCTGAGCGCCATTTGCATCGCGGCGGTATCACGATCGCTCGGCTGGATCATGGGGTGTGCTTAGCGCGGTAGGTCGCGCGAGGGCAGCAGGCGATCGAGTTGCTCTGCGAAGCCAAGGCGTTGACCGATATGACGAACCTGCTCATCGGGGTACCACTCATCTGTGCCCAGGAGCATCTCAAGAGTGTCGTCGTCGAGTCCAAAGTCGGCGAGCAAGGCTAGATCGCCCACCGGTTCAAAGTCCTCGTACTCTTCCTCCTCAGGGACGTCAAGGTCAAGTAGATCGAACGCCTCTTCGGCAAGGTCGTAGTCAAGGGCTGCGTTGGCATCAGAGAGCAGTAGTCGAGCCACCCCGTCGGGGCCGATCCGCACCAGGATGAGACACGCTTCGTCAACGCCCACGAATCCCAGTGCGCCGCCCTCCCCGGTCAATTGCCGCAAAGCCGTGACGAAACCACCGAGGGTGTCCACGGCCCGAGGTGGCAATGTGGCCATCGACCAGCGGCCATCCTCCCGCCAGGCGGCAATAGAAAAATCAACGCCGGCGTCGCCTGGATCATCCATATGCCTATCTTCCTCAGTTCCGCGCCAGAATCAACATCCGGTGGGCCTAATGCCCAGATACCGAGGGAGTGCGTGTGGGGTGCAGCGGTAGCCTGCCCAGTCATGCACACCATTTGCGTAGATCATCCATTGGTTGCCCACAAGTTAGCGACGCTGCGCGAGACCCAGACAGGGTCGGTCATTTTCCGCGCCCTTACCGAGGAACTCGTCATGCTGCTGGCCTATGAGGCCACGCGGGGCCTTGCCACTTGTGACGTGCAGGTGACGACGCCGGTCGCACCGATGCAGGGAGTACATCTGGCTAGACCTCGACCGATGGTTGTGCCCGTGCTGCGTGCTGGTCTTGGCATGCTGGCCGGCATGCTGCAACTGGTGCCCATCGCCGAGGTTGGTTTCGTGGGCTTGGTGCGAGATGAAGATTCACTCGAAGCCACCACGTACGCCGAGCGCATTCCCAGTGATCTCTCTGGCCGGCAGGTTTTTGTGCTCGACCCGATGCTGGCCACCGGTGGCACATTGATCACGGTGATTGATTCGATGCTCGCCCGTGGTGCCCGCGATGTCACCGCGATCGTGTTGCTCGCGGCCCCCGAGGGCCTGGCTCGTCTGGCTGAGGCCTATGACCATCGCGATGTCGAGGTAACCCTGGTCACCGCCGCCATCGACGAGCGGCTGAATGAACGTGGCTACATCGTTCCCGGTCTAGGCGACGCGGGAGATCGACTCTTTGGTGTCGTGTAAGTGACCGTGCTGCGTAACTGACTGAGCTGCGTAACTGACTGTGTTGGAGCGCAGGTGAACTAAAGGGACTTCAGCGAGGACACGACCTTGGTGAGTGATTCTTTGGCATCACCGAATAGCAGCGTTGTCTTCGGATCAAAGAGCAGCTCATTCTCAATTCCGGCGAACCCGGGCCGCATCGATCGCTTGAGGAACACGACCTGGCCCGCGGCGTCCACGTCAAGGATTGGCATGCCGTAGATAGGTGCCGAGGTGTCTGTGCGCGCGGCCGGGTTGACGACATCATTCGCCCCGACAACTAATACGACGTCGGTGCTGGCGAATTCGGGGTTGATCTCGTCCATTTCCTTGAGCTGCTCGTAAGGCACGTTGGCTTCAGCAAGCAACACGTTCATGTGCCCGGGCATGCGTCCGGCCACCGGGTGGATGGCGTAATCCACGTCAACACCACGCGATGCGAGGAGCTCGGCTAGTTCGCGCAGGGTGGACTGAGCCTGAGCAACCGCTAGCCCGTATCCGGGCACCAAGATCACTTTGTTCGCGAACCCAAGCATGATGGCGATGTCGTTGGGTGCACCAGAACGAACTGGGCGGTCGCTGTTGCTTGTTGCGGTGCTCCCGGCCGTGGTGCCAGAGAACGCCCCGAAGAGAGTAGCGGTCAATGGGCGACCCATCGCCTTGGCCATCAAGGTTGTCAGCAGGGTTCCCGAGGCGCCGACCAGTGTGCCGGCGATCAGCAGCAACACGTTGTTGAGGACGTAGCCTGATGCGGCGACGGCAAGGCCGGTACATGCGTTGAGAAGCGAGATTACGATCGGAACGTCAGCGCCACCCACCGGCAGCACGAACAGCACTCCGAAAATGAGCGACAGCGCGAGCAAAAGCAGGATCAACCAGAATGCCGGGTTAACGATGGCCCATACCGCGACGGCCACGGTCGCTAGTGCCACCAAGATCGTGACCCATTTGCCAGCCGGTAGTACGACCGGACGCGTGGTCATCACCTCTTGAAGCTTCAAATACGTGACGATTGATCCGCTGAAGGCCACCGAGCCGATAATCACGGTCACGATGGTGAACAGCCAAAACAGAAATGAACCTTCGCCATCTGCGTGCAGGAACTCCACGACGGCAACCAGCCCGGCTGCACCGCCACCCACGCCATTGAAGAGAGCGACCAGTTGTGGCATCGCGGTCATCTTCACGCGGCGCGCAGACACCCAACCGATCACCGAGCCGATAGCGATCATGATGATGATGACAGCGAGGTTGTCTAATTCGATACCGGTAAAAAAGAGCAAGACGGTGGCAGCCGTGGCGCCAAACGCTCCCAGCACTGTGCCCAGGCGAGCCGACTTGGGTGAGGAAAGTGCTTTCAGCGACAGAATGAACAAGACTGCGACGCCCAGATTGGTCAGTTGGGCCCAGGTGGGAGTGCTCACGCCTCACCCTCCCGATCCGATGCGGCCGCGGGCTTCTTGGGTTTAAACATCTCCAGCATTCGATCGGTTACCGCGAAGCCACCGACGAGGTTGATCGCGCCAAGAAGTACTGCCAGTGCGCCCAGGATGACCTCAAGGGGCGTCTCGGCGGCACCCGTGACGATGATGCCGCCAATGAGGACGATGCCGTGGATGGCGTTGGCGCCAGACATCAACGGTGTGTGCAAGACCGTAGATACCTTCGATACCACCTCGAAACCTACGAAAATGCTGAGTACGAAGATCGTGAGAAGTGCGACCCCATCCATGCGCTACGCCTTTCCGACCGCGGCGAGTGCCGCCTCATTGCGGATCTCACCGTCGAGTACTACGACGCAACCTGCGTAGACCTCGTCGTCCATATCGAGCGAAATATGCCCTTCTGTGACCGCTGGGCTGAGTAGGGCAAAGACGTTCATCGCGTAGAGCTGCGAGGCATGAATTGGCATCTGGCTGGCGACATCTTGAGCCCCCCAAATCTGAATCCCATTCATGTCGACAATCTCTCCTGCCACCGAACACTCAACGTTGCCGCCACTCTCGCTGGCGAGGTCGACCACGATGGAGCCAGGCTTCATCGTCTGCACCATCTGCGTGGTGACGAGCAAAGGCGCGCTTCGCCCCGGTAGGGCCGCGGTCGTGATCACCGCGTCTGAGTCAGAAATGTGCGGCGTTAGTAATTCTCGCTGCCGAGCAGATCGCTCCTCGGTCATTTCCCGTGCGTAGCCGCCACTGCCCTCGAGGGTGTCCAGATCAAGGGTGATGAAGGTGCCGCCCATCGACCGAACCTCATCTGCGCTGGCCGGTCGCACGTCGTAGGCCGAGACGCGCGCCCCGAGGCGTTTGGCCGTAGCGATGGCTTGCAGGCCGGCAACTCCGGCGCCGAGCACGAGCACCTTGGCGGGTTGAATCGTGCCCGCCGCGGTCATGAACAGGGGAAAGAACTTTGGCATGAGGTCTGCGGCCACAAGTGACGCGCGGTAGCCGGTGACCAACGACTGCGAGGTGAGCGCATCCATGGACTGGGCCCGGGAGATACGCGGAACGAGGTCAAACGACATTGCCGTTGCCCCCGCATCGCGCGTGGCGCGCACAACATCGGTGTCTTCGGCTGGCGACAGGAACGACAAGGCAATCGCCCCGGCCTTGAGTCTGCGCGCACGGGTGTATTCCAGCGAGCGCACGCTGGCGACAACGTCAACCGCTTCGAGAACAAGATTGAGGTCATCGGTGGGAATGATGCGTGCCCCGGCTGCGGTGTAGTCGGCATCGGAAAAGAACGCGTGTGCGCCGGCTCCCGATTCGACGAGCACCTCGACGTCGATACCGGTGAATTTGCCGACCACGCTAGGCACCATCGCGACCCGACGTTCACCCGCGCGTGTTTCGCGGGGAATGAGGATTCTCATACCCACCTCCGGTGGTCAGCCTAGGGGTAATGTGAAGTTTGTGCGCACCCCCCGGTCGATCGTGCAAGACACGATGCATCCTGAAGGGTTCCACGGGACGGGCGTGAGCGGTGGGTTCTTCGAAGGTTGGTACGTCAAGTTGGTCAGCGCGGATCAATCAGCGCGATGGGCGGTCATCCCCGGAGTGTTTCGGGGTGAAGACGACGGCGAACGAACGGATGAGGCTTTCGTCCAGGTGCTTAACGGCGCCACCGGCGAGTCTTGGTACCACCGGTACCCGGTCGAAGACTTCTGGGCAGCTCGGGGACGTTTTGATGTTCGTGTCGGACCACACAGGTTCACCAATCGCGGTGCGGAATTACGCTTTGACAATCTGCACGGTGATATTGCCTACGAAACCGCGCTAGATCCCTGGCCGGTCACCTGGCGTAAGCCGGGAATCATGGGTTGGTACGCATGGGTTCCGGCGATGGAGTGCTACCACGGAGTTGTCTCCTTCGGCCATGACCTGGCTGGTTCTCTGACGATTGATGGCGTATCCGTCGACTTCACCGGAGGCCGTGGATATATCGAAAAAGACTGGGGCAGAGCGTTTCCTGCCGGATATGTGTGGATGCATTCAGCGCACTTCGTCGACACTCCCGGTGTCTCGCTGGTTGCGTCTGTCGCGATAATTCCCTGGCTGCGATCAGCGTTTCGGGGCTTCATTGTTGGCTTGCGCACACCAGATCGGCTTCGCACGTGGGCGACCTACAACGGCTCGAAGGAGATCGATCTAGCCTTCGACGACTCGCATGTGCGCTGGTCACTCACCGGTCCAGACGGCCAACTCGAACTAGCCGCCGAACGCCGACGCGGTGGGTTATTGCACGCCCCCGTTCGCACTCGCATGCACGAACGGGTTGAGGAGACCCTTGACAGCGTGATCGACGTGCGCCTGACTGATGAAGCCGGTCAAGTGCTCATCGACACGAAAGCCACGACCGCAGGGCTTGAAGTGCACGGCGACCTGGATCGCCTGCTGTCGATTAATCAGCGCTAGTTGCGCTGCTCTCACTCCTCATCGTCTGGCGCGAAGACAGTCGTGTAGCAACGGCCGGCACTGTTGATGAAGTCCTGGGTGGCCTCGAAATCACTGGCAAGGGGCGCGGTGGATGACTCGGCAGCGAACTCATCGGCCGACTGCAGGTCGGTCAGCGGATCGCCGTTGCCGATCCATATGGCCAAGACTGCTAGTCCAGGACCTTCCACGAAACCCATGAGCGCGTGCTCGGCCTCGTCGTCAGCGCGCACGTCAACGAGCTGGCTGACACTGAAGCCCGGCAGCATGGCTTGGCTGATGAGTTCTTGCTGCTGGTCGGTGGCTTCGTCACACAGCACCGCAACGATCCTGGAGGGGCTCGCGGATTCCGATGAGGTCTCGGTGGGTGAAGCGGTGCTGGTGGGACTGGGGCTGGCCGTGGCATCGTCGCTCGAATCCGAACTGCATCCGGCCAGAATGCCAGCCCCTAAGACGACCGCGGCGATGGCTGCAGCTACGCGAGCCGGGCCGCCCAAACGAGAAGTTGTCATGGGGTCACAGTACGTCGGGAGTCAGTCATTTCCGGCCACTGAGCCCCAGATTGGCTCATTTTCGGACCGCTCCCAGACACTTCCCAGGCTGCTCGGCCGCATGGGGCGTTGTTTCAGGGCACAGTAGAGGCATGACCGAAACGCCATCGCGCCGCAAGCCCGGCCGCTCCCTTTGGCGGCGCACGGCCATGGCGGCTTTGGCTACGCTGACGAGTCTGGGTCTAGTTTTCAGCTTGACCAGCACCCCAGCCCACGCGCGAACCGAATCCGAACTGCGCGACAAGGTGCATGCGCGCCTGGCGGTCTTCGTTGAAGACGCCGTAGACGAAGGCTTCTACACCGATCGTCAGCGCTTCTATATTTTGAACGTGATCTCTACTTCGGCGCCGGATTCGTTGTCTGCTCGATCTGAGCGCAAGGTCAAGGGTGCGTTCTGGCGGATTATCACCGAGGTGGGCGAGGTTTCCCAGGCTCGGGCGATGAACCGACTTGAACGTGGCTGGACCCTGGAGCGAATTGCCGGTGACGACGCGGAGAAGGTTCGAGATCGGTTGCGTGACTGGTTGGTGAACCCGGTGATCCGAGACATCTTGGAGGGGGAGATTTCGTGGGGCGAGGCCTCTGGATTGCTCTCCGACACGCGGACAGCCGTTAATCGCTTGATGGCGCAGCCAGGTGGCGATCGTGATGTCATCCTGGTCCGCAAACGCGTTTAACACGCACACAGACTGCTCGCCGTGGCCGCGTGCGGTAGGGCGCACAGATCCCGACCACGACGAGCATCGGCCCCCGATCCCTCCAGAATGGAGTGAGGGTTCGGGGGCCGTTAACGTGTCCGGGGGGTTACGGTGGGGTCATGGCCATCCTCGTTGTTGATGATGACCCGGCGCTGCGTGAAGCCCTCAGCCGTATCTTGAGCTTTGAGGGCTATCAGGTAGAAGCCGTTCCCAATGGCCATGATGCGCTCGAGCGCGTGCACGCTGCCGAATTGATGATCTTGGATCTCGGCCTGCCTGATTTAGACGGGCTAGAGGTGGCCCGTCGCGTGCGCGGGCAAGGGCATGGCCTCCCGATTCTGGTGCTGACGGCACGTGGAGATGTGGGCGATCGCGTGGCCGGGTTAGATGCCGGCGCTGATGATTACTTAGCCAAACCCTTTGACCTATCTGAATTATTGGCACGCGTGCGCGCGCTGCTGCGCCGGATTGCTCCCAGCGAGGGCGCACCGGTGCTGCACCTGGGTGATCTGACCCTCGACACGATCACTCGCCGAGTGACGCGTGATGACGATGAGTTGATGTTGACCAAGACCGAGTTCGCTGTACTGCACGTGTTGCTCAGTGCTAACGGTGCGGTGGTGGCTCGATCGGATCTCATGAGTGAGGTATGGGGTTTTTCCTCCCCCACGCTTGACTCCAATCTCGACACCTATGTGTCCTATGTTCGCCGCAAGACAGAGGTGGGTGAACGACCTCGTCTCGTGCACACGGTGAGGGGTGTTGGTTTCGTCGCTCGGATTGATCCGTGAGGAGTCTTCGCACAACAGTCGCGCTCATTGTCTCTGTCACGCTTGCTCTCACCGTCTTTGCGCTTGCCGTCACGATCTGGACGCTCACTCGAAATGAACTGCTCAACAGTGTTGATGCATCGCTGGTATCGCGAATTCAGGCCGGTGTTTTTCTGACCCCACCGGACCCCGACGGGGCACCGTTTGTGCGACCACCGATACCTGGTCAGCCGACGGTGATCGTGGACGCGGTGCTCGCTGACGGTGAGGTCTATGACATCGACGACCAAACCTACGACTTGCCCGTTGACGCCCTTGACGTTCAACTCGCCTCTGCAGCACCAGGGACCAGTGCCTTTAGTACTCGGGTCACGTCGGCGGGTGAATCCGTGCGTGTGTACACGGTGGCTGTGGTGGACGGCGCTGCTGCTCGGGCTATTCGAAGCCTGGAGGAAACGCAGTCGAATCTTTTGGGTCTGGCGACAATTCTTGCGATCGGCAGTGTGGCTGCGGTGGTGGTGGGCGCCGCTGCAGGAGTTTTTGCGGTGCGCCGATCCACCACCCCATTGACCCAGGCCGCAGATGCGATGGCAGCACTATCGCGTGGCGAACGCGATGCAGCGCCGCCGCACGCGGGCCGAGGTGCACCGCGCGAGGTCGTCGACGTGGTGGATGCCACGTCTGCGTTGCAGTATGAGTTGGCTCGGAGTCGGGCCCAACAGGAACAACTGGTGCAAGATGCCGGTCATGAACTGCGCACGCCGCTGGCATCGCTGCGCGCGAATGTGCAGTTTGCCGCGAGAACGGCGAGCGACGAACTTACCGCGCAGTCTTTAGCATCAGCTCAGGCCGAACTTGACGAACTCGGTCGCCTGGTTGAAGAGTTGCTCGCACTAGCCGCGCGCGATGAGCCGGTGCGTGAGTTGGTTGACATTGATGTGGTCGGAGCCGCCCGCGCTGCAGCACAACGGCTCACGCGTCGAACGCAACGGTTGGTCACGCTGTCACTGCCAGAGGCTCCTGTATTGATGCGTCTGGATCCGATCGGGCTCGCTGAGATGCTGGGCAATTGCCTCGACAATGCAGCGAAATTTGCACCAGACTCAGCCGAGATTGCTCTGGCGGTGTTGGATCATCAAGATGAGGTGGTGTTGGAGATTCGCGATGGTGGCGCAGGCATTCCCGAGAGCGAACGTGGCGCGGTATGGGAGAGATTTCATCGCACCGCCGATGCGCGCGGACGGCCAGGTAGCGGACTCGGACTCGCGATAGTGCTGCGCGCTGCTGAAGCTGCGGGAGGTTCAGTGCTGTTGGGTGAGGCAATCGAAGGCGGTTTGCTCGTGCGCATCACTTTGCCGCGACAGCGACGGAGCGCTGAAGGCGTGGAGACTGATGGCTGAGCGAATTCTGCCCGACGACCCATTGGCTCCACTGGTGGAGTCGATTGTCGAGGAGGACACTGGCCGGGGACAGTCGCTGACACGTCGACGGTCGCAGGTGTGGTGGTGGCAGTGGGTCATCGTCGTTGCTGGCGTGGTGATGCATGGGTGGGCCATGGCCGGTGGCTACTTCCACATGGATGATTTCTTCTATCTCGCTGATGCGTCGAATCCGTTTCTTGACTATGTGTTTCAGATTTACAACAACCATCTAATGCCCGCTGAGTTCGCTGTGGTGTGGGTGTCTCAGGCACTGGCGCCAATGTCTTGGACGCTCGCGGTGATCATCGCGACCACTATGTGGTTCTTCTTCGGCTGGGGTGTGTTGGCCGTGATGCGCCGTGCCTTTGGTGATCACCCGGTCGGCTTCATTGCTTTAGCGCTCATCATGTTCGGACCGATCTTGACCACTGTGAGTGTGTGGTACGCCTCGGCATTGCAGGTGCTGCCGTGGGGCGCGACCTTCGTGTGGTTATTGTATTTCGCGATTCGGGATTCTCAGCAACCGGCACATCGCTGGTGGATTGCTGGCACCTTGGTTTACATTGTGGGCCTTGCGTTTTGGGAGAAATCCCTGCTCGCCTTGCCAGTGGTGCTGTGGGTGGCTTGGCGCATGTGGCCGGGTGAAGGTCGTTTGGGTTTACGCAAACTCGGGCGTCGTTGGATCTTGCCGATCGTCACCCTTGCGATATCGATTCCCTACGGTCTTTGGTATCTCGCCCTGCAACCTGAGGCGGTACTTCGCTCGGATCCAAGCGGCGATCAGGTGTGGCAATCCGCACGGATTGGTATTGGCGAGGTGTTGCTACCGGGCATGTTTGGCGCACCGTGGACGGGCTTTTCTGATGGACTCAC
>JAFMCH010000074.1 GCA_017857875.1 Actinomycetota bacterium | reverse complement strand
GTCGCACTGTCGACCTTCGGGTGGCTGCCGCTGCCGGCTGGTGGCGCGCAAAGCGTGATCGTCACTGCCACTCCAGTCACACCCGACACGGTTTGAGCATGGCGCGTGCGCCTTTGGTATCGCCGGGTCCGAGTTTCTTCCGGTCGCCAACCACCGGATACATCGCATTGACCGACTGATCGGCATGCCCCAGGGCAAAAACATGGCCAAGTTCGTGCAGGTAGAGACCTTTAAGCGCATATCCGGTCACTTCGCGGGTGTTGCGCACATGCCTAGCTCGAAACATTGCAACGCCGCCGAATACCTCGCCGGTATCGGAGTGCACGCGGGCGGGCATGGCCAGGCCGGCTACCGGGTCGACCATGAGCGGGTCTTCTCCTTCGCGAATAAAGGAAATATAGATGTGGCGCTCGCGCAGCGGGTCGTCGTTGTTCGGATGCAGGGTGTGAAACACCGGGTCGACTCGTAGCCGCTCGCGTCCGGTAAACCGCATTGTCAGGTCGGTCGCCTGCGCCCATTGCTTCAACGATCTGGCCATGCGGCGAACCTCGTTACTGCGTTGATTGCGGCGAAGGGCCGAGACGTCAATGGACCACGTGATTGGTGCGGCACAGGCCGTCCAGCCACTTCCGTCAAGCACGGAGCCGGCGAAAAATCCCCGATAGTCCCGCTGGGGGTCTTGGGCTTGGGCTGTACCGGTGAGCAGGCCCAGCACGAGCACGAGTGCCATCATTGGCAGGAGCATGACTGTGCGAATAACGGACAATCGAGGCGCATTACGGATACGAGGCATAACGGTCAATTCGGTCATTTGACCATGCTATAACCGATCATGACCACGCTAATGCTGCGGGGTTGTTTTAAGGGCGCAGGGAGCTTTCAGGTGTTGCGCTTGTGGCCGAGAAATATCGCTGCGGCCTGCACGCGCGCATTCGCGCTTGCATCTCCCAACACCTCTAATCGGGTGTAGGCCTGGGAAAGATTGCGCTCAAGTGTCTTGACCGACACGTGCAGTTGCTGCGCGATGGATGCGTTGGAATGGCCCGCGGCGACCAGTTCCAAGATCTGGCGCTGCATGTCAGTAAGCAACGCCAAGCGCGTTTCCACCGGATCCAAAGGCCGGCGCACCTCAGGATCCACGATTGAATGCTGTGAAGCTGCTAACACCGCGTCACCCAGTGCGCGTGGACTAGCGACATTGGCCTTGATTAGGTAGGACCAGTGTTCTTTCTCCTCCGTGGCGAGTGAATGCAAGACCTGGGGGCGCACGTGCTCAGAGAGCACGATCACTCGCAGTTGTGGCAGACGACCACGCAGTTCGAGGCCGAGTTTGAATCCAGACCCATCGGGCAGGTGCAGGTCGAGGAGAAGCACGTCTGGTGCAGCAGGGGGGATGACAGTTCGGGCCTCGCTGACTCCTGCGGTAGCAGCAACGAGTTCAAGCGCTGGATGGCCCTCAATGCTTTGGATGATCATTTGTCGAAACAGCGGGATGTCTTCGACCACGGCGACACGAATTGCTGGGGTCGCGATCTGAGGGGTTCCCACTTTGTCAGGTTAGGGCTTGGGCCCGGTCTCGTGGGAGCCGGAACGAGGGAGAACCCTCGCACTTAGCCCGAAGGCCTATCCTCAGTAGATGTCCGTAGTTCGGAATGTGGCTCACACCGTCGCCGGTTGGGTTGCTGCATTACTTCCTGATGCAGCGGCACGTGCGGTGTGGTGGCTCATCGCGGCGTTAACGGGTTCCTTTGTTTTTCTCGGACCGATCATCAACGCCGCGATTTTATACGCTGGGTACAACATTAGGTTCCTTTATTCATGGCCGCGGCTACTCATGGCAAATGCCGTCACGGTGGCGATCGCGCTGGGGATTTTGCTGATCCTGCTACGACGACATCGTGGCGGACCGGTTTCGCTCGGGTCGCTCCTGGGCTATTCGGCATTGATCGCCGTCATCATTGCCTTCGGACGCCTTATCTTCGTGGTTCCCTTGCAGTTGGGCCCTAAGGAAAGCGGCATCGGCTATTTCGCGGTTAGTGCCTCGATTGTTTTCCTGTTATTCGGCGTCATGGCCATTGCCGCGTGGTATGCACACGTACGAGAGGAAGCACTCGCCGACTCCTTCGCTGAACTCAATCGAAGTAGGCAGGCCCTCATGCACGAGGAAGAGTCGGTGCGTAGCGCGGTCTTTGATCAACTGCACGGCACAGCTCAATCAGAAATTGTTGCTATTCGCATGCAGGTGCGCGAAATGCTGCAAGACAACGATGTGACGACTTATGAATTGCAGGCCATTGATGATCGGCTGGGGGCGCTCTATCGGGATTCGATTCAAGCGGTGGTGCGTGCCTTAGCACCCCAGGGCCTTGACGTCGGTCTGCTACCAGCGTTGCGCGAACTCAAGGTGCGAGTCGAAGGAGCGGCGACGGTCGACCTCATGATTGATGGCGTCGTCAGAACAATGGATGACCCGGCAGCAGAGGGACTCAACATGCCCGTCCGCACCGCTGCCTTCCGCATTGTTGAAGAAGCAGTATCCAACGCGCTAAGGCATTCGGGAGCCCGCGAGATCGAGATCTCGGTGGGAAGTCGCCTCGCCACCGAGGGGATGTTCCTGATGCTTGATGTGCGACACCCTGTAGAGCGTGAGGTGGTGATTGACGAAGGTGAGGGATTACATCGAATGGCGGTTCGCGCTGAAGTTGTCGGTGGTGAAGTCGGTTGGTTCTGCGAAGGCGGCGAATTCGCCGTCGTTGCGCAGCTGCCAATCACCCGAACATCAAATTCTACCGCCCTGCGTCTTTCTGCTAACCAATAGAGTCGCGACCGCTTGTGAGTGACTTCGCGATGAGCGTGCGCAAGATCTCGTTTGTTCCCTCACCGATTGCCATGAGTGGTGCGTCTCGGTAAAGCCGTTCGACCACGTACTCCGTGGAGTATCCATACCCGCCATGAATGCGCATGGCCTCAAGCGCCGATTTGATCGCGACCTCAGAGGCGAAGTATTTGGCCATGCCCGACTGCATATCTGCGCGCTTACCGGCGGCCTGCTCTGACGCGGCCCAGTAGGTGAGCAGCCGTGCGGCCTGCACATTGGTGGCCAGATCCGCCAGTTTGAGTTGAATGGCCTGAAAATCACTGATGGGCTGCCCGAACGCGGTTCTCGCTCGTGAGTACTCCAAGGCTGCGTCGTAGGAGGCTTGGGCAATGCCGACGGCACGAGCGGCGATGTTGATGCGGCCCGACTCGAGGGCCGGAAGCGCCTGCTGCATACCGCGACCTTCAATGCCGCCGAGCAGGTTTGCGATCGGCACCCGCACATTGTCGAACACGATTTCGCACGACTCAGGGCCCTTGTAACCGAGTTTGCCAAGGTCCCGCAGAACCTCGAATCCTGGTGTTCCCGCGTCGATGAGCAGGATGCTCATTCCTTTATGTCGTGGCTGTGCCTGTGGATCGGTCTTGACCAAAACCGGAAGTGGATCGGCGTGCCGTGCGTTGGTAATCCATGTTTTTCGACCGTTAACAACGTAATGATCACCATCGAGGATCGCCGTAGTGCGGATGCCTTGAAGGTCTGAGCCAGCATCGGGCTCAGTGAGTCCTACACCGGTTCGTCGGTCACCGGTGGCTAGGCCGGGTAGGTACTGCTGCTTTTGCTCATCGGTGCCGTACTGATTAATCATCCAGCACGACAACGAATGCGTGCCCAGCGTGCCAGCGATGCCCATCCAGCCGCGAGAGAGTTCTTCGAAGACGATCGCGAACGACACCGCGTCGAGCCCGAGGCCTCCGTACGTCTCGGGAATCGTCATGCCAAACAGCCCCATGTGCTTGAGTTGCTCCACGATTGCGGTGGGGTACTCCCCGCTTCGTTCGAGCTCGCTGGCAACGGGCTTGATTTCGCGATCAACGAAATCACGCAGCGTACGTTGAAAATCTCGTTGCTCGGGGTTCAGGTCGAAGTCCACCTGCGCAAGACTAAGTGTCGGACCTTTCGATCGCAACGGCGCCGTATGAAATGACACTTGGTCGGAAGTCTGACTTAATGACTCCGTGAAGTCCCCCGCTGTCTTTGCCGCATCTACGCTCGCCACGGCCGCGTTGATTACCCCCGCGCTGCTCACGACCGCCACATGGCCGGTGTCGGCCGCCGATGCCGTCGCTGTTCAGCCAACGGCGGTGAATCCGTGCTCGTGGTGGGTCAAGACTTCGTTGGCCACTTCCAATGTGTTCTACCCTGACACCAGCGCCGCCTATTGGACGATGGGTTATTCGGGTGACGCAGTCGACAAAATCACGCTGGAAGGTGAGTACGTCAACGCCCGCTACTTCGCCATTCAGGCATATGGCGCCGATGCACAACTGTTCACTTCACTCGCAGGGACGCCCTCAGCCATTACCGACTATGAGATCCAGCCAGATGCCGGCTCACAAAACCCTTGGGTCGATCAGGCGAACCCCGGTGGCACTTGGACCCTGACCCTGTCAGACACCGAGACCGGAACCAACGTGTTGCCGCTGACTCCAGATTCACCGGTACAGCCGCTGATTCCTGGAACGCCAGAGGACTTGAACTACTTGATGATGCGCGTCTACCTGCCGACCGGCACGTTTAACAGCGTGCCGCTGCCGTCGGTCACGCTGCACGGGGTGGACGGGTCGCAAACAACACTGGAGCAGTGCAACAAAAAGGAGCGCAAAGCTCTCGCCAAGACTAAGGAGGGCGCAAGTTTGCTTGCTGCGTTGTCCGACCGCAAGAACCCACCGATTCCAGACTGCGGTAATGATTGCCCGCCCGAACTTGAAGCGGTGAAGGTCGGGTCGCTCAGCACGCCATTTCCCAACGCGACAAGTGCATACGTGGGTGCCCTGTACACGCCGAAAAAGGGCCGAGTCGTGGTGGCGCGAGCGACCATGCCAACAACGCCTTCGGGCACTTCGCCGCAGGTGTGGACATCGGGCAAAGATCTGCGTTACTGGTCATTTTGCAACTACGTCTATGCGGCCCCATATCCAGCAGTAGTAGTGGGTGCCGGGGACAAGCAAGTCGTGGGTTGCACGGCTGACAACGCGACACCGATGCGCACGGGCGTGGCGTCCAACCAGGTGACGATCGTGCTGTCGTTCCCTGCAGACAAAAAGCGCATCGAACGCCGCCTCGCTAAATCGCCGGCGACCACGTGGCTGCCGATGTCGTCGCGCTATGGCACGACCCAGGAGTTCCTGGCCTTACGAAACATGCTTCCGAATCCGGATTTTACTGAGTCGGCCACCTTGGTGGGTCCGGTTAATGATCCGCAGGCGACTCAGGACGTCATGGGCGAGTACTACCCCGAGTTCGGTTCGTGCTCGGCCCGCAAGTACGCCAGATTCGGTGCCGCGGCCTGCCTGGGGTAGCAGCGTGGTGGAGGGGGAAAACCCTCGAATAACGGGGTGCACCCACGCTCGTCTTTCGTGCACGTGGGTTAACCGGTTACGTTGACGTGTGACTTCGCCGATCTTGCGTTACGGATTCGCCCTTGCAGCAGCAATGTTGCTGCTTCCGATGACCTTGATGGCGCCAGCATCTGCTGCCGTTGGACCGCAGGCGGTGCAGCAGCCACCGACGGTGACAGCCCAGGGCAACTCCCTGGTCGATGCCAATGGCGAGGTCATCCGCTTGCTCGGCGTGAACAAGTCGGGTTCGGAGTACGCCTGCGTGCAAGGTTGGGGCTTCTTCGATGGCCCAGTCGATGCTGGCACGCTCGACCTCATTGGATCCTGGGGGAGCAATGCGGTTCGAGTTCCACTCAACGAGCAATGTTGGCTCAACATCAATGGGGTTCCTGCGGCATACAGTGGCACGGCCTATAGGTCTCAGATCAGCGATTTCGTCGATCGCATCAACGCCGCGGGCATGGTGGCGATCTTGGACCTGCATTGGAATGCCCCGGGCACCAACATCGCTTACAGCCAGCAGGTGATGGCTGATGCTGATCACGCGCCGGCTTTTTGGACGTCTGTTGCCACGATGTTTGCTGACAATCCGTCGGTTGTCTTCGATCTTTACAACGAGCCACATGACATTTCTTGGGAATGCTGGCGTGATGGCTGCCAGACCGACGAGGGCTGGCAGGCAGCCGGCATGCAGGACCTCGTCGACGCTGTGCGCAACACGGGTGCGACGAACTTGATGATTGCCAGTGGTCTTAACTGGGCGGGCGACCTCTCTGAGTGGGTGGAGCATGCACCGGTGGACCCGTTAAACAATTTGGCGGCCGGGGTGCACATCTACTCGTTCAGCCAGTGCAACACTGAATCATGCTGGAACGAAACTATCGGCAAGGTCGCTGAGACTTATCCGGTCGTCTCGACCGAGATCGGTGAAGACACCTGCACGGGTGATTTCACCACGGCTTATATGAAGTGGGCCGATACCAATGGTGTGAGCTACACGCCCTGGACCTGGAACACCTGGGATTGCAGGTCTGGGCCGGCCTTGTTACTCAATTACGACGGCACTCCGACGACGTATGGGGCAGCTGTTCGGGCGCACATGACCGGGCAAGGTGCGACCACCATGGTCGATAATTTCAATTCACGACGGATCGACTGGGTCAGTACTGCTCGTCTCAACTCAAGCGCCGTCTCACACAGGGGTAGCCGCAGTTTGCAGGTTGCCAAGGCAACTGATCCTGATAAACGAGCACGAGTGTTTGCCCATAATGACAATGAAGTACTTGACCCTGACGCTGGGCAGACACTGAGTGCGTGGGTGCGTTTGGATGTCCGATCCTCGCAGGGCCGCTGGAAGGGCATGCTTGCTATTCAAGACGGCGACGGACGCTGGATTAATGGTCCGGCCGTAACGTTGAAGCGCGGGCAATGGACCGAGGTGTTGTTCTCTCCGAGCCCCTCGCAGTGGGCTGACAACGCCGGAATCGGTGTGCGTGTGGTGGGGCCGCGCCGCGGAGCTGACCGCTTGGTTTACCAGGTGGATTCGATCACGCAGAGATAGCTGCGTCAGTTTTCGTATGCTGATACGAAAAGATGACCGGATGCAGGTAGAGGAAGACAATTTTTTGGCCGGTGCGAGTGTCGACGCCGATGTGTGGCTGTTGCGTCCGGATTATCGAGCTTTGCTCATCGTGGCAGATGGACTCAAGCCAGGGCCAAGTGATGATGTCAGCGAGGAGTTCCTGCGCTCGGCAGAGGCGACCGCGCGTGAACTTCTTGTCGACTGTGCGGTTGAGGATCTTCCCCAGGTGGCTGCTTGGCGTGAGGCGTATCGCGCGTTCGGTGCGAAACCCCAACGCACCCGTAACAGTCTAGAAGCTCTACTTCGCCGCGTCGAAGATGGACTGCCGCGAGTGAACCGACTGACCGACACCTACAACGCCATCAGTATCTCGCGACTGTTACCCCTCGGTGGCGAGGACGCACATGAGTACGCGGGTTCGCCGCGGTTGATCCGTGCCACGGGTGTCGAGTCTTTCGACACGATGGCTCAGGGTACGCGTGTGATCGAGCAGCCAGACATGGGCGAGGTTGTGTGGTGTGATGAGGTTGGGGTCACGTGTCGGCGCTGGAACTGGCGTCAGGGCCAACGCACTGCGCTGCGTGATCACACCACCGCCGGAGTATTCATTCTTGATGCGCTGGATCCAATGTCGAACGATGAACTGCATGCGGCCGGCGACGCGCTCATTGAACAGTTGTCTCGCATGGGTTCTCAGGTGAGTGTGAGTCACCGACTGCTGGCAACTGGTGGATGAAGTGATTGTGGTGCAGTCAATTTGATGGGGTGTGATCAGGTCACCCACCACCCAGTGGTACCCAAGCTTCAAGACTGCAGCCGCCACTAGCTACCTCCAAGCGCGTCCATCGGTCCGCACAGGTTTCGTTCAGGTAGACAGTTCCAAGACCCGGTCCGCTTCCCCCCAATCCGATGCCGTCGTCTACGACTCGGATTCGTGCGTAGGCGGAATCTTCTTCGGTCACCAAATCTATTTGCACTGAAATGGTGTCTGACCTGCCGTGACGAATTGCGTTGCACACTGCCTCTTCAACAATGTCACCGACAACATGGGCAGATCGCCCTGACACCTGCTTGACCTCCGGCGAAATGAAGGATCCGATACCTGCCAGTCCCTGCCAAAGGGCGACTTTTTCACTGACAACCACCTCCAAAGTTGATGTCATCGGCGCGTCATGAATAAGTGGCCAAGGTTGACTAAGGATGCTCGTGGCTTGGTTAATTGCGGCTGTATATGCCTGAACGTCATCGGAATTTGCGGCACGATCGAGTGCAAGAATGCATGCGGTCAACTTCGATTGCACGGAGCCATGCAAGAGACGGGCGGCTTGTTTGGTGATTGACCTCAAGACTTCCGCCTGGGCCAGCAGTTCGATTTTCGCGGTGTTCAACTCATCGGCGTAAAGGTTGAGCAATTCGGCTTGCGCTGTGCGCCACTGGCCGATTCCGGAGGTCAACCAGACGATGCAGCCGCTGATCAAGACACCGAAGAGAATCACAACGACGGCGGAATAGGCTGTGTCTCGTTCGGTAGCTGCCTCTACGACGATTGTCGGAATCTGCAAAACGATGAACGTGGCGACAAAAATGGCTGTGTGGTGCTTGGGAAAAGCCGCCATGAGTCGATTTCCGGCGCCGAGAATTACGAAGATCAAAGCGACGCCGAGGCTAGCTGAAAGGAGTGCTGAATTGAACCCCTCAAGAATCCAAGTGTCAGATACTCCCGCGAGCAAGAAGATAGCGGCAACGGCGAGTGGGTGAAAAGGCTTATGCCGCGCTACGCCAGCGATGAACGCAACTACTCCGTGACGTTCCCGCGGATAGGCTGTTTGATCGTCGAGCTTTCGGCTGATGGGTCTAACTGACTCGTCGGTAAGTTCCTGCAGAACCTGTGCAGCGGAAGATGTTAGGTCGTCGGCAGCGATTTGTGTTTCCGCGGCCAGTCTCTGGACGGTGAGGTCGAAAGTCGGCTTGAGGGATGCCTCAAGGTCGGTGTGCAGCTGATTACGTAGTTGTTCGATGAGGGCCGATTGCGACGTACCACTCAACACAACTGCCGCAGCCTGCTCAACCAGCACGCGTCGGGCGACACGGACACGTCGGCGCCCGTCATGGGTCGCGCCAATGGCAGCCCCCATCCACGCCGCAATGACGGCGATACTGAAGATCCTGACCGGTGCGGGGGACAAACTGATGAACCCTGTTAGTGGCAACAATGTCTCGAGGGCCACTCCTACAAGCGCGCCTCCAATGACGTAAAACATCAAGAAGCGAAGTCTGGAGGTGCCACCTCGGAGGCGAGCAAAGGTGGCCTCGCTCCACAAGACGACTCCTGTCAAGAGCCCGCTCATACAGCACACCAGCAGGAGTCCGAGAACGGAGCCGATCAACAACGGGCTCGGTGGAGTGATCGAATTAGGAGACATGAGGAACAGCAATGCAAAGAGCAAAGCGCTTGTTCCCAAGGCGACGGTGAAACTCAACCGATTAACGGTGTGTGCGCTGATATCTCGGGTTGCGAGCCGCTGCGAGAAGGATGGGATCAATAGTAGATCTGACATGTGGTCGGTATCGTGACCGACCTCTCGTTGTTCACGGGCCTTGTGCACGAACGGGGTCCGGGCCATCACTGCCCGCGAGTTCCGGTTGAACCGGAAATGAGTACGAAGTATGCCTGGGTAATCAACACTCGAGGATTACGCTCCGAGGTGACGGCTAGGTTCAGTTGTCCCACCAAACGCGAGATGGCCTTTCCAACTGACGCTTCTTCAAGGTGCCGTTTCCTGGCGATTTCGGCATTCGTGTACCCAGAGGCCACAAGGCGCATGATTTCAACCTGACCATCCCGCAGCCGTGCGACATTGCCGCTGCGCTTGAGTTGTTCAAATACGATCGGTGAGGTGCGGTCGAGGGACATTGCGATCGCCGACTCGAGAGTTGAGGCGTCACTAAGTGACCTCTTCACCATGAAGATGGTTCCTGGGGGCAGTGGTCGATAGTCACCGATGAGTCGCACGTCAACGTAGGTCGAAAGTAGGAGTACTCCTGTTGACGGGACAAACTTCCAGATTGCATAGGCCAAGTCGATGCCGGTTGGACCAGACCCTAGGTCAAGATCGGCGATGACGACATCCGGTCGAGTGACTCGGGTGCTGGCGATGCCATCCGCACACGTCGCGGCATCGGCGACGACGTCATGCCCAAGTTCTCGTAGTTGACTGCATAGCAACATGCGAGTGAAGCCGTCATCTTCGACCACTAGAACACGCGCCATTGATCGCTCCTACGCCAGCAAGGTCTTGGGAAGCGCTATTCGACCATTTCCCAGCGGAGCTGAACAGTGCAGCGTTACGGGCCTGCCGATCATGAGCCCGAATGTAGTGGCAGGAACTGCTGCGCGGACCGAATGTGGCTTAGTTACAGAAAACAGGGGTAGGAGACCCCCACATCTATGCGCGCCCGAAGGGATTCGAACCCCTAACCTTCTGATCCGTAGTCAGATGCTCTATC
>JAFMCH010000073.1 GCA_017857875.1 Actinomycetota bacterium | reverse complement strand
GTACGTGAAGTAGCGCTCGGCGGTGAAGGGGTTCAGCGGGCGGGGATGATGATTCTCAACGAGCGCACACTATCGGCGGCGAAATAGACGTAGATCTTTTTGCCTGTGCGCCGCTGCCACTCAAACGAACCATCGTCGCCCACCGTGCGCACACCTGTGCCCGTCTGGTACGAATCCTGCCCGGGGAAGCGCACATGCGGGGTGACCTGCTGGCCGGTGAGCCCGGTAGTCACGCCGTCGACTCTCACCTGTGTGCCAGAGCGCGTGCCGGTAATGAGAATGGTCGCCTCGGCCCGCGGCGTCACCGGATCAGTGGGATCAGACCACGGCCCCCACCCCGCACCATTCAACGCCCGCACCATGAACGTGTATGCGGTGTCATTGACCAAACCATCAATCGCACATGACGTCGTCGACACCACGCAAGACCCGCCCGAGGGCGAGGACGTGACCTGGTAAGTCGACACCGGGAATGACCCCGACGACGCAGGCGCCGACCACGTCACCGACACCGACCCGTCACCGGCAACATCACTCACACCCAATGGAGCCGAAGGCGGAAACACCGGCGGTGTTGGTGGAGTCGATGCGTAAGAAAAGGTGCCCGCGCTGATCGCATTGCCGCCGTTGACCTCAACCACCAGCGGCACCGATCCGGACCCCGAGGGAACAATGACGGACACCTCGTTCAGCCCGGCAGTGCGCGTGAACGGAACGGTGTCATCTCCCCACCACACTGATGTCACCGTGGTGTCATCCATCACGACACCAGCAGGCAGTCCGTCAACCCCGACCGTGACGCTGGTTCCCGCCGATGCCGTTGCGGGCGAGAGGGAGGAAGATGCCTCGGCCACCGTGAAAATCACAGGAGATATGACCGAACTCACGTATACCAATCCATTTGACGTGGTGGTGATCCCGTGTGCCCCGTTGATGCCCGTGATAGCAGTCTCGGCAGTAAGGGAACCCGATGGAATTCGACTCACCGAATTGGCAGAGTAGTTAGCTGTGAACACATCACCATTGGCTGCGACGGCTAATTGCACGGGCTCCACGCCAAGTGGGACCGTCACGTCGCGCGTTGTTGATCCGACATTGAATACGTTCACAAGATTGGCGCCCCGACTAATGACGTAAAGCGTGTCGTCACTGTTGTATCCCAGCGAGGAGGGATTGTTCATCCCGGTCAAAGTGGCATTAATCGTGAGAGAGTTGGCATCCATGAGATGGGCGGCCGTGAGATCGCTACCGAACGCGAAGTCTCCTTGAGAGTTGATCGCGATAACACCGGGCCTGCCTGACACCACATTCACCGCGGAAGTAACAGCAGCGTTTGGTGCGAAAACCTCGATGGTTGCTGTGGAGGCGGTTGTGATCGAGGACACGACCAATGTGTCATCTGCATTCACCGCGATTTCGCGTGGGTTAGCGGCAGTATTAATCGTGTAATCCGGAGTCGAGCCCGCTGAAGCAAACACATAGACACTTCTCGATGCGTAATTGAGAACGTAAACTGTGTCATCACCGCCTACCGCAACGGAATAGGCACCTGGCACCGAGAGCGAGTCATCAATATCGCCACTGGTCGTGCCGGGGTAGACGATAGCCACGTAGTTTTCCCCGTTGCGCGCTGGCGCGTAGACCGTGTCGTCGGGTGAGGTGTAAAGCACGCTGGGTGTTGGGCTTCCAGGAAGAGCGATGGCACCGATGATGGCAAAGGCGGAGGCCGCTCCCGACGGCGCTGCCATCGGCCGGAGCAGGGGCGTCGCAGCAGCCGCGACTACCCGGGGGTCATCGCTCGCACCGGCAGGATTACCGACCAGGGCCGTAGTGGCGATCAGAGCACAACAGGCAATAACGGCGGTGCGGCGCATGGCACTCATTCCGGGGGAAGAATTGACGATCGGATGTTCACGGTAACGCGGGCTGGGGGTGTGGTCGCAAAGGTTCACAGGTGTGAACTTAACTCCACATTTTCAGCCCTGTGACATCCTGCTTCTATGCGGCCGACGAGACTGATTTATGTCGAAAACGATCCCGCGTTGCTCGGGGTCATGTCGACCCTGCTGGGCCAACTGCCAACCATTGAGGTGCTACTGGCCACCACAGACCCGCTGGAGGCATTGGGTAGTGAGCATGTCGAAAACGCTGATGTTGCCCTGATTGATCTAGCTCTTGGTCGCGATGCGCTGACCGGCATGGATCTGGGCCTAGCGCTGCGTTACCGCAACCCTGACATTGGCATCGTGATTCATTCGCAGCACCCGATGCAGAGCATCTCCCGTCAGGTGCCTGCCACCGAGCGGATGGGTTGGTCGTTCCTAGCTAAAACGGGAACTCTCAAGCCCCAGGAGCTCAGCGAACTTCTATGTTCCACCGGGGCTGGCATGAGCCATCGGCGATTACTTCCTGACGATGTTGATGCTGACCATGATTCTGCGGTGCGGCTCTCTGCTCTCACTGCACGACAGCGCACCATTATGGGTCTTGCATCGTTGGGAATGAGTGCACCCGAGGTTGCCGAGCACATCGATATTACTGCGGACTCGGTGCGAAAGGACTTGTCTAAGGCCTATAAGGCGTTGGTGCCGCAGACAGATGGAGGCAAGGGCACAGACGTGCGCACACAGGCGATCTTGACGTACGTGGAATTGATCAAGGCGGCTGAGCGGAATCTTGAATGACGTCTGAGAAAGCGCGCACCCGGACACGCATCATTGGTCCGTGGCCGCTGCGACCATTACTGCTAGGCATCATGGTGGCGCTGTTCATCTCGGGTCTGCGCAATGGAGCGCGTATCAGCGATGGCGATGCATTCGGT
Organism: Actinomycetota bacterium; assembly: GCA_017857875.1. Lineage (GTDB taxonomy): Bacteria > Actinomycetota > Actinomycetes > S36-B12 > S36-B12 > M55B157. The sequence continues at coordinate 7,928 of JAFMCH010000073.1, read as the reverse complement.
TGGGTGTGGTTAACCGAGGGGACGGCTGTTGGCGTCGGTATCGGCATCATCACCGGGCTCGTTTTGCAAGTAGGGGTGTTCTGGCAGAAGCATTTTGGATTACGCATGGGGTCGTATGTGTTCTTCATATTTCTGGGGTCAGCCGTAGCCGTTGCTCAGCGTGTGGCAATTGGTGATGTCGGTGCAGACCTGGTGACCAATCCGCTCTCGCTGGGCCTAGGGGTAATCCGCATCGCGATTGTTTTCTTCATTGTGTGCACTATCGCGGGCCGAGCGAATCAGCTGCTGACTGAGCAGGTGACACAAAAGCAGACCGCTCTTGATCTGGTGCTGACCCAAGAAGAAATTCTGTTGCGCGGTGATGAATTTACGCGTCGCCAAATCTCTGGCACCTTGCATGATCGAGTACAAGCCAGATTGATTGCTGCCTGCTTAGAACTTCAGATGGTTGATGTGCATCAGGCCGAACGAACTCAGCGCACAGTGGATTCCGTGGTGGCCCAACTGGAAGAGATCCGCGCCGTTGATGTTCGGCGAGTGGCCCGGGCATTGAGTCCGAGGCTTGAAGAGGTGGATCTAGAGTCGGCGCTAGATGAATTGGCTGCGCAATACAGGCCGGGTATGGAAACCGATATCTCCGTTGATGCGGCGATTGATGTAAAGCACACTCGACCATCAGCAAACGTACGCCTTGGTGCCTACCGCATTATTGAGCAGGCGCTCTTGAACGCCGCTGGCCATGGAGCAGCTCGTCAGTGCGAGGTAACAGTGACCTTGCGTGATGGTGACATTGAGGTCAAAGTACGAGATGATGGCCGAGGTTTTTCAGATACGTTACCTCGCAGTGGTTTCGGCAGCACGTTAATGACCTCGTGGAGCCGATCTCTAGGCGGTAGTTGGAGTTGGCGCCCGGGAAAAACAGGCGGTGTTGTGCTCGAAGCACATCTTCCCGTCAGCGGACAGGCTCGTTAGTTTCCGGCGATATTGTCGCGGAACCACACATAGGTTGCGGCGATTCCGTCGTCCAGGCTCACCTGTGGTGAGAAGCCGAACGCTTGGATCTTCGCGATATCGAGAAGTTTGCGCGGGGTCCCGTCAGGTTTCGAGGCATCCCACTGAATCTCTCCGGAATAGCCCGTGGCTTGGGCAATGAGATTGGCCAGATCGGCAATGGACACGTCCTCGCCCGTACCGACATTAACGTGTTCTGCCCCGTCGTAGTGATCAAGGAGCATGTGGCACGCGTTCGCGAGATCGTCCACATGTAAGAACTCACGCAGGGGAGTTCCAGTGCCCCACAGCGTCACTGTTGGTCGCTGCGCCGAGACGGCATCGTGGAATTTGCGAATCAACGCGGGCAACACGTGTGAAGTTTGCGGATCAAAGTTGTCGCGAGGGCCATACAGATTTGTGGGCATAGCTGAGATCCATCGCCGCCCGTACTGCTCGCGATAGGCCTGCACGGCCGTGATGCCCGCGATTTTTGCCAAAGCGTATGCCTTATTGGTGGGTTCGAGTTCACCGGTGAGCAATGCGGACTCAGGAATGGGCTGAGGTGCGTACTTGGGGTAGATGCACGATGAGCCGAGAAACAGTAGTCGCTGCACACCGGCCTCATGTGCAGCTTCGAACACGTTCGTTTGAATACGCAGGTTGTCGTTAAGGAACTGCACGGGTTCAGATGAGTTGGCCAAAATGCCGCCCACCTTCGCAGCGGCGAGAACAAGCACGTCTGGGGCGGCAGTGATGATGGCATCGAAGGCTGCATCTTTTTCGCGCAGGTCAACCTCAGACGATGCGTGGCCGGTGAGGTGGGTAACACCGTGGTCGGCGAATTGTCGCCAGATGGCTGAGCCGACCATGCCTCGATGACCGGCGATATAGACGTGCGCGTCAGGGGCCAGCATGCTCACGGCACTAACCTAGCCACGATCAATACCTGCACCGATACGGTGGGGGCAGATTCGATCGTGTCAACCAAGCAGCAAGGGGAAGTCGTGTCCGAGAAGATTGCGTTGGTCACCGGTATCACCGGTCAAGACGGCTCATATTTGGCCGAGCAATTGCTCGACAAGGGCTACCTCGTGCACGGCTTGATCCGTCGCTCATCAACCTTCAACACGGCTCGAATCGAGCATCTGTACCGCGACCCGCACGACCCTGAGGCACGGTTGTTTTTGCACTATGGCGACCTCACCGACGGCACTCGCCTGGCCAGTCTGCTGGAGCGAATCGGCCCGCAGGAGATTTACCATCTGGGGGCACAGTCACATGTTCGGGTGAGTTTCGACGAACCTGAATTCACCGGAGATGTCACGGGCTTGGGCACGACTCGGCTGCTGGAAGCGATTCGCATGGCTGAGGTGCCCGCACGGTTCTACCAGGCGTCGTCATCGGAAATGTTCGGTGCCACGCCACCTCCGCAGGATGAGCAGGCGAAGTTTTATCCGCGTTCGCCGTACGCCGTCGCCAAGGTGTATGCCTATTGGATGGTGCGTAACTATCGTGAGGCGTACGGAATGTTTGCCTGCAATGGCATCTTGTTCAATCACGAATCACCCAGGCGTGGTGAAACCTTTGTGACACGCAAGATCACTATGGCGGTGGCCGCCATTGCTACCGGGCGCGCACAGGAGTTATATCTGGGCAATCTTGATGCCAAGCGTGACTGGGGTTTCGCACCCGAATACACCGATGCAATGTGGCGAATGCTGCAGGCCGACGAACCTGATGACTACGTCGTAGCCACGGGCACATCGTATTCCGTGGGCGACTTCGTGCGGATGGCTTTCGAGCACGTAGGGCTGGACTGGGAAAAGTACGTGAAGTTTGATCCGCGCTACCTGCGCCCCACCGAGGTCGACGATCTCATCGGCGATGCGACCAAGGCTCGCGAGCTTTTGGGATGGCAGGCATCGGTGCTGCCGCCGGAACTCGTCGGCATCATGGTCGATGCTGACATTGCTGCTGCCTCGGCCTAGTTACGCCGTTGGAATGCGTTCTTTGTCCTGCTTCAGGCCGATGACGAGTAGTAGCACGGTAATGACCCCGAGCATGCCCACGGCGATACCGCTGATGCCCATGGCCCAGTTGAACCCAGCGGCGTAGGCCGGGCCAAGATCGGCGATCGCTTCGGTGGCCAGCTGCCCCGATGGATCTTGACCGTTGGCCATGAACAGCCGAACATCGTCGAGCCCCTGCCCCAACTGTGAACTCGGCACCCCAGCTTCATGCAGGCGCCCAATGAGGTTGTTGGCACCAAAGCTGTTGACCAATGCTGCGCTGACGGCGAAACCCATCGCGTAACCGATCTGGCCGACAGTGGTGCGAAATGAAGTGACGGGGCCAAAAGAGTCTGCCGGTGCTTCTGCCACGAACAGGGCCGACTGGGGCACAGAAACGAAGGCCAAGCCGACACCGAAGATGAACAGCATGATCGCCATAATCCAGTAAGGCGTACCGGCAACAACGAATGCGAGCAAGAGCAGTCCACCACTCAGGCCGATAAAGCCAATGCCCATCAGCGTGATCGACCGACGCCCGGGTTTCATGATGCGTCCCACGATGACACCTGCGCCCGCAAAGGACACCATCATGGCGACCTGACCGATTGCTACCTCGCCTGGCGTGAAGCCTTGCACGTACTGCCAGAAGTTACTGGTCTGCAACTGAACTGAGGCTTGGGCAAAATTCCACGCGACGCCCGACACGACTGCCGCAGCGAAGATGCCGCTGGCAAACAGGGTCGGCGGAAAGATCGGGTTCGCAACCTTGCGTTCAATCCAGTAGTAGGCAGCGAAAAGGATGAGCCCGGCGATGGTGGGAATCAAGAAGCCGGCCGTGCGAATGCCGCTGGAGGCCTGGCTGATACCCATCAAGAAACTGATCATCGCGAGCGCGATAACGAACATGCCGAGGTAATCCGGTCTGGCTCCAGAAACCTTGGGCATCGCTGGCAACACAATGGGTACTAACACCAAGCACACCGCAGCGAGCACCGGCACCAAGAGCATGGCCAGGCGCCAGTCGATGGTGGCCAGTTGGCCACCGACGAGTGATCCGGCGATGAAGAAAGCCACCATGCCCAGGTTCCATAGGCCGAGGGAGGCGGCCACCTTGCCCGGGGGCGCGACGAAACGAATGTAGGCGAAGGAAGCAGCCAGTGCCGCTCCTACGCCGACGCCGGCAATCGCACGGCCGGCGAGGTAGCCGGCGGTGATGGGGCTGATGGCCACGATCACGTCGCCGATGATGGCGAGGATCAAAGATGCAGCGAGGACTTTGCGACGGCCGAGTCGATCGGCGAGCAGACCCATCGGCAATACGGTGGCCGCGAGCGCCAGAGTGGAGATGCTTGCGGCGAGGGCGAGAATGGAGCCGGTCATGTTGAGCGACTTACCGGCTTCAACGATCGCCGTGTTAGCCACCGCCGGATCAATGAGCTGAAGTCCGGCGAGAATTCCGAGGAAGATAACGGCCAGTGTGGGATTGCGTGCGGGTGAGCTCACGAGCGTGACGCTATCAACGTTGATGTCAGCGCGTGAGACCCTGTGCGATGTGACTCCCCGGGCAAGTCGAGCCGTGCTCGTGACAGGTTCGGCCGGATTCGTTAGTTTCTTCATGCTTTTTGCCGTTGTGCCTGCGCTGGCAAATGAGAAGATCGGCACTCTGGGTGCCGGTGTTGCTACCGGCTCACTACTGACGGCAACAGTTCTTACTCAACTTGCCGTGCCGACTCTTCTGCGCAAAGTTGCTCCTTCGTGGCTGATGGCTGCAGCGCTGCTACTGCTAGCACTGCCCTCAGCTGTCTATGCCCTTGATCCAGGTGTGCCGGCTCTGTTGGGGGCAACCGTTCTGCGTGGTGCCGGCTTCGGGCTATTGACCATTGTGTCCACCTCTCTGGCAGCGCACTACGCACCCGTGGGTCGACAAGGTGCAGCATTGGGTTGGCTTGGTCTGGTGACCGCGCTCGCGGGTGTTGTCTCTCCTGGGCTTGGAGTGTGGCTGCTCGACACTGTGTCGGCGACGGTTCCTGCGCTCATTGGCCTGGTGGTTCCGCTAGTTGGCCTTGTGGCGCTTGGCCCCATTCATCGAGCATCGCGTGAGCCGATATCAGCACCTAAAGCAGTCCAGGGTTCGATCGGCCCAGGGCGGCCGCGTCTCACTCACGCGGGGTTATGGATTCCGTTAGCGATGTATCTGCCCGGTGCCATGACCTACGGCGTTATGTATACGTTTTTGCCTGAGTTCTCAGGTATCGCAGCCTTGGCGTTGGTGACGTTCGGTGCTGGATATGCGCTGGGTCGTACCTATGGTGGGCGATGGACCGACCGCTGGGGAACGCTACGCATCCTGGTGCCAGCAACCGCCGTGAGCGCGCTTGTGGTGCCGCTGTTGGCATGGACTTCCGTGCAGTGGCTGACCGTGTTGGCCGCGTTGGTGTTGGGCTGCAGCCTGGGCACCTCGGCTACTTCGTCATTGGCAGGAATGATGCAGCGAGTATCCGCCGATGGCTACGGACACATCTCCGCCGCATGGAACATCAACTTCGACGTAGGAATCGCTCTAGGTGGCGTGCTCATCGGTGTCATTGTTGTGCTGACCGGATTTACCGGCGCCCTCGTTGCCTGTGCTCTAGCCCTGGGAGTCGTTGCAGTGCTGGGGGCGATCAGGCTTAAGCCCGTAGCCGCCGTGTCACAGGAATGACGCAATTTGGTCACGTTAACTGTGAAACTTTGTCACGTCGCTGGCAGATTCAAGACAGATCCCGTATTTTTCGCCTGTCGCGAGTCGTCCTCTCTGCGGGCTGACGAAAAGCGAAAGCGATGTGCGGGGAGGGCATATGTTTCGCAATCTGGGGGGCTCAAGTAGTGATCTGGATCAGCACTACTTCGGCGAGACGGCTGCGAGTGACCCAGCGGTAGGAATCAAGAAACTCGTGCACTTTCTGGCTTCGCGTCCTACACCCGTGCGTATCGCCTGGTATCTCACGTTGGCAATTCCGTGGCCGGAAGGGGCAGCGAGCACCGTAATTGTGACTGCTGATGAGTCTGGTGACTTGTCATTGCGTGGACAATTTGGCTCGATAGATCTGGCTCCGGTTGTGAGAAGTAGCCCATCGATTTTTTGTGAACATCCAATCGCTGCATGTATACGACTGAGCCAGGTGCAAACCTTTGCGGTGACGGACCCCCAAAGTGGTGACGTTCAAGCTGGTCAGGAGTTAATGCCCTTTTCGATTGCACCCGAACGAGAATGGCTGTGTCTGCCGATGTCGTCACCGCATGGTGCATTGGGGGCTCTGTGTATGGCATTTGATAGACCAGTGTTGCTGCCATCACGAACCTCTATCTGGCTGCCGGAATATGTGAGCGTGGTCGCCCTGTATCTGCAATTGATGGGCTATACCAATGCGGGTGATGGCGTGATTTACAAAGGCGCGCGGGGTGCCCTGTCGATCGTGTGGGATGACTCGACGGACGTTGATGATTTTGGATTCACGCAACGTCAACGCCGGGTACTGCAATTGATGGGCCAGCATCTAACGAATCGCCAAATCGGTGAGCAACTTGACTACAGCGAATCGACGATCCGGCAGGACACGATGGTGATCTACCGCGCCTTCAGTGTGTCTGGTCGCCGAGCGGCGATTGAGCAAGCGCGCAGCCTCGGTTTGATTTAGCGAGCGCTAACCGAGTGGTGCATTGACCAAAATGACCAAATGGGCCACCACAATGCCCACTCTCATGACCATAAAGCCCACCTGCATGGTGGGTGCGATGGTTGATCGTGATCCCCACGATGCCGGCGTGAAGGCGCCTGGTGGTTGGCTGAGGGTGGGGAGTCGGCGATGTGGCGACGCAGAGGTCTTCGGTGGTGGTGCCTAGCAGGGTCGGTTGTGTTGATAGGCGGGTTGGGTGCATCCGGCGTGCAGGCGCAGGTGAGCGTCAATTCGACCGGACCAACGGTGACCGGGGTGAGCCCGGCGATGATTCCTTACGGTGTGGCAACGGAAATCACCATCGTGGGTACGAATCTTGACTATGTCTGGGCGATCGGATTCAACGGCGATGACACAGTCACGTTACCGAATTTCACGTACCGAACGGCTAGTCAGTTGTCTCTGATGGCACCGATTGCATCGCTTGATGACGATTCGAATCTCTCCATTGCACTTGAACCTTTTGAGGGACCGTCGGGCACCATTACGCTTCTGGATGCCCTCACGCTCTACGGCACAGCCCAAACGGTGGACTACCTCGCACCTGACACCACGGAACTCCGCTCGGGTGTGCCGCGATCCTTCACCATGCAAGTGCGCGATGCCAATGGCACACCTGTGCCCACGAGTGGCCAACCCATCGGGATCACCAACAGTGGTGTCGGCACTTTGCAATTGCCAGACGACACGACCCTCGTTACCGACTCCGCCGGACAGGCGACAGTGAGCGTGACCGGAATTCTGGCCGGTACCACGACACTCACGGCTTCGCTGCTCAGCACATCTGCATCTACACAGACATCATTTGTTGTTGCGCCAGGTGTTGCCCATTCGGCATCGATGCTGCAGCAGCCGTCACCTGCGGCGATCACCGGCACACCATTTGACCAGCAGCCGATGGTTCAGGTAGTGGATGCGGCCGGGAACCTTGTGGATGACGCCACAGCGGTAACGGCTGTTGTGGCCTCGGGCTCGGGCACCCTCACCGGCACCACAACACGATCAACCAACACAGGGGTTGTGGCCTTTGATGACCTGAGCATCACCGGCACCGGAGCCGCCACTGTTGAATTTCAGGTCGGTGGTGTGGCGTTGGCTACCTCAAGCACGATCACCGTGACAGATCCACCCGCACCGGCACCACCACCCGCACCGGCACCACCACCCGCACTACCGCCGGCACCCGCACCACCGCCGGCACCTGAAC
>JAFMCH010000072.1 GCA_017857875.1 Actinomycetota bacterium | reverse complement strand
GGTTCCACGCGGCTCCGTTGACGGTGATGCTGCCATCGGGCTGGGTGGTGGTCACCCCGTTCCAGAGGCTGGAGATGGTGAAGCCTCCCGGCAGTGTCACCCGCCAGTGCTTATCCGTCGTGGATGTCGTCGAGACGGCAACATCCGCGCAGAATCCGCTGCCCCAGTCGCTGGTCACCGTCGTCCGAGTTTGCACGCCCTCTGTCATGCCCGGCATCCCAGGCATGCCGGGCACGTCGGGCATCGGAGTAGGTGTTGGCGCGGGCACCGGATCAGGGTTTGGTGCTGGTGGCACACCCGAACCGTCGAGGATCACATCCGAGCACGAATAGAACGCCTCGGTCGAATCACTGCGCTGCCACACGGTGTAGAGCATGTGCCGCCCGGTGCGGGCCGGCAGATTCATCCGCATGGTGGTGGTGGTTTCCAGTGCACGTGGGCCAGTGTCGTGCACGAGTTCGAGGTCGCTCCACTTCAACGGCTGGGTCGGGTCGAAGCCGGCCTTAGTGAGATACACCCGGTAATACCTGGTGGCGTGGGGTGCGGTGTTGTCCCACGTCATCGTGTACTTGCCATCGGCATCGGGCTGCAAGTTGGTGGCTTTCCACTGTGTGGAGGGCGTATCGAAGGCGGCGTACTTACTGCGCCCGGCCGAACACAGTTGACCGTCGGGGATGATCGCGCGGTGATTGCCGTTGGCGGCAGGTTGATTTACTTCTGTCCAGTCGTATAGCGCCTGCGCATTCGAGGCCCAGGCGTTGGCGCACATCGGCGAAGTGCGGTCGCCAAAAAAGCATTCGTAGATGCGCGATGTCGGATTTGCCATGGACCCGTGGGCCTGCGCTGCAGGTGCGACGGCCACTGAGGTGAGCATCGCTCCCATCACGCCGAAGGAGCTAGCAAGTGCAATGACGCTGCGTCGCTTGTCTCGGGTGATCTTCATGAGTTGACTCCTGTGGCTCGGTTGCGCCACTAGGCGCCGATGCGTTGGTGTCACTGAGTCTTGCGATGCCACTGTCACGGTTGCGCGCTGAGATTGACTTTCCCAGAATCCTCTGCAAAAAGGTAGAAATCAGTGCTCGCATTCACGGGACAGGTGAGTGCAGGTGAGTCTGCGTCTGTTGCTCACTGCTATCGCAAACCGCTTCCAGTCGCGACCAGCATTCGCATCGATGTTCGTTGATTCATTTTGCGTTCACCATCTAGGCGTCGTTCTTTAAGGCTGCAGCTTCTCAGTGTCAATTTTCATGCAGTTCACTGCGGCTCGTGTCCACTACTGTGCTGCCCCGAGAGGGCATGCCACCCGGTGGACAGACGCCCCCCGAGCCCCGCGTACTGACCACGCGCCGCAGCGGTGTCGATCGAGCATTCCGCAGCGTCTCGGGTGCCAGCGGCGCGATGGTGCTCATCATCATGACCCTCGTCGGACTCTTTCTCGGCATCCGCGCCTTCGATGCGATCTCCGATGCGGGTTTCTCGTTTGTCACCACCCAGGTATGGGAGCCCGATGGCGGGAACTTCGGCATCGCGGCGATCCTCAGCGGAACAGTGTTCATTGCGGTGACCGCCATTTTGATCGTGGTTCCACTGTCGCTTGCGGTCGCGCTGTACATCTGTGAGTACGCGCCGAGACGGATCAAGCGGACCTTGATCAGCCTCGTCGATCTGATGGCCGCGGTGCCCAGCGTCGTGTTCGGCCTGTGGGGATTCTTCTTCCTGCAAAACCACATGATCGGCATTTCCCGATGGATCTCCACGTACTTCGGATGGATCCCGATTTTCTCCGTCGACGGCTCCGACCCCGATGATCCACTCTCGACCGCGACCGTGTTCACCTCCTCGACGTTCATAGCAGCCGTCGTCGTCGCGATCATGGTGGCGCCCTTCACTACAGCCGTCATGCGTGAGGTGTTTTCCCAGGCACCGATCGGCGAGCGCGAAGGCGCGTACGCGCTCGGTGCCACGAAGTGGGGCATGATCCGCTCGGTCGTCCTGCCTTTCGGTAAGGGCGGCATCATCGGCGGCACGATGCTCGGCCTCGGTCGAGCACTCGGTGAGACCATCGTCGTTGCGCTGATCATTTCGCCGATCTTCATCATTCAGCCGCAGATCCTGCAGAACGGCGCGAACTCGGTCTCCGCGCTGATCGCTCTGCGGTACGGCGAGGCGACCCCTTTCGGCACCTCGGCACTCATGGCAGCCGGTCTGGCTTTGTTTCTCATCACCCTCGTTGTGAATTTTGCAGCGTCGAGCATCGTCGCGCGGACTCGTTCCGGTGCGTCGACAAACGAGTGAGGGGCAGGTGATCGCAGCATGAGCATCGACATCGAACCCACCAATTTCAGCACCCTGAGCGCGGTGACTACCGCCCCGAGTTGGACCCCCGGGGCACCAGAGCCGCGACCGCGCAAGATTGGCGGCCTGCGGCGAACAGATGTCCTGGCGGTGGCCGGTGCCGGGATCGGCAGCCTTGGTGTGACCGCGCTGCTGTTTACCATCCTGCCGTTCTCCGGTGCACTCGGCTTCATTCTCATCGCGTACCTGTTCTTCATCGCGACCTACGCGGTGCTCGTCTCCATGGACGAAAGCAGGGTCGCGATTCGCGACCGGGTCGCGGCCACGGTCATCCACAGCATCGCATTCCTGCTGCTGCTGGCACTGATCTTCGTCGTGGTGTTCACCGTGATCCGCGGCTGGCAGGCCCTGGTCAACGCGAACTTCTATACCCAGGACATGTCCGGGGCCGGTCCACTCGATCCGCTGACGATGGGCGGCATCCTCCACGCGATCGTGGGCACGCTGATCATCATCGCCATCGCGCTTATCATCGTCATCCCCCTGGGGCTGGCCTGCGCGGTCTACCTCAACGAGATGCCCGGGCCCTTCGCCCGACTGGTGCGCACGATCACCGAGGCGATGACGGCGCTGCCCTCCATCGTGGCCGGCCTGTTTATCTACGCCTCGCTGATCTTGGCCTTCGGTGTCCAAAAGTCCGGCTTCGCAGCAGCGTTGGCTATCAGCGTGATGATGCTGCCGATCATGATCCGCTCCGCCGATGTCGTGCTGCGGTTGGTCCCCGGGTCCTTGAAGGAGGCGGCCTTCGCCCTGGGGTCGGGTCAGTGGAGCACGATCTGGCGGGTCACCCTGCCGACGGCGAAGTCGGGACTGATGACCTCAATCATCCTCGGTACAGCCCTCGGAATCGGGGAAACCGCCCCGGTGCTGCTGACCGCTGGGTTCACCGCCTCGTTGAACACCAACCCGATCGAAGGTCCGATGATTTCCCTGCCCTTGGCGACCTGGGAGTTCGTGAAGTCCCCGGAACCGTCGATGATCGCCCGCGGCTTTGGCACCGCGGCAACGCTCATGCTGCTTGTGGTCATCCTGTTCGCCATCGCCCGCTTCCTGGGCGGGCGCGGGGCGGGCAACCTGTCGCCCCTCCAGGCCCGGAGAGCCAAGTCGCGGTCCAAGCGCGATCTGGCCCGGATGGAGACCAACCGCATCGAGGACAAGTCGGTGTTCGCCAACCTGACGGGGATCACGTAATGGGTGCGCTAGGGGTATCCCGCGTGAACAGGTTTGCATCCACCGGCCGCCGCGCCCTGGCCGCGTTCGCCTCGCTCGCCCTTCTCGCACCACTCGGTGTCATTGCGGCTCCGGCGGCCGAAGCTGAGTCCTACGTTCCTGTTTCGGGGGCCGGGTCGACCTGGAGTCAGAACGCCCTCGACCAGTGGCGGCGCAACGTCAACCAGTACGGCATGCGCATCGACTACCAGGGGACGGGCTCTTCGGACGGGCGCAATCAGTTCAAGAACGGCACCGTCGACTTCGCCGTGTCCGAGATCCCCTACGGACTAAAGGACAACAACGTCGTTGACGCTCCACCCCAGCGGGGGTTCGCCTACATGCCCATCGTGGCAGGTGGTACTGCGTTCATGTACAACCTGAAAATCGGGCCGAATCGCGTAACGCAACTGCGGTTGTCGGGCGAGACGGTCGCGAAGATGTTCACCGGGGTCATCACCAAGTGGGATGACCCGGCGGTCAAGGCTGATAACCCGGGCCTGACCCTGCCGGCGATCCAGGTGGTGCCGGTCGTGCGCTCTGACGGCTCTGGAACAACGGCGCAGTTCACTGCGTGGCTGGCCAGTGAGCAAAGCGGCATCTGGAACAACTACTGCGCCAAGGTCGGTCGCGCCACCCCGTGCGGGCAGACCTCGAACTACCCGACGCAGACCGGCATGGTCGCCCAGTCCGGCTCCCTGGGTGTGTCGGGCTACACCTCTCAGGAGCAAAGTGTCGGGGCGATCACCTACGTGGAGTACTCCTACGCCAAGAACGCCGGATTCCCGGTGGCGAAGCTGCTGAACAAGTCGAACTTTTACGTCGAACCGACCGCCGAGGCCGTCGCCGTAGGTCTACTGGGGGCGAAGATCAACCCCGACCTGAGCCAGAACCTGTCGGGTGTCTATAACAACACCGATAAGCGGGCCTACCCGTTGTCGTCCTACAGCTACATGATCCTGCCGACCGCAGTGGAGGGTGCATTCAGCGAGGAGAAGGGCCGCACCCTCGGGGACTTCGCGTCCTACTTTCTTTGCCAAGGACAGCAGCAGGCTGATGCCCTTGGCTACTCGCCACTGCCGATCAACCTCGTCAAGGCCGGATTCGACCAGATCAAGCGGATCCCCGGTGTCGACACCCAGAACATCAACATCAACAACTGCAATAACCCGACCTTCTCCACCGATGGCACGAACACCCTCGCCAAGACCGCACCGCAGCCAGCGGCCTGCGACGCCAAGGGTCCGACCCAGTGCGGGACCCAGGCCGCCGGTGGTTCGGGTGGTAGCTCTGGTGGATCTGGTTCGGGTGGCAACTCCAGCGGGGGTGGAACGACCGGGGGTGGATCTGCGGGCGGTACGACGGGGGGCGGCACGACCGGGGGAACGACCGGTGGCGGTGGGGTCGTCGAACCGGTTGTCGATCCGGTGACCGGCGAGATCACCGACGCCAGCGGTGGAGAGGTGGTCATTGATGAGGCCACCGGCGAGATCGTCGCCGTGGGTGGCGACGTCGCCGTGGCCGAAACCGGTGGTGGGGGCGGCTACGTCGCCGGCATCCCGGTGTCGACACAGGCGAGTGCTGGCTGGGGCCCTTACACCGGTCTGCTGCTGGCCGCGTTCACGGTGCTCCTCGCGTTGCTGTTCGCCCCTCCGCTGGTGGCGCGTTCGCTGGCCGCACGACGGGCCGGCTCGCCAGGGGACGACTCGACCCCGAGCGGGGGCGCGACATGAGTCGACGGATGCTGGTGCCGATGCTCGGGTCGGTTCTGGTGGCCACCGGTATCGCAATGAGTGCTCCCGTGGTGACCGCTCCGAGCGCTCAGGCGGTGCTGGAGTTGACCGACTCGGCCATGACCAAGAACGGCTCTGGTGAGTTCGCCGACCTGAAGATCACGATCAACCAGACCGAGAACCTCGTCAACCAGATCGTGCGCATCACCTGGGCGGGCCAAACGCCGACGACTCCCGATTACGGCACCCTCAACACCAACTATCTGCAGATCATGCAGTGCTGGGGCGGCACCCTCGAGGAGGGACCGCCTCGTGAGCAGTGCTTGTACGGCTCGCAGAAGGCGGCCACCGGTGGACAGAACACCGCCTCGCGCCAGATGACCACCGCTGGTGTGATCGATCCGCTGGAGGAGAAATACGAGGAATACAAGGAGGGCACGATCTCCTATATTCCCTTCGTCTCCTGGTCAGGCAAGACGGTGTCTGGACGTAAGAACGAGTACATCAACAAGAACACCTCCAATGAGAGCAACCACAATCGAATTCGCCCGGACGGGACCGGGGAGGAATTCTTCGAGGTGCAGACAGGCGTCGAGGCACCGGGCTTGGGTTGCGGGCAGTTCCGCGATGGGCAGACCCCGCTGTGCTGGATCGTCGTGGTGCCCCGAGGTGACACCGAGGTCGACGGGGTCGAGCGCGGTCGGACCTTCACCGACCCCCTCGACACGTCTCCGTTGATGACCTCCAACTGGGTGAATCGAATCGCCTTCCCGATCTACTTCCAGCCGATCGGCCTGGCCTGCGCGATCACTGGCAGCGAAACGCCGCTGGTGGGCTCTGACCGGATCATCGAGGCGATCGCCCGCTGGCAGCCGGCACTGTGTGACGAAGGCGGTGGCAACTTCTCCTTCACCGTCCTGCCCGACGGACAGGCTCGATCCGTGTTGTCCGGGAGCAAACCCACGCTGGCCTTCACCGGGTACGGGGCAGATCCCGAGCAGACTCCGACCCCGGCGGTGTACGCCCCTGTCGCCCTGTCGGGTCTGACGATTGCCTTCAACGTCGAGAGCCAGTCCAGCACGGTGGCACCGACTGAGGTCCGGCGCCGCGATGGACAGCGCATCGACAGCATCAAGCTCAACCAGCGGCTCGTGGCGAAACTGCTGACCCAGTCCTACCGCTACGACGCTCAGCCGCTGCCGGAGCGCGTCGCGAACAACCCCTGGGATCTGGCGACAGATCCGGAATTCATTCAACTCAACCCGCAGTTCGGCGAATTGAAGTTCCCGGCACTAGGTCACATGGTCACCACGATCGGACAGACCGACTCCGCTCGGCTGGTGTGGGATTGGATCTGGGCCGACAAAGAGGCTCGCGCCTGGATGAAGGGCCAGGCTGATCCGTGGGGAATGGTCATCAATTCGCTTTACGAGCGGGCAAGTTACCCGCGGTCGGATTACCCGCGCACTGACAACGCCTGCGTTCAGTACACCGATCGAGTGGTATCGCTGTGCACCTTCGATCTGTTCCCCTACGCGGGGGACATCGCGGCGGCTGCCCGTGCCGCCAGCCGTGGTGACACATTGTCACGAGCCGTCTACGACCCGGTAGGTATTCCACCTGGGTACAAGCGCACGCCGCCGCAGCCCCCGGGCAAGCGGGCCATGGTGGTCATCGCGGACGCACCACTGACGGATCGGTTCGCACTCACGCCCGCGGCACTGCGCAATGCTGCCGGTGAATACGTGCTGCCTGCTCCGGCGTCCCTCCTTGCGGCAGCTGCGCAGGCGAAAGACACAGGGGTCGACGGCGTTAACCAGCCGGATCCGGGAGCCAAAGTGAAGGGCGCCTACCCTTTGACGTCCTTCATCTACGCGGCGACCCGACCAGCGCTTCTCGATGACGATGAGGCAGCCGAGTACGCCCGCCTCATCGAGTATGCGGTGGGGCCAGGCCAGGTCATCGGTGATGACTTCGGTGAACTCCCCATCGGGTACGTACCGCTCGGCGAGAAGGAGCGTCGAGCGGCCGAACGGGCGGCACAGATGATTATCGACACGGCTGGGATCATGCCTGAGCCCAAGCCCAAGCCCGAGCCCGAGCCCGAGCCTGAAATTGATTCAGGCGCCGGTGGCGGAATTCCCTTCGGTGGCGGTGGTTCTACGACTCCGATCTCCTCAGCCGGTGGAGTTTCCAGTGGTACTTCGGGCTCGGCTGATTCCGTGGAATCCGGTGAGTCAGCCCCAGAGGAGAAGTCGGTTGACCCGACGGCCGAGGAGACGGCCGAACCTACAGACCCGGTGGTCGCCGAGGCGGCCACCGAGACCCTTCCGACGCCGGCTGCGCCGGTGGGGTCGATCAAGTACGTCGCGGTCATCCTGCTGATCGCCGGCTGCCTCGCCCTGCTCATCGCGACCTTGCTGGGTCAAGTGGTGGGGCGACGAACCTAACCGACGCCGGCACACCGTGTGCCGGGTCATGCAATGGAGAGGAATCTCGTGAACAGCAAGAAACTAGTTACCATCATGGCGGGTGGTGTGGGGGCGGCGAGCTTGGTGCTTGCTGCGACCCTGCCCACGGCCCAGGCCGATCCGGTCGGCCCGCCTGAGTACCGCGCACTCGCCGGCATGGGCTCCGACACCACCATGGACCTCATGAACGCCCTGTCCGAGGTTGTTACCGTCGACGGTGTCAAGGTCATCGCCTCCTATAACGCCATCCCCGATGGCCCGCCGGTCACCACCAAGAACCCGGCCACCGATCCCCTGTGTGTGGACTACCCGCGTGCGAATGGTTCGTCAAGCGGCCGGGATGCACTTCAGGCTTCGCTCCAGGCGGGCGACAACTGCCTGCAGTTCGCCCGCTCTTCCTCCGGCCGCAGCGGCAAGGAGACCGAGATCTCGATGGCCTGGGTGCCCTACGCCACCGATAACCTGACCTTCGCGGTCAATGCCTTCGGTACCGTGCCCGCTCAGTTGTCCAAGGACGAGATCGTCTCTATCTTCAAGTGCGAGAGCACTGACTTCCAGCCGGCCCTGGTTCAGACCGGGTCGGGCACTCGATCCAGCTGGCTGAAGTACGTCGGCATCACCGAGGATGAGATCGCCTCGGGCACCTATCCGTGCCTGGTACCCGTGGCCGATGGTGGGACCTTCCCCGGCCCGCTGCCCCAGGAGCATGACGGTCGCACCCTGAAGGCCAACCAGATCATGCCGTACTCCGCCTCGGTATGGCAGGCCCAGATGTGGAAGGCAGCCAATGACCGCCGTGGCGACTCAGTCCTCGGCGTGATCGACGGTGTGGCACCGACAGTCAACAACGGCGCCTTCTCCGGCGTCCGAAGTGTCTACAACATCATCCCGTCCGCTAAGGCTGATGACCCGTCGTCGCTGGAGTACCAGGTCTTCGTCGGCCCGAACTCGCTTGTCTGCCAGGCCAAGCCGACGATCAACCTGCAGGGCTTCGGTGACCTGGTCGACGCGAGCACGTGCGGCGACGCCAGCGATCGCTCCTGACATCCACCACGACCGAGAGGTAAAAGCATGACAACACGTTTGTCTCGACTCGTCGTGGGTGTCGCCTCGACCGCACTGATCGCCGGTACCGCCCTGCTGGGCATGCCGGCGACCCAGGCCGCCGATGGCACTCTCACGCTTGATCCCCAAAGCGGCTCCGGTGACGCGATCTTCGCGATCGCTACTGCCGGTGGTTGCCAGAACGCGAATGCTGGGTACTTCACCACAGTGATGTCTGGCTCGGGCTTGAGGGAGGACGTCGTTCTCAACGGCGTCACCCCGCTGTCTGCGATCAGCGCCACCGCCACGCAGAGCGAACCGATGCGTGCAGCATCGGGCAAATTGTTCGACAAGGTAAAGGAAGAGAACGGTGGCAGGCTGCCCAACGGTGGCTACACCATCTCGCTCATCTGCCGGGCCAAGCTCTCCAGCACTCCGCTGAAGACGTTCTCCGGCATGATCACCATCACCAACGCAGGGTCGACCATCAACTGGAAGACCGGTTTCACCCCGGTCAATGAGCCGATGGTCAACGTGAAGAAGCCCGCGGTGAAGGGCAACAAGCAGGTCGGCAAGACTCTCCGGGCCACAGCTGGTACTTGGGAGGCGACTCCGGCCAAGGTGTCCTACAACTGGAAGCTGGGCAAGAAGTCACTGGGCAAGAAGGCCAAGCTCAAGGTGCCCAGGATTGCCAAGGGCAAGACCATCAGGTTGGTGGTGGTGGCGACCAAGTCCGGGTACAGCCCGGGCAAGGCCACCATCAAAGTCAAGATCAAGTAGTTCCCTCGGTCGGTGGGCTCGGGTTAATCCTGGGCCCACCGGCTGAATTTTGATGTCGACCCGGAAGGTAGGCGAGGATGATCAGGCGGGGAATGGTGGCGACCGCTGCGGTCGCATTGGTTCTACCGGCGGTGTTCGTGGCCGCCGGTACCGCCCATGCCGCACCGGAACCCGGCGTCCTCGTCGTGATTCCAGCTACCGGTGACCTGGACACGCCCCTCGACGTGTCGACGGTGGGGTTCTGCGAACGCGGGACCACCTTTATGGTGACGGTGTCGGGGAAGGGCATCGACGGTGACGGTGCAGAGATCATCGTTGGAGCGACTGATCTACGGTGGCTTGAGCCGACCGGATATCCCAGTTACGACGTGGCCCTCAGTCTCACTTTGGATGACTATTTCGACCGCGCCGATGTCACACGTCCGCAGGGTGAGTACACCTTGAACTTTATTTGCCGCAATCGACTTGATGTCGAATCACTGCAGACGTTCACCGCGCCCCTCACCATCGACAAGAAGGGCCGTTTCGAGGCACAGGGGATCTCCGCGTTCACTCTTCCCGAGGCCCTCGACGAAGTCGGAATCGTTGGAACGCCCATCCCCGGCACCGATGACGTTGAGGTGCCTGAGGCGGACACCCCGAACGCTCCCGCTGCTGATGATGCTCAACAGTCGCCCACCGATCCAGGTGCGACCACCGGCGGGTCACCGAATGTGCCGAGCCAGCCGGACTCCGGATCAGCGCAGGTAGAGGCCCCCGCGGTCGTCCAAACGGCGGCGGCGACGGAAGATCCCGCATCTTTGCGCGCACCCCTGCTTATCGTGGGTGCGCTATTGATCGTGGGTGCGATGGCCGCATGGATCCGGATGAGTCGCCGCGACAGCCGCACGCCCGCAACAGCCGACGGTGTCCCGAGCGAGGACGTTAATTCGTGACCGCGACCGTCGACGCAGGAACCATCGAGCCGAACTCCGAGGACGGGTTCGGTACCAGCCCAGACGTGATGACCACCGAGCCGACCAAGCGCCCACCGCTGAGCGGCGGTCGCATGATCGCGGTCAGTGCGCTGCTGCTGCTGGCCGCAACCACCCTCGGCTTCGTCGCCACCCTCGTCGGGGTCAGCCAGGTCCAGCACGCCCGCGACCAGGAGGTCGTCTACTCCACCTTCCGCTACGACCTCGCCAACGCCAT
>JAFMCH010000071.1 GCA_017857875.1 Actinomycetota bacterium | reverse complement strand
CAAGCAATGGTGTGGGAAGGCAACCAACGTCTGGGATGTGGCAGACGGCCCGGCCACCGCAAACCAGCCTTCGCCACCGCTCTACCCGCTTCCCCAGGTGAGGGTTCTGCCAGCCCCAACCAAGTAGGCGCCCACGTCATGCGCCACCGAGCTGTAGCCAAGTGCATCCTTGTGCGTTTGGGGCTCTCTCATGCTGCGGCGGCCAGTGAAGTTTGGTCTCGTCTTGTGCGTCACTCTTGCCTCGCTTGCCTTTCCTCAGGTGGCCAATGCGCACAACCCGAGAAGCGAGACGTGGGGAGTGATCGTGAACGAGGAACGCGTACCCGGCGGCCCCACACACTGCTAGCCGCTGCAGTCGCTACCCCTACTTTTACGAGCAAGTAGAAATGCCATGCGGAGATTCCTGTAAACCCCGCGCGTGTGTCAGCCTCGTGAAAGGACTAGTTGATCGCGGCGATCACGATCGTGTTCGAGGTAATGTCACCAGAGGTGAAGTAGACCTGCAGGCTCTTGCTCGGGTTCACGCGGCGCTGCCAGTCAAAGGTGCCATTTGCGCCAACGTTGCGTGTGCTGCCAGTGGCAAACTCGACATCGCTGGTGAGCCGGAGCATCGACTGAACTGTCGCGCCCACCAGGTTGGTGGTCGCACCCGTAACCCGAGCGACGCGATCAATGCTCGCGCGCGATCCCGAGACCATAATCGACGCGGCGTCCGGCGCTGGGCCAGGCGTGACGGCGGAAGTCTCAGCCCAGGCACCCCATCCACCACCGTTGAGTGCCCGAATTCTGAAGGTGTAGTCGACACCGTTGCTCAAGCCCCTGATGGTGCAGGTGGTAGTCGTCGCAGGTATGAGGCACCCACCACCGGATGGCGTGGACTGCACCTGGTGGTTCGTCACCGCGAAGGAGCCGGGCGCAGCCGGAGCGCCCCAGGTGACGGTGGCCACATGATCACCTGCCGTGGCCGCGGCGTCGGTAGGAGCTGACGGCGGTGTGGCCGGCGTTGGCGTGGGGGGAGTAGGTGGGGTCGGGGATCCCGAGTTTGTGACGAGCCATTCCGTACCGTCTGGCCCACCAGCATTGTTGATCAGAGCTATCTGATCGCGCGGGCCAGATGCTGCCGCGGTCCCGAGAGTGATTGCGATCGATGTGAAGGTTGTGACGTCCACCAGATAGTCCCCGCCCGTGACCGGCGCGAACCTAAGGCGCGCGACTTACTGCGGCACGACTATGACGGACGACAGCATCAACAACAGCGGCTGCTGACAGCGACGACACACCGACACCTAATGCGGGTGTGGCGACTCCTAGGGGCAACCCCCGCTCACATAGCGAAGCCCGGGGATCAACCCGAGGCCATCTCGCTGCGAGCGGGTGACGGGATCGTCGCGCGCCCAAAAAGCGCACTCCTCCCGATTCCCGACGAAACTCAGATCGCATCAAAAGGGCCCCGGGGAAGTAGCCCCTTAGGTCATGACGTAGGCCGACCACTTAGCCCCCCAACTAAGGCCTTCCCATTCACAGCCCCCAGCACCCGCACCAGCGAGCCCTACTGGCGCACCATGACCGACAACCTCACCCACGGACGAAGCCCATCGCAAGACGACGACAAAGACGACGACCCGCCCCCGTTCCAAAGCGCCGAAACGGTCGACGTGCATCACCCGGCTAGTGGACCCACACATCGCACACCGAAGAATCGCGCGAAGTCAGCATCATCGGAATGCACTGTTCCGCAATTTCCCACAGCCAACGCCACGAGATGCGTATCGCTGATCAACTCACTACCGCGACCGGCTGCATGGAGGCGAAGAGAACCATCGCTGCACATCACCTATGGGGTCTTCGAGTGTCAGTGGGATCGCCATGATCCACGGGTTGATCATCAACCTCAGGTTCGCGACACCCAACATGCCCACGATCGCTCAAATTGAGGACAATCTGAGTCCATCGCATAGATCAGGACACTCACATCGGGAACGATGACGAACCACTGCCGGTTGCCGGCCGACCACGGTCACGTGGCTATTCCCGGCCTCCTTGAGCGACCGCACTAGGAGAAGACGGCGAACAACAAACCCCCGGCCACCGCCACGGTGATGATGGCTACGAGGACCCTGTACATCGCCCAGGGTGACTTGATGAAGTTTTGGCTGATCACTAGATCGCGGTCCTCGACCGGGATGTCTTTCGTGCTGGCCTGGACGTCCTTGATACCGGAGTCATTCCACAGCCACAGCATGAAATTCAGCCCCACCACGATGATCGCGAACGCGACCTGAACCCCGCTTGACTCACCGCCAGCGACGACATCGTTCGCAAGAGCAACGATTCCCAGTAGCAGAACATTGGCGAAAACAAAGAACCCGAACCCAACCAGTACATCGCGTTGCCTTACCGCGCCCCAGAAATTACTGAAATCAGTCATGTCCCACTTCCTCACTATTGTCAAGCGGCTATGGAAAGAAGGACTTAGCCGGATGCAGATGTACCCACTCCTACGGGCTCTTGCTTCCAGCTCTCGCCTTCGTCAGTAGTTGGCGAAGATCTCGAACGTGACAGGACCGACAATCCCGGCAGCTTTCAGCATTTCCTGCATATCCGCCTGCTGCGCCATCGACAGGAAGCCGTCTGCAGCCTCTCGAGTCTCGAACTCATGCAAGACGACGACGTCGTTGCCGTCGACAGCAGATCGCAGCCCAACTTCGCGGGTGACACCGAACGCCGCGAGTTCTGCGCGCTGGGCCTCATAGAGAGCCATCCACCTGTCAAAATCTTCTACCTTGTGCCTGACCAGCAGAGTGAACATGCCTTGACTCCTTTCGAGGCGGCGGAAGAAGGCCTAGGAGGTCGGGGAGAAAAGCGCGGACATATCCGACACGCCCCAATGGGCGACCAATTGGCCATCACGCCATTCAAGAACATCGGCGAACGGCATGCGTACCTGTTGACCTTGCCCAGCCATACCCATCATTTCGCCAGTGAAGGTGCCGACGAAAGCACCGAAGGCAGCCACCTTGTTGCCTTCTTCCACCATCATGTCGACCTCCACGCGTATATCCGGTATGCCACTTTTCATCATGCCGAACATCACTCGAGCCACCTCTCGACCTTCTGCTTCGATGCCCGGAATCTGGTCGTGTTCAACGAAATCGGCGGCGAAATATTTGTCCACCATCGCATCGACGTCAGTCGTCGTTGACATCTCGCCGTACACCGTTGCCGTTAGGTCTTTGAGCTCAGACATTCACATCTCCGTCGTCATGTTGTGGGCAGTCAACCCGGTTGGTCCTTGGGTCTCACTTGGAGACTAGGGACGGGATTACAGGGCGGTCTTGTACGAAACGATCACATCGTGGAACGTGGAGGAGATTCAGCCTTGGCGTCCACGTTCCAATTGCGGAAGCAGGCAACCAAGGTTGCCCGAGGCGCCAGCCCGGAGACGAGCGCCAACACACCAAGACCCATACCCAGATGGCAGGGTTGAGACGCTTCACCAGTAGACCTCAGCGGTCAGTGATTGGTGAAGAGTTCGAGTGTGATGGGATCAACGCCTCACACCAGCCAGTCGCCTGCAACTACTCCACTAGGAAAGTGACCCTTTGGGACTCGAGGTCGACGCCCGCGTCCGTTCGCATCTTCTGTAGTTCGGGGTTGCTCATCGCCTCTTGCATTTTTTCCATGGACTCAACTTCAAGCACCTGGTACACGCTCGAATCGTCGTCCTTATCGTGACCGTAAGCCAAAACGGTAATGTCGAATTGCTCGCGCACAGCCCCCGCGGAACGGAAGAGCTCAACCCACTTTTCGTATCCCTGAGTAATTCGCACGTTCATGATGATCTTCATTAGAACCCTCACATTCATAGACCGACTAAACGGAGCACTCGTCTCCAAGGGGCATTCAAGAAGGTAGGTCGTTGCTTGCAGCGGGTCTTGTAGAAAACGATCGTCTTCAGACCGCGCGATCAACTGGTGATTTCTCGGGTAGTTCCTCGAATAGGAGAGTGTCGATACCGATCTTCGACGCCGCGAGGTATGCAGACGGGGTTAGTCCTGAGAATTCCTTAAAGCTGTGGGTGAAATGCGCCTGGTCGTGATATCCAGATTCTGCTGCCACCTGGGCCAGGTTGACTTCAGGTGCTTGCATGCGACCAAGGGCGTCACGGAAGCGAAAGAGTGCCTCGTAGCGCTTCAGGGTGGTTCCTAACCAGATCTTCGCCAAACGATTCATGTGCACTGACGAGTAGCCGCTTCGGTCAATCAGCGTCTTACCCATCCAGAAGGGGTCTGCATCTCGCAAGACGTGTTGTCCGTGACGCGTGAAAGACACAAACGGGGGAATGTCTGATTGCGCTCGCAAGCGTCGGAGTAGGTAACCCTCTAGGAATCGGGCACGTTCGCGGAAGGACGGCAGCGTGTTCAGTTCGTCCTCGATCATGGCTAGATCCCCTTGGATCATGGTTGGTTCGATGGTTCTGTTGTGCACTTCAGAGGCGGAGATCCCGAAGAGCAGCTTTGCCGCTATCGGTGACATCATTACGAGCACAACGTTCGTTTCTCGTGCCATGACCACTTGAGGCTTGGACTGTGCTCCGAACAGTAACGAAAAACTGTTCCTCGACCCACGCTCCGAGTCAGCATCGCTACCCATGTAGAAGCCGTCGACTTTCGATCCGTCGAGGAAGAAGGCAATTTCAATGCTTCCATTGGGCATGATCCACGCCCGCTGCGAGGTGTCACCAATACGCGCCTCAGCGATGACATCGACGATCCCGCCGAGGCTCCGGGGCACATATGCCTGGAGTTCATCGAACACGAGGCACTACAAACTCGCGATAACTCATCGCCTCGACAGTACCCACACGCATCCAATCCAGAGGGGCATTTTCAAGATGGATTGAAAAGTTCACGCATTCGTCATCCTGCCTGCCCGCATCGGGAACCGCTCAGCCGAGAGTGGTTGTGGGCCGGTTAGCCAACGGAGATGATCAATCGGTTTGATTGCACTGTTCCATCAGCACTACGGACCAAGACGTAGATCTCCTTGTTAGTTCGTCGCTGCCATGTGAAGTCTCCATCTGAGTTACGCCGTCACCGGCCTTATCGGGGTGAACTGCTGGGATGCCGGGGAGTATGAGCTCCACCCGGCACCATTGAGAGCACGCACTCGGGCGGTGTACCCCGTTTCGCTGAACTCGATGGCGAGCTGCAGCCAACCGGCAGGGTCAGGCTCTACATGGACCGGCGTCTTGCCGGAGGAAGTGAACACGATGCCACTGATCGGCTCTCTGGCGTCGAAGTCTCCTCCCATGGAGGAGGGTTACAGCCGTGTGATTACCGATAGCAACTACTGCAAACCGTACGGACACCCTGTATCGGGCAATTCGGACAGTCGGGCCCGCAGGGTCCGGCCCCCGCGGAGCGCCTCGCGTGGTTTCGTGCCACGTACGTGCCAGAAGTACCCCCGTTTCGTGCCATATCGTGCCATAAATAGCGGTATCTAGCGGTAAACCAGAGTACTGTCGCGATGATGCTAAAGTGTTGCACTGCAATACTTTAGACGTGGAGCGGGTGACGGGAATCGAACCCGCACTGTCAGCTTGGGAAGCTGATGTTCTGCCATTGAACTACACCCGCATGGTGTGCTCGCCTCAAGCGAACACAACGCATGCGAGTATGCCAGACCACACATAGGAGCCCGCCCAGGAAGTTCTAGCGGACGCGGACCTCGTCGGTGAAGAACCTGCTGGCCTCAGCGTTGAAAAGCAAGAACAAGATGACCACGTCGATGGCGATTGACACCACCGCGGTAAACACCAGCCCAATGCCCAGGTCTGTGGCAAACAAACTCGACACCGTGCCCAGCGCCCGAATAGCAATGACGACCGTGAGCAAAATGCGCGCCACATTGCTGCCGCGGCCGATAAACACGGCAAACAACGCCGAAATGATGGCAAACACCACGAGCACTCCGCCGATCACCAGGAAGGTCGGCCCGACTCCGGGCGCCCACGACTCGGGTAGGCCCAGATTCTTCAGTTCCTGCTCGATCTGCGCCTGGTCACCTGCAGCGGTCAAACCGGTGCCGGTGAAGAACGCGGCGATTGCCGTGAGGATCCAAAAGGCGAACGAGATCCACAACAAGACGGTGACGATCGTGACCGATCCTGGACGGTTGCGTGTTCCTGGCGTGGTCGACATGTGAACGAGACTAACTACTCGACGCCTCACCGGTGGGCTGCAACACGAAATTTCCCGGCTGCGAGTCACCCACGATGCGTGCAATCTGCGGCACCACTAAAAACCAGGTGATGGCATGGGGAATGACCAGCCACAACCGACTCGACCACTCCACGTCAGCAGGTTGAATCAGCGGACTAGCCAGGGATGCCACCGCGATAGCCGTGCCGATCCAAAACACCAGGCGTTGAGCGTGCGCGCGGCCTAGCGCGAGGGAGGCCAGCAGCGCACCGATCAGCGCTGCGGCCAGCGGGGCTAGGAGCAGCACGAACCAGGGCACCTGCTGAAGATCACTCGACCCGGGCACCGCCACCTCAAAGGGCACACCGATCAGCCGGGCAAATCCGTACACGATCAGGCTCAGCAGCGCCGCCCACGACCCGGTCACGACCCCGGCATAAACAAGGTCGCGCAGGGTTGGCACGGCCGAGGCTGGTGGCCCCACCGGAGTCATCGACCCACTCCACGGCGTCGTCATGGCGCAACGTTAGCCCTTGCTTTTGTTACTCATCAGTAGCATCATGGTAGTTACCGGCCAGTAACTAGGTGGGTTACTCCACCAGCAACGAAGCCGGTCAGCAAATCGGCCCACGAACTACGAGGAGTTCTGATGTCTCACTACCGGTCCAATCTGCGCGATATCGAGTTCAATCTTTTCGAGGTCTTCGGTGCCGAGGAGCGTCTGGGCACCGGCCCCTTCGCTGAGATGGATGCCGACACCGCCAAAGGTGCGCTCGAGGAAATCGATCGCCTCTCGTGTGGCCCGCTCGCTGAGTCATACCTGTCCTCTGACCGCAACCCGCCGGTGTACGACCCGGCCACCAAGACGGTCACGATGCCCGAAGATTTCAAGAAGTCTTACCGCGCACTCATGGACTCCGAGTGGTGGCGCCTAGACCTGCCCGATGAGCTTGGCGGTGCTGGCTCATCGCCGTCGATGAGATGGGCCGCAGCCGAGTTGTTCCTGGGCTCCAACCCCGGTGCATTCCTCTACATGAGCGGCCCCGGGTTCGCCTCGATCCTCAACCGCATCGGCAATGAAGACCAAAAGCGCTGGGCTGAACTCATGATCTCCGAAGAGTGGGGCGCCACCATGGTGCTCACCGAGCCCGATGCGGGCTCCGATGTTGGTGCCGGGCGCACCAAGGCGTTTGCCAACGATGACGGCACCTGGCGCATTGAAGGCGTCAAGCGATTCATTACCTCGGCCGAGCACGATCTCACCGACAACATCGTGCACCTGGTGTTGGCCCGCCCGGTCGGAGTTGAAGGTGTCGGAGGTGCTGGCACCAAAGGACTTTCGCTCTTCCTCGTACCCAAGTTTCACGCCGACCTCGCGACCGGCGAACTCGGTGAGCGCAATGGCGTGTACGCCACCAACGTCGAAAAGAAGATGGGCCTGAAGGTCTCCACCACGTGTGAGCTGACCTTCGGTGATCAAGAGCCCGCAATCGGCTGGCTCGTCGGCGACGTGCATGACGGCATCGCGCAGATGTTCCAGGTCATCGAATACGCCCGAATGATGGTGGGCACCAAGGCAATTGCGCAGCTGTCAGCCGGCTACCTTGCCGCCCTTGATTACGCAAAGACCCGAGTGCAGGGCGCCGATCTCACCGAAATGCTCGACAAGACAGCGCCACGGGTGGAGATCATCAATCACCCAGACGTCCGCCGCGGACTCATGCTGCAGAAGTCTTATGTCGAAGGCATGCGCGCACTCATTCACTACACGGCCGCATGGCAAGACCAAATCATGATGGGGCAGAACGGAGTTGAGGGTATCGACCTCGATCAAGCCGAACGCATGAACGATTTGTTGCTACCGATCGTGAAGGGCGTGGGCTCCGAACGTTCCTATGAATTGCTCGCCACCTCACTGCAAACCTTCGGCGGCTCAGGCTATTTGCAGGACTACCCGGTTGAGCAGTACATCCGTGACGCCAAGATCGACACCCTGTATGAGGGCACCACCGCGATCCAGGGCCTGGATTTCTTCTTCCGGAAAATGGTCCGTGACCAATTCAAGTCGATCTTCTACCTTGCCGCGCAGATCACCGAGACAGTCAAAGGCGATGCGGGTAACGGCCAACTCGCCCCAGCTCGCGAACTTCTGGGCAAAGCACTTGAAGATGTGCAGGGGATCGTGGGCTCGATGGGCCAGTGGGCTGCGGCTTCACAGGAGGACATCAAGGAGATCTACAAGGTCGGCTTGAACTCCACCCGCTTGCTGATGGCTACCGGTGATCTCGTGATTGCCTGGTTGCTGATTCGTCAGGCAGAGGTAGCCATCGCCGCCCTCGAGGCTGGTGCCTCGGATCGCGATGTGCCGTTCTACACCGGCAAGGTGGCAACAGCACAGTGGTTTGCGCACAATCGACTGCCCCTGTTGGCAGCCGAGCGCGTGATCGCCGAGACCACAACCGACGCAATCATGACGATGTCTGACGACGCGTTCTAACCAACCGCATACTGCTCGCTCAACAATTCTGGTCGCTATCGGCCCCTTTAAGGGTCGGATAGCGACCAGAATTGTTGGGTGAGCAGGATGGTGTAGTGGACTTAGTTACGGCGACTACAAACGCTGAACTGCCGCGGCTGTTCCTAGAATTCGGCACGCTCCTGCTCGTGCTGGGCATCATCGCCCGCGTCGCACATCGATTCACGCTTTCCCCGGTGCCGTTCTATCTCATCGCCGGGCTATTTTTCGGCGAAGGGGGCGCCGTTGGGGTGCCCGCCAGCGATGGATTCCTCGAGACTGTGGCCGAACTCGGCGTGGTGATCTTGCTGCTCCTACTTGGCCTGGAGTATTCGGGTGATGAACTCGTGCGCACCGCGCGGGCCCAGCGCTACACCGGCATCGTCGACCTGGTGGCCAACGCCCTGCCCGGCGTAATTCTGGCGCTGCTGCTGGGTTGGGGTCTGCCCGGCGCCGTAGCCCTGGGCGGCGTGACCTACATCTCCTCCTCCGGCATCATTTCGCAGGTCGTTCGCGATCTGCGATGGCGACGCAATCCCGAAACTCGGCCCGTGGTCAGCGTGTTGATCATCGAAGACCTCGTGATGGCCCCGTATCTGCCCATTCTCACCGTGATCCTCACTGGCACAGGGCTGGTCACCGGCATCATCAGCGTCTCGATCGCGCTGATGGTTGTGGCCGTCGTGATCGTAGTGAGCCTGCGCGGTAGCCGTCGCATGAAACGAGTCCTCAACCCTCGCGACCCCACATCGTTGCTACTACTGGTGTTTGGTGCTGCTATTGCTGCTGCAGGTCTCGCCGGTTTCGCCGATTTCTCCCCCGCCGTAGCCGCCTTCCTGGTTGGCTTGCTGCTGACCGATGAAGTGGCCGAGGTGGCCCGGCGTCGTCTTGATCCGCTGCGTGACTTGCTCGCTGCTGTTTTCTTCGCCTACTTCGGAGTGACCACCGATCCCGGCGATATTCCGGCGATGCTACTGCCGGCATTAGGTCTAGCAGTCGTGACGATCGGCACCAAATTTCTCACCGGTTGGGTCGGCGCCCGCACCGTGACCACTACCTCCACTAGCGCTCTGCGTGCCGGGGCGCTGCTGAGCGCTCGCGGGGAATTCAGCGTGATTATCGCCGGGCTCGTCGCTGTGTCCGGAGTGCTGCCACCCACCTTCAACGCCCTCGTGGCGACCTACGTGCTGATTACCGCCACGGTGGCCCCGATCATGGCTCGATTCGTGGAACCACTGGGCTGGTGGTGGGATCAGCGCCCGGGCCGCTCTCGGCGTACGCTGTAAAGGTGAGCCCGACCACCCGCACCGCCACCCTTGTGGCCATGGCGATTGCCCTGGTTGCCACCCTCGCACTTCCCGCCATTACCGGTGTATCCACGGCGCGCGCGCACGCTGACCTGGTCAGCACCGACCCCGTCGACGGTGCTGAACTCACGGCCGAACCCGCGGAGGTTATTTTCACGTTCTCCGAGAGTCTCCTGCCTGATTTCGTGCGGTTCTTGCGCATTAGCGACACCGGGGAGACCGCCGATCTCCCGGTCACGTCGGTCGAGAACAACGTGGCCACCGTCGGATGGCCGGCCGATCTTGGGCCGGGTGTGTGGACGGTGGAGTATCGGGTCGTCTCCCAAGATGGCCACCCGGTCAACGGATCGATTAGTTTTAGCGTGGCCGCGACGCCCACCCCAAGTCCCACTCCCACGCCTACTCCGAGCCCCACCACAACTCCCACCCCAGCGCCGAGCCCAACAGCTGACCCCACCACGGCACCGACTCCTGAGCCGAGCCCGACAACCTCGCCTGCTGCGGACACCACGGGCTCCACCACCGGCTGGCTGATTGCCGGCATCGCCGTGATCGCCCTCGCCGTCGTGGTCATCGTCGGTCTCGTTGTCCGTCGCCGTTAATGCCCCGTCATGACCACCACCACTGAGAACGCTGCACGCGAGGCCGCTCCACCTCGGCCCGCGCGCATCGGTCCGTGGGTGCTGGGGTTGGTGGCCATCGGTGTGGCCTCGGCGAGCATCGCCATGGCTGCCGCCGGTGGCGCTTATGAACCGCCCA
>JAFMCH010000070.1 GCA_017857875.1 Actinomycetota bacterium | reverse complement strand
GGGTATGTCTTTGCCATCTTCCACCTGCTGACACACGGTGTCTTCAAGGCGAATCTGTTCTTGAGCGCAGGATCGGTGATGCACGGCATGAACAATGGCGTAAATATGCGGCGTTTCGGTGCGCTGCGCGCGGCAATGGTTGTCACGTTCGCGGCCTTTACCGCCGGGTATCTGGCGATCATGGGTATACCGCCGTTCTCCGGGTTTTATTCGAAGGACAAGATTATTCATGCCGCCTTCGAGCAGAATAATATTGTTGGTATTGCTGCGGTATTGGCTGCTGGTATTACCGGTTTCTACATGACACGCATCATGGTGATGACCTTCCTTGGCAAGGCCAGGTGGGAGGACGACGCTCATCCGCACGAGTCACCCCCTGTCATGACGATCCCGCTCATCATCTTGGGTATTGGTTCGGCCTTCTTGGGTATGGCGCTGGTGTATTGGGGCGACATTGAAAGCTGGCTGGCTCCGGTCACCGGTATCGAAGACAGACCATTGGCGATTGCGACCTGGCTGCTTGAACTCATCACCCTTGGTGTTGTACTGATGGGTGTTGCAGCTGCGGTGTGGGTCTACCGCCACAACGTTCCTATTGAGCCCCCGCAGAAGGTGTCCGCGTTGACCGTTGCTGCTCGCCAAAATCTTTATGACGATGCGACGAATGATCTAGTCGCTGTGCGACCGACCTGGTACACGGCTCGTTTCCTCGTCTGGTTCGACAATCGTGCTGTTGACGGATTCGTCAACGGATCTGCCGCGGCGATCGGTGGCCTTTCGGGTCGGCTTCGCCGCCTGCAGACCGGGTTCACCCGCACCTATGCACTGGTGATGGTCGTAGGTGTCGTAGTGGTTCTAGCAACCTTGGCTTTGGTGATGCTGCCATGAGTAACTTTCCGTGGCTGACCACGATTGGCCTCGTTCCGCTCGTCGGTGCCGGCATCGTGATGCTGCTACCTCGCACCAAGACTTTGTTGGCCAAGCAGGTGGCCCTGGCATTTTCGCTCGTGGCACTCGGCCTCACTGTTGCAATGGCCCTGCAGTTCGACGCGAATTCCACAGTTCCGTTCCAGTTCGTGGAGAGTACGCCCTGGATTCCTGCCTTTGGTATCAGTTATTCGCTCGGCGTCGACGGTATCGGCCTGGTTTTGGTCGCGTTGGCCGCCACGCTGGTTCCGGTCGTGATTCTCGCCGGTTGGCATGATGTAGACAGTGAACTCGGGTCCGTCAAGGGTTATTTTGCCTTGGTCTTGGTACTCGAGACGCTGATGATCGGTGTCTTTGCTGCCACCGATGTCTTCTTGTTCTACGTGTTCTTCGAGGCCATGCTCGTGCCCGTTTACTTCCTCATTGGACGCTACGGCGGTCCACAACGCGCCTACGCCGCGGTGAAGTTCTTGATCTACAGCCTCGTCGGTGGCTTGTTCATGCTGGCGGCACTCATTGGCCTGTACGTGGTTTCGGCGCGTCAGCTAGGTGAGGGCACCTTTGATTTCCTGTCTCTCGTTGGCCTCGAGATGGATTCCACGACGCAGAGATTGTTGTTCTTGGGATTCTTCTTCGCCTTCGCGATCAAGGCGCCGTTATTTCCGTTCCATACCTGGCTACCGGATGCGGCAAAGGAGTCGACGCCGGGCACGGCGGTTTTGCTGATTGGCGTGCTCGACAAGGTAGGTACCTTCGGCATGATCCGGTACCTACTGCCGGTGTTCCCGGAGGCTTCGCAGTTCTACGCCCCGGTCGTTATCGCAATGGCGGTCATCGGCATCTTGTACGGCGCCCTCGTTGCTCTCGGCCAAAACGACATGAAGCGCTTGTTCGCTTACAGTTCGATGTCGCACTTCGGGTTCATCGCCCTGGGCATCTTCGTCTTTACCACGGTAGGCACCAGCGGCTCGGTCGTGTACATGCTCGCGCACGGGCTCTCCACCGCGGCGGTCTTCCTCGTTGCCGGCTTCTTGATGGCTCGTCGTGGCGGATCAAGTCTGATCAGCGACTACGGCGGTATCGCGAAGGTGACCCCGGTGTTGGCCGGGTTCTTGCTGTTCGCAGCGTTGTCGTCGTTGGCCCTGCCCGGCCTGGGCAGTTTCGTCGGTGAATTCATGGTGCTGGTGGGCACGTTTATGACCCATCCGTGGGTGGCCGTGATCGCGACCTTGGGCATCGTATTTACCGCAGCCTATGTTTTGCGCTTCTATCAGCGCACGGCCACCGGTCCAACACCTGCGGCGTTGACAACCATCACCGATGTGAAGGGGAGAGAAATCACGTCCCTGGCCCCGATCGTGTTGCTCACCATCGTTCTCGGTGTGTTCCCCGGTCCGGTCCTAGATGTGGTGAACCCCGCCGTTGAGCGCACCCTTGAGATTGTCGGAGTGACCGATCCATCTCCCATTGTCCCAGTTGTTGAGGGGAGTCAACAGTGAACGACGTGTTGATTACTCCTGATATCGACTATCAGGCGCTCACGCCGATGATCATCATCGGCGTAGCTGCCATCGTGGGCGTCATCGTCGAGGCATTCTCTCCCAGACGCCCGCGTCGGGGTATTCAACTGGTCTTGGCTTTTGGTGCCATTGTGGCTGCGTTCGTAGTGCTCGTCAGTCAGGCTGGAACTCGAGTCATCACGGGGTCGTTGGCTATTGATGGGCCAAGTGTTTTCCTACAAGGCCTAGTCCTCGTTATCGCCTTTGTTGCAGCCTTGCTGATGGCAGAACGCAAGGTTGATCCTGCTGGAGACTCATTTGCTCCGCGCGCATCAGCGCTGCCAGGCTCTGCAGATGAACGGGAACTGAGCGCTCGCGGGTTCATGCAGACTGAGGTCTGGCCACTGATGCTGTTCGCGGTTGTCGGCATGATGCTGTTCACTGCCGCCAATGACCTCCTGGTGATGTTCATCGCGTTGGAGATCATGTCGCTGCCGCTCTACCTGCTCGCGGGGATGGCCCGTCGTCGTCGTTTGCTGTCCCAGGAAGCCGCGCTGAAGTACTTCATTCTGGGTGCGTTTTCTTCGGCGTTCTTCATCTTCGGCGCGGCGATGCTCTACGGCTTTTCCGCCACGATTTCACTCCCGGGTATTGCCGATGCGTTGACTGCTAACCCAGGTCAAACGCCGTTGATCGTCATCGGCCTAGGGTTGGTCACGGTCGGTTTGCTGTTCAAGATCGGTGCCGTTCCATTCCACCAGTGGGTGCCCGACGTTTATCAAGGTTCACCGAGCCCCGTCACGGGATTTATGGCTGCCGCTGTCAAGGTCGCTGCCTTCGGTGCCTTGATGCGCTTTTTGTATGTCGCCTTCGGTGGCACCCAGTGGGATTGGCAGCCGGCGTTGTGGGTGGTGGCGATCGCCACGATGCTCGTCGGCTCTCTGCTTGCGATCACCCAGACAGACATCAAACGCATGCTGGCTTACTCCTCGATTGCTCAGGCGGGCTTCTTGCTAGTCGGCGTCATTGCCATCAATCCCGAGGGCATCGCCGCCGTGATGTTCTATCTGGTGGCCTACGGCTTCGCGACACTTGGCGCGTTCGCGGTCATCAGTCTTGTTCGCCAGGGCGGCGGCGAGGCAACTCATTTGTCGAACTGGGTGGGACTCGGTAAGCGATCGCCCATCTTGGCCCTGGCCATGTCCCTATTCATGCTTTCCTTTGCCGGCATTCCCCTCACCAGCGGTTTCGTCGGAAAGTTCGCCGTATTCGAAGCCGCGATTCTTGCTGACGCGACCCCGTTGGTCATCGTGGGTGTGGCGGCGAGCATCATCGCCGCGTTCTTCTATATCCGTGTGATTGTTCTCATGTTCTTCACCGATCCAGCCGAGGATGGACCCGTGATCGCGATTCCATCCGCCTTCACCACGCTCGCTTTGGCGGTTTCGGTGGCGGTCACAGTCATTCTCGGAGTCTTTCCGCAGCCGGTCTTGGATCTTGTCGAACAGGCCAATGTGTTCCTTCGGTAGTACCGTCTGAGGAGGGAACCACGAAGGAGGTCGACATGAGCCCACGCATCATGACGAGCATGTATGGGCTTGGCATTGACACGGCATTGGCTGAAGAAATGAACGCTGGATTGCAGCGGGTAGAGGCAGGCCTTCGTGAAGCGGTCCGCAGCGACTACCCATTCGTGACCGAGGCATCCCGGCATCTTGTGGACGCAGGCGGCAAACGTTTCCGTCCACTATTAGTCCTGCTTGCATCCCAATATGGCAAACCGTCGTCGGTGGGGGTGGTACCCGCGGCGATTGTGGTGGAACTCACTCACCTTGCGACGTTGTATCACGATGACGTGATGGACGAGGCTGATCTGCGGAGGGGCGCCTCATCGGCTAACGCTCGCTGGGACAACACGATTGCCATCCTGACCGGGGATTTCCTATTCGCCCGGGCTAGCGACATCCTCGCCGACCTGGGCCCAGACGCCGTTCGTATTCAGGCCCAGACCTTTGAGCGGCTGTGCACCGGTCAGATTCGTGAGACTGTCGGGGTCGCAGCCGGCGATGATCCGATTGCCCATCACCTTCAGGTGCTGGCAGACAAGACCGGCTCGCTCATCGCTACGTCGTGCCGGTTTGGCGCGATGATGAGTGGAGCGGATGCCTTGACAATTAGCACGCTCACTAGATTCGGTGAACATATAGGTGTGGCGTTTCAATTGGCTGACGATCTCGTGGACATTACGAGTGAGTCCGCTCAGTCAGGAAAGACACCCGGCACCGATCTGCGTGAGGGTATTCCGACGCTTGCAGGCTTGATGGCGATTCAAGCCGATGATGATCCGTGGCTGGCCGAAGCACTCGGGCGACCGCTCAGTGACGACGGCGAACATGCCCGGGCCCTTGATCAATTGCGTTCGCATCCGGCGTTGGCCCAGGCACAGGCGGAAGCCCGTCGCTGGGCAGCGAGCGCCCGGGACTGTCTTGATGATTTGCCCGATGGTCCAACGACGGATGCGCTTCGGGCGCTCTGTGACTACGTGGTCAATCGCAGCGGCTAGGTTGCGTGCGAATCAGTAGCCGCGCAGGCGAGCGACCAGATCAGTCATCACCTGTGTTGCCCCACCGCCAATGCCGAGCACTCGTACATCACGGTAGTGACGCTCCACCTCGCTTTCGCGCATGAAGCCCATTCCACCGTGTAACTGCACCGCTTGGTTGGCGACAAACTCGGCTGCGGCAACGGCCGTTTGCTTGGCAATGGCGGCCTCCACAACCAGGTGCTCGCCGTTGACATGACGCACGGCCATGGTCCGCGTGTAGACCCGTGCCACGTCAATGTGTCGATACATTTCTACGAGTGTGTGACGCACTACCTGCCGTGTGCTCAAGGCTCGCCCAAATGTTTCGCGCTGCGTCGTCCACGTTTCAGTCAGGGTGAGGCATCGCTGTGCCGTCGCGTAGGCGGTCACCGCCAGCGAAAGCCGTTCGGCAACGAAATGTCGAGCCAACGATTCAAAGCCTCGCCCTAACCCGAGCACGTCACGTTCTGGTACCGACACTCCGTCGAAGGCCAACTCTGCTGTATCGCTGCACCACCAACCCATCTTGGCCAATTCGCGCGGTGGCGCATACCCGTCGCTGGTGGGATCGAGCAACATCAACGTTAATCCCGCCGCGCCGTCCCCTGTCTCACCCGTGCGCACCGCGGCGACAACGAGATCGGCACGGACACCCGAGGTGATGTAGGTCTTGGCACCCGACACCTGCCAACCGGCTTCCGTGCGGCTAGCGCGGGTTTGCAAATTGGCAACGTCAGACCCGCCATCAGGCTCCGTGACGCCGAGAGCGAGCACCATCGAGCCGCTCAAGACCGGCTTGATGACCGCATCCAAGAGGTAGTCGGCACCGCTGACATCACCAGCCTCGCACCGTCGTTGATACTCATCGATCACATGTGGCAGCGCAATGCCGTGGGTAAATAGTGCGGCGATGACTCCTCCGCTGGCCCCTGCTTCAATCATCGCTTCGGTCATCACCACAACATCGGTGTAGTCACCTCCCGATCCACCAAGCTCCTCATCGATACCGACACCCAACAGGCCGATCTCCGCTGCTTTACGGTGCAGATCACGCGGCAGACGCCCTTGTTGCTCCCACTCAGACAGGTGGGGCCAGATCTCTGCCTGGGTGAAGTCAGTAGTCAGTTGGGCGAGGGCGCGTTTGTCGTCGGTGGCGAAGGCGTCCAGATGTGCCATGACCTCATCGTAGGCCGACCAAGCGGTCAGGTGGGAGCGGTTACCTCAAGGTCATCGGCGATATTGGGGCGCTTCGCATGGCGCAGGGCATCAAGGGAAAAGATTGCGAGAGCACCCCAAATTAGGCCAAAACCAATCCACTCCACGGCACTGACCGACTCGCCAAAAACGGTGATGCCCAGAAGCAGCAGAATTGTCGGCGTCGTGTACTGCATGATGCCTAGCGTGGTGAGCGGCAGGCGATTGGCACCCCCCACATAGGCCAACAGTGGAATGGCCGTGATCGGGCCTAGTAGCAGCAGAAGTAGTGAAATTTCAGGTCCATCGACGATAAATGCGGCGTTTCCTTGAATCTCGGCCAGGGCCAGTACTGCCGCGGCGAATGGAAAGAGGAAGAGCGTCTCGATGGTGAGTCCAGGTATGGCATTGACTTCGGCCATCTTCCGAAGCAGGCCATAACTGCCAAAGGAGAATGCGAGGATCAATCCGATGTATGGCACCGCGAGTGCACCTAGGCCGATGATGATGACGCCCCCGGCAGCCACCGCGACGGCGCTCCACTGGGCTCTGCGTAGCCTCTCCCGCAAGATGACGACACCCAGAGCGACCGAAACCAAGGGGTTGATGAAGTACCCCAGCGATGCATCTACCACCTGATCGATGCTCACCGCGTACACGTAGGTGGTCCAGTTGATCGTGATGGCGATCGAGGCCAGACCCAAAATGACGAGTGACCGCCGCGTACGCAACACAACCGCCAGCCGACGCCAGCCGCGCGTGACGGCGATGACGATCAGCATGAAGGCAAGCGACCAAATCACACGATGAGCGACGATTTCAAGGGGTGAGACTGAATCCAGGATCGCGAAGTACAGGGGAAAGGCGCCCCAGAGGCCGTAGGCAATGAGCGCATAGACAAACCCAAGCAGCGTGGTTCGTTGCGCTGTGTCGGTACTCAGATGACGGTCCACGAATCAGTGCCGTGCAGCAGGGAAGCGAGATCTGCTGAGCCGGTCTTCGCTGCAGCTTGTGATTGCTCGCGAACCAGGCGGTCATATGAGGTTCGCTGCACGTCACGGAAAATACCAATGGGCGTATCGGCCAGTGAGTGAGGGTCAGACAGGCGCGAAAGGGCGAACGCCAGGCCGGGATCATCAGCGTGGGCATCATGAATCAAGATCCGATCGGCGGACACCTCGGAGATATCGACGACCGCAACGTGACCATCGTCTTGCCGGACGACCGCTTTATCCTGGCCGCTGCCGAAAACTATGGGTTGGCCGTGCTCGAGGCGAATGAGCATGTCATCGCTGCTGTCGCGATCCTTCAGCGCCTCCCAGGCATCGTCGTTGAAAATATTGCAGTTTTGGTAGATCTCTACCAATGAAGTGCCCTCATGCGCGGCAGCAGCGCGCAGCACACTGGTGAGGTGAGCCCGATCGGAATCAATCGTTCGGCCAACAAAAGTAGCCTCGGCTCCTAGCGCCACGGAGACAGGATTGAAAGAGTAGTCAAGGGACCCCATCGGCGTTGACTTCGTGATTTTTCCAGTTTCAGACGTGGGCGAGTATTGACCTTTCGTGAGGCCGTAAATGCGGTTGTTGAAGAGCAGAATATTGATGTTGACGTTGCGGCGCAGCGCGTGAATGAGGTGATTGCCACCGATAGACAATGCGTCACCGTCGCCGGTGACCACCCAGACACTCAGGTCGGGTCGAGACACGGCCAACCCGGTTGCGATTGCCGGTGCGCGTCCGTGAATGGAGTGCAAACCGTAGGTATTCATGTAGTAGGGAAACCGCGATGAACAGCCAATACCTGAAACGAAGGTGATGTTCTCGCGTCGGAGCCCTAGCTCAGGTAAGAAGCCCTGTACGGCAGCCAAGATGGCATAGTCCCCGCAGCCTGGACACCACCGGACCTCCTGGTCACTTTTGAAGTCTTTGGCGGTTTGCTTCTGATCGGTGTGAGGCACGAGAGTCAGTGCCGGTGAAGAGCCCGTGTCGATATCGGTCACGTCGGGTCCCCTTTGCGAGCGGCCAGATCATCGAGTATTCCATTAATAGCGATAACGAGTTCGTCTGAGGTGAACGGCATGCCGCGCACCTGATTGAAGCCGACCGCATCAATCAAATATCTTCCCCGCAACACCAGGTTCAACTGCCCGAGATTCATTTCCGGAACCAGGACGCGATCGTATGCGCCCAGGATTTCGCCAAGATTCGTCGGGAATGGATTGAGGTGGCGCAGGTGCACCTGGGCGACCGAGCATCCGGCATCGCGGATTCGTCGGCAAGCTGCGCCGATGGGTCCATAAGTAGAGCCCCAGCCAATGACGAGCAAGCGGGCGTCACCATCTGGATCATCAACAACAAGGGGTGGGATAGTTGCGGCGATTGCATCGACCTTTGCTTGGCGTAGGCGCACCATTTGGTCGTGATTGGCAGGGTCATAGGAAATTTCACCCGAGCCGTCAGCTTTCTCAAGGCCACCGATGCGGTGCTCAAGCCCCGGCGTTCCCGGTATCGCCCACGGGCGAGCCAGTGTCTGCGGATCGCGCAGATAGGGCCAGTACTCGGCCTCGCCGTCGCTGCGCTCATGGTTTGCCTCGGTGGCGAAATCGGGATCAATGGTGTCCAGTGAGGCAATGTCTGGCACTCGCCAAGGTTCAGAGCCATTGGCCAGGTACCCGTCAGACAGCAAGAAGACCGGCGTGCGGAATTGGATTGCGATCCGAGCGGCCTCGACCGCCGCCGCGAAGCAGTCGCCGGGTGATTGAGGTGCCACGATCGGCACCGGCGCTTCGCCGTTTCGTCCGAACATCGCCTGCAGCAGGTCTGACTGCTCGGTCTTGGTCGGTAGTCCTGTTGAGGGGCCACCGCGTTGCACATCAATGATCAGCAGCGGGAGTTCGAGTGAGACAGCAAGCCCGATCGTTTCAGATTTGAGTGCGACACCTGGTCCTGAAGTGCTCGTGATGCCGAGCGCGCCCCCGTAAGACGCCCCCAGTGCTGCCCCGATGCCGGCGATCTCATCTTCTGCTTGAAACGTCGTTACGCCAAGAGCCTTGTGCTTGCTCAGTTCGTGCAAGATGTCAGATGCCGGCGTGATCGGATAACTGCCGAGGAAAATTGGCAGCCCACTTTGTTGGCCGGCCGCGATGAGCCCGTAGGACAGCGCGAGATTTCCGGCGATATTTCGGTAGGTGCCTGGCCCCATCGGTGCCGGCTTCACCTCGTAGCGAACGGCAAAATCCTCCGTGGTCTCACCAAATGACCAGCCCGCTTCGAATGCGGCCACGTTGGCCGCCATGATTTCGGGTTTGGTGCCAAACTTGCTGCGCAGGAATGACATTGTGCCTTCGGTTGGTCGACTGTATAACCAACACAGCAGTCCGAGAGCGAACATGTTCTTGGCTCGTTCGGCCTCCTTTTTCGACACATTGAAGTCCGCCAACGCCGTCACAGTCATGGAAGTCAGTGGAACCAAGTGAACGGAGTAGGCGTTGAGAGACTCGTCGTCAAGTGGGCTATCGACGTAGCCGACCTTGGACAGATTTCGTTTGGTGAACTCATCGGTGTTGATCAGCAGGTCACCGCCGGGGCGCAGTGCATCGACGTTGGCACGTAGCGCCGCTGGGTTCATGGCTACGAGCACGTCTGGTCGATCACCTGGAGTCATGATGTCGTGATCGGCGAAATGTAATTGGAAGGCCGAGACACCGGGGAGTGTGCCCGCCGGCGCACGAATTTCGGCAGGAAAGTCGGGCAGAGTTGACAAATCGTTGCCCAGACCAGCAGTTTCCGCGGTGAAGCGATCGCCCGTGAGCTGCATGCCATCGCCCGAATCTCCGGCGAGGCGAATGACGACCTGGGCGAGTGGAATAGTGCCTTTGGCGGCGGTAGGTGTTGGCTGGGGGACGGCCGGATTCACGCTTCAACGCTACCGCGACTTGGCCTGCATCGGGCGCTAGGTCACCGGAGGTTCACGCCGAGACTTCGGGTGCGCCCTATCGTGGTGCACATGACCGTTGAAGCATTGTCGACGCGCGTGTACGAGGTTGCTGACCGGCCAGGCATTCGCGTTCATATGGCTGATGTAGGTCTGGCCTGCTGCGGAGTTGAGGTCGGTGCGGCGATCACCCGTGGGTGGTTGATTCCCGCGACTGATTCGGCTGCTGCAGTGTCTATGTCAGTTCTGGTGGTGTCGGGCACTGTTACCGATGTGATGGCGCCAATGGTGCTCCAGACCTGGTCAGCGATGCCCCAACCGGCCCGGGCACTGGCATTCGGGGCATGCACAGCCAGCGGTGGCCCCTACTGGGACTCCTATTCGGTGACCAAAGGAATTGATCAGTTGCTGCCGGTGAGTCGATACGTTCCCGGGTGCCCGCCTCGTCCTGAAGCGCTGTTGAACGCGATCATCGCACTGGGCGAGCAGGACCTTGGCTGACGATGTCTACTGAAATCACCGACGAGATCGCCTGGGTGCCCCATGGTGAATGGGTAACCGTTCTGGCTGATGCCCGCCGACGTGGACTTACGATGCTTGACCTGCTGACCGCGGTCGACCGCCCCGAGGACGAACGGGTCGACGTCATCGCGCACGTCGTCGGGTTGCCGTCGGCGGGGACCCATGGCCTGGCGCAGGAGTGGTGGGGTTCACGACTGGAGGGCTCAGTCCCGTTGTTGACCTCAATTGCGCATGTG
>JAFMCH010000069.1 GCA_017857875.1 Actinomycetota bacterium | reverse complement strand
TTTCCCGCAATCGCGCCGGTGGCACCCAGGACGGCGGTGAGGTCTGGGCCACCTTCGGGCGTGAGCGGTGTGGGAACGCAGATGACAATGGTCTGCGCTAGAGCCAAAACGCTGGGATCTGTGGTGGCGACAAACCCTCCCGCGCGCATTGCGTCAATATCGGCATCGGAGAGGTCATCGATATGGCTGCGACCCTCGTTGAGCGCCTGAACTACCGCTGGCACGACGTCGTAACCGGTTACCCGGAGCCCGGCACGAGTAGCCGCCTGCGCCAACGGCAAACCCACATACCCCATGCCGATCACAACCACATCGACCGCTTCATCGCCGCGCTGAGGAGAATGGGCCGCGGTTGTGGCCAGCTCAGACGGGACCGCCATGTCTTTGCCTCTCCGCTAGACCAGGTCGGGATAACCCAAGGAAGCGTACGCGCTCGCGTAGCCCGACATCACGCGAGGCCACGTGCGACACGCCGCGACCCAGTCGCGAGCCAGATCTCCACGCTGAGAGCGCCAGAGCTCATCGGTGTAGGGACTCAAGGTCGCCGCCCATGCGGACACATCGGTGGAGGCCACCACATCGGCTCCCGGTGCCAATACTTCAACGACGGCCGGCAGATCTGACCCCACAACCGGCCTCGCGCGCGCCTGAACCTCAAGCGGCTTAAGCGCGGTGACCCACCTGGTCAGGTCGGCATCTACGCGTGGCAGTGCGCAGACATCCAAGGCGTCCATATACGGCAGCACATCCTCAACGGGAACTCGGCCCGGGGCAATCAAGGGCACTCCCCTGTCGTTGGCCAGGTGCCGCCACCCGGCGAGGGCCGGACCTTCTCCGACGAGCAACACCGTGGCCCGGATTCCTCGGGCACGCAAGAGAGCGACCGCCTCGATCAATGTGTCGAACCCCTCGTAGGCATACATCGTGCTGACCGACCCCACGACAAGATCAGCACCGGTCCACTCCTGGACGTTCTCATCGGTCAACACCTGCTGGCTGATCAGTTGGGGCATCAGCGCCTGTCGAGCGTCGGCCGCAGAATACCCAGGCCGAAGGTACGACTCGGGGATGGCGTTGGGGACCACGAACACTCGATCGGGATCGACACCTCGGCCAATGATGTGTTGCTTCATCGATTCGCCCAGCGTGGTCACCACATCAGCGGCCCGCATGACCTCCGTGTGCTGGGTGGACATCCAGCCGAAGGTGTCGGTGTTGTACGCAGCGCGTCCACCGTGTGCGGCCGCCCACGAATACTCAACCAGCGTGCGAGCCTCGTAGGCCACCGGTATCTCTCGCGAGCGACCCACCTGCAAGCACGCGCGGGCGTTCATCGCGTCAGAAGCAGCGTGCAGGATGTCCGGGCGCCAGTGATCCACCCGCTGGTCTAAGAGTTCGACGTAGGCCGATTCGAATCTCGATCGACGGGGCAACACGCTCGGCAGTAGTCGGTCGTAGGGCACTTGACCGATGAACTCGGGATTTGGTGCGGCGATGCCGCCGTGGAAAACGGGAAATCCGGGCCGGGTGACGACCCGCGCATCCCATCCGCGCTCACGCTGATGCTCCGCGATGCGCTGGGTGCGGATCGTGGACCCCGCCTGTACCTGTGGCAGTGAGTTCGTCACCACGTGCATGATGCGCAAAGCGCCGCTTGGGCCGCCAGGCACGCTGGCTCGAGGGCCAGCAGCCCACACGGGTAACGCCTGGCGAAGTTCGCGGCTACGTCGGCGTGCTGACCGGACGGTTCGCCGACGCCTGGCCCCACCAGGCCCACTGAGCCGCAGAGCAGATACCTCCCGCACGTCACCACTCAATACGGCCATCGATATATCGATGGAGATATCCCGACCGCGGTTATCCATGGGTTCATCAATGGATTCGGCGAGTAGCCTTGCTCGCTCCCATTGGTCAGCGGCCACCGCCTGATCGAAATTCGCCTCGCGAGCACCGGGTGGACCACGCCAGGAACGTGCAGGGGGAAAA
This sequence comes from Actinomycetota bacterium, assembly GCA_017857875.1. GTDB lineage: Bacteria > Actinomycetota > Actinomycetes > S36-B12 > S36-B12 > M55B157. Next base: position 8,972 of record JAFMCH010000069.1, on the reverse strand, counting down.
GCCCTAGTAAATGCCATCCAGGCACGTTCGGGATCTTCGACGAAACGCTGAACAGCACCGGTCACTGCCAACGGGAGTCGCCGGGCGACCACCCCAAAGGCTGCCACCGGCAGTACCGGACCCCGCCGCATCCACTCAACGGACCATGGGCGGTTCTTGCTCAGCGCACCCACGTCAAGCCCAACACCCGATGCGGGGATCCCTCGTTCGATAGGCACGTCTGGGATAGTAGGCGGTGCGCCCGTCGATCGAGAGGTACACATGACCCTGCTGCACATCACCGGTGCACGGCCAAACTTTCCCAAAGCGGCCCCGGTCATCGCAGCGCTGGCCGAACTCGGAGTGCGCCAGCGGCTCATTCATACCGGACAACACTACGACGACCGTATGTCTGAGGTCTTTTTCCGGGAACTGAACCTCCCGCGACCCGACGCCAACCTGGGCGTGGGGTCAGGTTCACATGCACAGCAGACAGCCGCATTGATGATCGGCCTCGAAACTGAGATGGTGACTACCTCGCCCGAGTTGGTCATCGTCTACGGCGACGTCAATTCGACGCTCGCCGCGGCCATCGTCGCTGCCAAACTGAACATTCCCGTCGCCCATGTCGAGGCGGGATTGCGAAGCTTTGACATGACGATGCCCGAGGAGGTTAATCGGCGGGTCACCGATGCATTGTCTCAACTGTTGTTCGTCACGAGTCCCGATGCCATCGCCCACCTAGCAGCTGAGGGCGCTGATCAGGAGTCCATCCACCTTGTCGGCAATCCGATGATTGACACGCTCCTAGCTCAGGTGAGCCGGCTCGATGTCGACCGAGCACGAGCGTCGGTCGGCGTCGGCGAGGACTACATCGTGGCTACCTTGCATCGCCCCGGCAACGTGGACGATCCGCAGATCGCAGCTGATCTCGTCGCCGTCGTTCACGACGCCGCTGGGCTCGCTGAGGTGGTGTTGCCGTTGCACCCTCGTGGTCGATCCACTTTGGAGGCACTCGGGATCGGTGATCATCCGCGAGTACACGTCGTCGAACCACTGGGATATCTGGACTTCATGTCACTCGTGCGTGGTGCACTCGCTGTCATCACCGACTCTGGTGGTGTGCAAGAGGAAACAACGGTGCTGGGCGTTCCTTGCTTGACCCTTCGACCCAACACCGAACGCCCCATCACCATTAGCCACGGCACCAATCAACTCGTGACGACCCACACACTTGCGGGCGCCTTAGCCGAGCAGGTCGCAGCTCGTCGGGCCATGCCCGATCGACTCGTTTCGCCAACGACCGTGCCGCCGCTATGGGACGGTCACGCTGGCCCACGCATTGCCTCAATCATCGTGAACTGGCTCGACGATCGGTACGGTCGATGACGCAGGCTCCCTCGCCCGATAACGCTGCCACAGACCCCGCCGCAGCGGTGGAGTTGCTCCAGTGGGAGCAACCAGTCGAACCCGAACGCGTGGCCCGAATCAGCGAGGAGAACATTCGACTTCGTGCTGAATTGAGGCAGGCCAATTCGCGGGCGCAGAACTATGAGGCTGATGCGCGGCGTGTCCGCGCATCGACGAAATACCAGGTGGGCAACCTCCTCGTCTTGGCGGCCAAAAACCCACGACGCCTCATTGTGCTTCCTCGAGATCTGCTCCGTCTATATCGGCTTCGCAAGCACCGACGGACCGTTGCAGAAGAGACTCCCTCGGAGGTGACCCGACTGCGGCGCAGTGACTTATCCAATGAGCACGCAGCGCGACTGCTCTTGCCCCGCATGACCGAAGCTCCCTCTGCCGCCGTTGCGTTGGCCGGCGCCATCAGCACTTTCACCGCGCACGCCTGGTCGCCATATGCCGCCGTCACGAGCGTCATGCCACACGATGCCGGGGTGTTGGTGGGTGAGGTTGACCCAGACATCGTGATCCTTGACACCGCGGCTGCCGCGGCGGGCGAACAATGGAGTCACCTGGGTAACCCGGCAGCGACAGACCGCGCTTTCGCCGCGCTCGATCTGGTGACCGCCGCCCGCGAACGTGGACGCCCTGTGGTGCTCGTGCGTCAGTCACCTCCTGGGCAAACGGCCGGTCTTGCCGGCATCGCCGAGCGCTGCGATCTGATCGTCGATGGGCCCGGCGCCGCGAGGGATCAGGTATGGCATCCCGGCGTTGCCCTCAGTTGGTGGAGTTGGGCCAAGGAGCCCTCCGCACCCTCCTCCGATCACTCGACACATGAGGCTCAGGGTCTACTGCTAACCCGAGGGATTGACGTGAGCATTCCTGCTGCGGCGCACGTAGCCCACACCTGGGCCACCACACAAGGAACGCCGATCGTGGTACCTCGACCGCAAGCACCCGGTATAGCCGGGCTCAAAGCCGGTCTAGCCGACGCTTCCTTCGCGATCGACCCGCATACGTTTTCGCCGGACATCATCGGAGACGACCTTGCCCTGTGGGCAGCTTTGGTGAGCGGTATCCCCGTGGTTACCCAACATGGTGCGGATCTTGCCGAAGTCCTAGGCCCTCTGGCCGACACTGGCTCAGGAGTCGTGTTCACCTATCACGACGCTCGACAGTGTGACTCTGCCCTCACGGCCGCCGCCGCCGCTGGTCGATTTCCTCTAGATGTGCACTGGCAGGTCCTGCGACGCATCGCGATGCAGCGCACAGCACCGGTCACCCTCGCCGACTTAGCTAACCGCCTGCACCTGTCGATCAGGCCGCAGGCCACCCGCGACATAGCGCTGGTTATTGACGACTTCGATGCTCACGACACCGCAAGCAAGCACCGAATCGTCGACGCGGTCTTGGCCCAACAACTGTTGCCGACGGCGCTGCTCGTACCAGGAGACTTCGACGACAGAGCCCGTGACGCGCTCACGCACGCACAGATCGCAGTTGCTCAACCTGCACCGACACTGAGTGAGATCGCCCAGTCGATGAGCTGTAATTGGGTTGCTCCTATCAACGGGGTCTTTGTCGAGTCGATGCCCAAGGAAACTCTGCTAGACCTCATGATCATGGCTGAAATCACTGATCGAACAAGTGCGTTCATCGGTGATGACGCCACTTTGCTGAACCGCTCATTGGCGGTCGCCGGAACTCACGCCACCGAGGCTCGACGGGCTCACGCAGCGTTTCCGCCTCACCCAGGATGGACCTTGTGACTCACACCCGCCAAGCACTCGTCTACGGCGACGTCAATCTCAACATTCTTGACGGATCAGCTATCTGGGTTCAGTCGATGTGCGAGGCACTCTCCCGCGTGGGTGTTGACACGCGTGTGCTGCTGAAAGCGCCGATAGAAACTGATCGCCTGGTCGCCCCGCTGCGCGAACTTCCACGCGTGAGTGTCATTGATCCGTTCAGGCTCCGACTTACTGACGAACCCACCCCCCTGTCCCCTGCGCTCGCAGTCGACATTCTCTCCCGTCTCGACAAAGAGTTGTCCGCCGACCTGATCGTTGTTCGAGGACTGCGGTTGGCGACGACGGCTGCTCGTACGCCGAGCCTGTCCGGGCGACTATGGACCTATCTGACCGATATGCCACATAACGTCGCCGATCTCAACGACGAGATCGTCGAGCGGTTGACGGAGGTCGCCGCCGCAAGCCGGCTTCTGCTGTGTCAGACAGAAGAGTTGCGGTCGTTCCTGGAGTCAGCAATTCCGATGGCCGCCGGACGATGCGTCCTGTGGTCGCCCGTCGTGCCGGCCCCTAGCTTCACCCTCCCGGACCGATCTCCGCTCGTAGATGCGACCACCGGCGCGCAATTGCGGCCGCTGCAACTTTCCTACACCGGAAAATACGCAGCGGACTGGAACACATTGGAAATGACCCGACTACCAGCAATGCTGGATGCAGTCGGGATCAGCGCCGAATTGCACATGGTGGGCGACAAGATTCACGACGAACCTAACCTGCCCGGTTGGTCAGAGGAGATGCACACAGCCTTGGACTCGACCCCCGGTGTCGTATGGCACGGTGGAGTGAGCCGCCAGGAAGCAATGCGGTTGTCAGCCAATGCCGACCTCGGGCTGTCCTGGCGGGCCACGAACATGGACGCCAGTTTGGAGTTGTCGACCAAGGTACTCGAGTTTGCGAGCCTTGGAGTGCCGGTCCTGGTCAACCGAACCCCGATGCATGAGGCGCTTTTTGGTGCCGATTATCCGCTATTTGTCACTACCGAAGCCGACATCACGGGGCTGCTCAGCGACGCTTCAGCTCTGCCGGAGCTGTTGGCGAAGGCTGCACAACAGGCACGCGACGCAATCGCCGATTACACGATGGACGCGGCCGTCGAACGCATGGCCGGGATGCTCAACCGCACTTTGGCCACCTCACCAACCTCGCACGACGAGCATCTGACCCACCCGCTCAAAGTGCTGATCGTCAGCCATGACTTGAAGTTTTTTACCCGGATCCAAGAGCACTTAGCGGGCCTTGCCAGCGTCAATCTGCGCGTAGATGCGTGGCCGGCACTGGCCCAGCACGACGAAGCAACCAGTCGGGCGCTCAACGACTGGGCTGATGTCGTCATCTGTGAATGGGCCGGGCCAAACCTGGTCTGGTACAGCAAGAACAAGCGTCCAGGACAGCGCCTCATCACTCGACTGCACCGATTCGAACTTAGCGCGGGCTGGCTGGCTGACGTTGACATTGACGCTGTAGACCAGGTGATCTGCGTGAGCCCGCACTACGCGCAACTCACCGCTGAGCAAACCGGGTGGCCGAAAGAGCGAATCGTGGTCATTCCCAATTGGGTGGACATTGAGCAATTCGAACGACCGAAACTGCCCGGAGCAGCCTTCACCCTCGGCATGATCGGCATCTCACCAATTCGCAAACGCCCCGACCTTGGCGTGGAGGTGCTCTCGCAACTTCGAAGGCGCGATTCACGCTTCACTCTGGCGGTGAAGTCCAAAATGCCCTGGGACTATTGGTGGATTTGGCGTAAACCTGAGGAAAGAATTGACACTGAGCGCCTGATGAGCCGGCTACGCGACGATGCGACCGTGCGCGGCGCGGTGTCCTTTGACGGTTTCGGTGGCGATGTCGCGGTGTGGCTCCGCCGTGTGGGATGGGTGCTGTCAACTTCTGAGGACGAGAGTTTTCATTTAGCTCCGGCCGAAGGCATGGCCTCACGCGCCGTGCCAGCACTGCTTCCCTGGCCGGGGGCCGACACCATCTATGACCCTCGTTGGATCAGTGCAACAGCGGAAGAAATGGCTGAGACGATTCTTGATGTCGTGAGATCTGGCAGTTGGCAGGAAACGGCCGACATTGCCCACGCGCAGGTGCGCAGATCGTTCCCGCTGCCGCAGGTCTGTGATGAATGGGCCGAGATATTGCGCACGGACGCAGATCCACGCTCAGCGCACACACCGCTTTACCCGAACGACTAGTCCTTCGCACCGTCTTGATCGGCGAACACTGCGAGATATCGCAATCGAGGGCCGCTTCGCTCGCCCAGCGCCAGTAGCTTCCGCCCGTGCACGAGGGCGATCATTCCCTGGTCATCACTACCGCCCGGCCACATCATGCGGCCTCCGTTGACAACCGTCTGACTCATGGCTTCATCAACCTCAAGAGTCGAAAATGCCCGCGTAGCAACATCAAAAGGCGTCGTCAAAGATTCGACCGCATCGGGATATCCCTGGGCGCTCCACTGTGACAAGGGAACGGCCTCAGTAATGTCAAAGACACCCGATCGCGTGCGTCGTAAGCCCATAACGTGACCACCAACACCCAGGTGACTGCCGACATCACGGGCTATCGCACGAATATAGGTACCCGCCGAGCAATCCACCGCGACGTCCACATTAATCATGTCGCCTCCGTGCTCGATGCTGATCAGATCAAGTCGCTCAATGCGCACCTTTCGCGCAACCAGCTGCACCTGCTCGCCAGCACGCACCCGAGCATGCGCCCGCCTGCCATCAATCTTGACCGCACTGACGGCACTGGGCACCTGTTCGATAGCCCCAACCTGGAGCGCAAACGCGGCGCGTACTTCCTCGACGGTCACCCCACGACAAGACGCGCGGGCCGTCACGTCACCCTCTGCATCATCGCTTACCGTCGACACACCGAGTCGAATTGTGGCGCGATAGGCCTTGTCGTCCTTGGTCAGATAGCCGAGTAATCGGGTGGCTGATCCCACACCGATCACCAATACGCCGGTCGCCTGTGGATCCAGCGTGCCCGCGTGACCGACCTTCCGCGTTTTCAGCACCTTGCGGACGCGCGACACAACGGCGTGCGAAGTGATGTCCGTGGGTTTGTCAATGACGACGATGCCGCTGGGGCTAATCACGGTCTTCTTCGGCTGGATGCCGATAGGGATCGGTGTCGCCGGCATACTCGGCGCCGGTTGCTCTGGCGGATACCTCAGCATCAGCTTCAGCGGCCTGGCGCAATAGGTCGTCAATTTGCCGACCCACCTCGGGAAGCGCATCAAGGATGAATGTCAGTGAAGGTGTGTGCTTGATGCCAGTTTGGCGGCCGACCTCACTGCGCAAGATCCCCTTGGCTGACTCCAACGCAATGGCCGTTGCCGTGCGCTCATCATCGTCACCGAGCACGGTGTAGAAAACCGTCGCCTCACGCAGGTCACCGGTGACACGAGCATCGGTCACGGTGATGAACCCTAAGCGCGGATCTTTAACACCATGCTCCAATTGCTGTGCCACAATGACTTTAATGCGCTCGGCCAGCCGTCGAGCACGCGCTTGCGATGGCATTGATGAATTCCTTCCCTGACCTGGGTGGCCCTAGGTGCGAGCAATCTCGCGCATCTCAAAGGTCTCGATGACGTCCTCCACCTTGACATCGCCATAGGTCCCAAGATTGATACCGCACTCGTATCCCTCGCGAACCTCGGTGGCGTCATCTTTGAATCGACGCAGTGACGTGACGGTGAGATTGTCGGCGACCACCTTGCCATCGCGAACCAACCGGGCCTTTGCGTTGCGACGAATCTCGCCACTTTGGACAAGACAGCCAGCGATGGTGCCGAACTTTGAGGACTTGAAGACCTCTCGCACCGATGCCGTGCCCAGTTGCGCCTCTTCGAATTCGGGCTTGAGCATGCCCTTGAGCGCCGACTCAACCTCATCGATTGCTTGGTAAATCACTGAGTAGTAGCGAACATCGACCTCTTCTTGGGCCGCGAGTTCGGCAACCTTGCCCTCTGGTCGCACATTGAAACCGATGACGACCGCATCTGAGGCACTAGCCAGCGTGACATCGCTCTTGGTGATCGCACCCACACCACGGTGAATGACACGCAGCGACACCTGATCTCCCACCTCGATCTTCAGCAGAGCATCCTCGAGAGCCTCAACCGAACCGGAGACATCGCCCTTAATCACAAGATTGAGCTCGCTGCGCTCGCCCTCTTCCAAGGTCTTCAAGAAGTCCTCGAGGGTGCGACGTCCGCGACTTCGAGCCAACTGCGCATTGCGCTCGCGCGCCTGGCGGGTATTGGCAATCTGCCGTGCGGTGCGGTCCTCGTTCACAACAAGGAATGTGTCGCCAGCTCCAGGCACACTAGTGAGACCAAGCACCTGGACTGGTCGCGAAGGACCAGCCTCATCAACAGTATTGCCGTCTTCGTCGAGCATTGCCCGGACACGACCGTATGCATCGCCCGCAACAATTGATGCGCCGGGACGCAATGTGCCGCGTTGCACCAGAACGGTCGCAACGGGACCGCGACCACGATCAAGATGCGCTTCGATCGCTACGCCCTGGGCATCTTGACTCGGATTAGCCTGCAGGTCCAGTGCTGCATCCGCGGTGAGCAGGACGGCCTCGAGGAGTTCATCTACTCCCTGACCACTGATTGCAGAGACATCAACAAACATCGTGTCCCCACCGAAATCTTCTGCTACCAGTCCATATTCGGTGAGTTGACCGCGGACTCGGGAAGGATCAGCGCCCTCCTTATCGATCTTATTCACCGCGACAACGATCGGCACGTTGGCAGCTTGAGCATGGTTGAGCGCTTCGATCGTCTGTGGCTTGACACCATCGTCGGCCGCGACCACCAAGATCGCGATATCTGTGACCTGAGCACCGCGAGCACGCATGGCGGTGAACGCCTCGTGACCGGGTGTATCGATGAATGTGATGGCACGGTCACCCGTGGGGGTGTGCGTTTGAATCTGGTAGGCCCCAATGTGCTGGGTGATACCACCGGCCTCACCGCCGACAACATTGGTCTTGCGCACCGCATCAAGCAGCTTGGTCTTGCCGTGGTCGACGTGACCCATGACGGTGACAACCGGCGGCCGCGCACGAAGGTCTTCCTCACCACCTGCGTCTTCACCGAAGTCGAGGTCGAAGCTCTCGAGGAGTTCGCGATCTTCATCCTCCGGTGACACAACCTGGACATCGAAGTTGAGCTCATCGCCGAGAAGTTTCAATGTGTCGTCATCGACTGACTGTGTTGCGGTAACCATTTCGCCTAGTTTGAACAACACCGTCACCAAATCCGCGGCGCTGGCGTCAATCTTGTCGGCGAAGTCGGTCAGGCTCGCGCCGCGCGGCAGTCGAACCGCCTGTCCCCCGCCCTGGGGCAATCGCATGCCGCCGATGGTGGGTGCTTGCATGTTGTCGAACTCTTGGCGCTTTGCTCTCTTAGATTTGCGACCCCGCGTGGGACGTCCGCCAGGACGGCCGAATGCGCCAGCCGTACCACCTCGACCTGGGCCGCCGCGACCTGGTCCACCGCCACGACCGGCAAAGCCGCCGCGTCCGGGAGCGCCGGCAGGGGCCCCACCAGGACCACCTGACGAACCGCCACCGGGACCGCCTGGGCCACCAGGACCACCAGGAGCGCCACCGGGTCGACCTGGGCCGCCCGTACCGCCACGTGGTGGGCCGCCGGGACGCGCGCCGGCGGGAGCCCCCGGACGCCCGGTGGGGCGAGCCGGTCGAGCCGTGGGCATGCTGCCGGGATTGGGGCGAGGCGCTCCGGGAACG
>JAFMCH010000068.1 GCA_017857875.1 Actinomycetota bacterium | reverse complement strand
AATCACGCGCTTCGCTGCGGCGACCAATGACACGTTGACCGATAGTAGAGGCTCGGGGCACTGACCCGCCCAGATCCCCCCAACTATCGGCCCAGTGCGGCGTGTACCGTCGCCATCGTGCACATCGTGATTCTCGGGGCAGGCCGAGTAGGCGCACTGCTCGCAGACCGCCTTGACGAGGGTGGGCATTCCGTATCCATTATCGACCAGGATGAGCAAGCCTTTCGCCGCCTCGGTTCTCAGTTTGGTGGGGAGACGATCAAGGGGGTCGGGTTTGATCGACAGACCCTCGAGGCAGCTGGCATAGAAATGGCCCATGCCTTCGCCGCGGTGAGCAGCGGTGATAACACAAATATTATCGCCGCTCGCACGGCCCGAGAAACCTACGGCGTCGAAAACGTCGTGGCCAGGATCTACGATCCGCGACGAGCCGAGGTCTACCAGCGCCTGGGTATCCCGACTGTTGCGACCGTGTCCTGGACTGCAGGTCAGATCATGAGAGGCCTTATTCCTCAGGGTGCTCAGGTCGAACATCGCGACGCCAGTGGAGAGATCGTGATCTGCGAGGTGCAATATGCCGAAGCATGGATCGGCCGCGAGATGGCCGATATCGAACATGCCACATCGACTCGCGTGACGTTCTTAACCCGCCACGGGTCAGGGCTGCTGCCAGACCACACAACCGTTCTACAACAAGGTGACCTTTTGCATCTGGCGATGAACTCCGGCCAGCGAGAAACAGTAACGGCAGTGTTGGCCAACGAGAGCGGGCCACGATGAAGGTGGTCATCGCCGGAGCTGGCAAGGTTGGCCGGTCAATAGCTCGAGAACTGAAGGACTTTGGCCATGACATCCTGGTCATTGATCGGGACCCGAAAGTGTTGCGACCCGGAGCATTCGAGGGAATTAGCATTCTCAATTCCGATGCTTGCGAGTTGACTACTCTCGAAGAGGCCGATCTGGGTCAATGTCAGGTGGTGGTCGCCGCAACAGGAGACGACAAGGTTAACCTCGTCGTTGCACTCCTGGCCAAGACCGAGTTCGGCGTGCCGCGTGTGGTGGCGCGGGTCAATCATCCCAAGAACGAGTGGATGTTTTCCGAGGCGTGGGGTGTGGATGTGGCGGTGTCCACTCCGCGCATGCTGTCCGCCCTCGTTGAGGAGGCCGTCAGCGTGGGCGATCTCGTTCGACTCTTCAGTTTCCGTCAAGGCGAGGCTGACCTGGTTGAAATCACACTCGGTTCATCGTCACCTGCCGTTGCGGCCCGGGTGGGTGCACTGGCGTGGCCTGTCGACTCCGTTCTGGTAGCCATTGTGCGAGGAAAAAGGGTGATCGCACCAAGCTCCGATGACACGTTGGAAATAGGCGATGAACTCGTCTTCGTGTGCGCACCGCAGCAAGAAGCGGCCCTGCAGCGGCTCATCGCCGGGCATTAATCTACGTGATCGCCATCTCGTAAATCACGCTTCATGCGCTCGGCCGACAGCACCGGTTTTAGTACGCGGTACGTGAAGTAGGCGGCCGCCAGAAACAATGGCCATCCCATGACCACGCGCGTCACACCCAAGGCACCCACGGCTCCGGCGAGGTATAAGGGCACCTGAACGACCAGTCGCCCAAAAAACACGCCCACCCAAATCCAACTGGCAGCGGCATAGGCCCGTCGCAGGTGCGGAACCCGTCGCCACGACTTTCCCTCCCCCGTCAACACTCCGATCACGATGCCGATCAGTGGCCAACGCAACGCAATCGACAGGACAAAGGCACAACCATAGGCGATGTTGGTGAGCAGGCCTGGGAGGAAGAAGTCCTCTGCACGCCCGGTACGCGAGGCGACGAATGCTGACACCCCGACGCCAACAAAGCCCGCGATGACCTGTTGCAGGGACTCTCGACGCAGCAGCCTGATGATAAGCACCACCGCGGCGACGCCGATAGCGATCCACAGCGACAAGGTCAGGTCATTGCCCGTGACCAAATAGGTAACAACAAACAGTGCGGCTGGCGCGCCGGAATCGAACAGCCCCCGCCAGCCACCTATCGCTCGGGTCAGTAATGCCTTTTCGGCTTCAACGTCTTCGACCGTCTCGTGCTCAAACAGCGGCTCCTGCGCTGGATCGACATCGTCCTCTTTCATGCTTGTGGCCGAGGCTGGAGCGTGTATACCGGGTTGTAGATGACCAAATCTGCATCAGGGCAGGTAATTCGCCCTTCCGCAATGATCGATCGCCCCACCTCGACTCCGGGAATTCTGCGCCGCCCCATCCATACGAGGGAAACGTGACCGGATCCGTCGAAAACCTCCGCGACGAGAGCCGGGGACTCGGCCTGGGGCCGGATGGCCAAAGACCGAATGGTTCCGCACACCCGCACACGCGTGCCACGTGTGCAACCGCCTATCGGTTCGGCACCCACGTCTTCAACGCGGTCCACCAAATCAGCCGCCTCGGATTGATCGTGGTCATGAAACAGCCGACCAGGCAGGAGGCGTGAGGCCCAGCTAATCATGGGCGCAATCCGGTCACCGCTCTACTCTGCCACAGCGCTGCTGCTCGCTTACACCGCCATGCACACATCCTGAGTCGACAGACGAGAGAATGTCTCGATGTTGACGCCTCGGTCCGCTGCTACTGATCTGCCGGCGCAGGTCGTGGTCTGCCACGGTGCCGGCTCAAGTCCTGACGTCGCACGCACCCTCATGCCCGAAACTCTCGACAAGAGTCGCTCGTGGGCATACCTGGCCAACATCGATGGAAGCACCGACACCTACAGCCGTCATCTCGATGATGAGTGGAAAGGCGGCAACCAGGACCCCTCCTGGACCGACGATGCCATTAATCCGTCGATCTTTGCGGGCATCAGCCTGGGTGCGCACGCGGTGGCGTTGTGGGCAAGTCGCGCACAGAGCCAGCAACCCCTCGTCCTCGCGCTACCAGCCTGGACGGGCCCACCGAACCACATTGCAGCCATGACGACACAGACAGCCGATCGGCTTCAAGAGAAGGGCATAGCCGCCTATTTGGACGATCTTTCCGGCGCTACAACAGCCAATCATATGTGGATTTTGCATGCGCTGCAACGTAGTTGGGGCACAGCTGATGCTCCAAGACTCATCCGGCAACTTCGGACCGCCGGGCGATCAATGGCGCCCACGCATGGTGAGCTCGCGCGCGTAGTGCAGCCAACGCTGGTCATTGGCCTGACTGATGACCCCATGCACCCGCTCGACGTCGCGCGCGCATGGGCTCAGTCACTACCCCGCTCGGAGCTGGTGGCCGTCAGTACGGCCGACGTACAGCGTTGCGGCTCGCTTGCCACGCCTTCGATGAAGGCAGCGTGGCAACGACTGCTTGAACGCCTATGAATCAGGCTCGACTATTGGATCCGCTGTCGCATTTGCGGCCGGATCTGTCGTAGGCACACTCATCGGTAACGGGTCCCCCGGCGCCATGGCTTCGTCACCGCGCACAACAACGAGGTCACCGAACACCTTGGTGAGCGTCTCGTGGCCGGCTGGAGTGGCGGCACTGCCCAAGAAAAGTCCACGGACAAACCAGCGCGGGCCGTCGATGCCCACAAAGCGCGCTGGCTGCATCGCCCCATTCTGGCCGGCTACGCGAGCACGAAGTTCGGTGCCGAACACACCTTGGACCTCCTCCACCAGCCCACCTCCATCGGTCACGCTAGCCATGATTTTGCCGCGAACGTCGTCCCAGATTCCCGTCGTTTTGGGTGCCGCGAAAGCTTGCACCTGTACCGCGGCATCTTCGACAACCAAGGTGACCATCGTCACCTGCTTGGTGGTCTCATCAACCGTTACCTGCAAACTCAACCCGGGCACACCGGTCACTTGCAAGGCACCAAGATCGATCCGGTTGTCGTCGGGGCCCACTTCAGAGATATCACGGGGGCCCGACGCGCTCACGACAGCAGAAGCGTCACTGGAAACCGCTTCATCGTGATCACGTGACTCGTTGTCGATTACAGCCTCGGCGACCTCATCTGCATTCTTCCCCGATTTACCGCGACCAAACATGTAGAGACACTCCCTGATCTTGGCGCCGTGACGGCGCACGGACTGCGCAATTAGGCGGGTGCTGTTCCAGTTGAGCCTAACCCGCCGACATCGCGTTGGGTCCCCGGCAGTGTTGTCACCTCGTGAACCACGGCGATGCTTACCCGCTGAATGACAAGTTGGGCGATCCGGTCGCCCCGATTTAGCTGAATTGCTGTGCGCGGGTCCAGATTGATCACGATGACCTTGATTTCGCCTCGATAGCCAGCGTCGATCGTGCCCGGGGCGTTCACCAGAGCCAGACCCATCCGCGCTGCCAGACCGCTACGCGGATGCACCAATCCCACGTAACCGGGCGGTAGGGCCATCGCCACACCTGTTCCGACGACAGCTCGCTCCCCCGGCGCGAGCGAGACATCGCTCGTGGTCTGCAGGTCCAACCCAGCGTCACCCGGGTGGGCCCGACTAGGCAGCGCCACACCGGGATCCAATCGAGAAATCAACACATCAACAGAGTCCGCCCCCGCGCTGACAGGTGTCTGGGGTGTCATGGATTCACCTCAGCAATCCAACTCGGACCACCTGCAGCCCGATCGGCGACAGCCTGGGCGATGTGATCGGGGGAACCATGTTCCAGGAAGTGTTCGAGGGGCACCTGCAGGAAAAGCGCCGTCGCCCCAATCGCGATGGGCCCGTCGGGGTCCCCGATGTGAGCGGTTCCCTCGGTAAAAACCTTGCGGCCCCTAACGCCAGCGACGCGCGTGCGAATAAACAAGGTGGTTCCCACTGGCACGGGTCGGCGGAAGTCCACCGCAAGATGCACGGTGACAGCAGGCTTTCCGAAAAACCTATTGAGCACGCCCATCGCTTCATCCATGGCCGTCGTCATGATGCCCCCGTGCGCGAGGCCGGGAGCGCCCTGGTGAAAGTCAGACACCACCAGTTGGCAATGCATGGTCAGGTCGTCTCCGGCGATGACCTTCATATGCAACCCACCCGGATGATCCGAACCACAACCCATGCACCACCGGTAATGACTGGGCACCCGATCACCAGGAAGTGGGGCACCGGCCATGGGCTGAGGTCGTGCCGCATCGTCGGGTGGATGTGTCACGCCTTCGGCTGCCCCGCGTCGGGCATTTGCTCCTGCCGCCATAGTGGCGACCCTATCTACGTGAGGGTCGCGCTCTCATCAAGGCAGGGGCATGGCAACGAAGGGATAACGTAGGGATGTGGTCTTCTACCAAGAGCGGCTGTGGCCCAAGCCCTGGGTGTGGGCTGTTCCAGTCTTTCTGATCGCAATTTTGGCGATCGCTTATGGCGCTGCTTACGGTGTGACCTGGGCCTGGGCTATCTTCATCCCCGCTACAGCCCTGGCGGTCGCCGGAATCACCGCCCTCAGCGGTCGTATCGCCGTGTCCGATCAGTCCCTTCGCGTTGGTCGTGCCCACATTCCGGTAACCGTGCTGTGCGATCTGCAGATAGTGGAGCCCACCGAACTCACGGGCTTCCTGCGCGATGGCGATCCCCGCACCTTTTTGATGGTGCGCACCTGGTCAACGAACAAGGCCTTACGCATGACGATTGACGACTCCGACGATCCACATGGCCACTGGTTGATCACGACCCGTCACCCGCATCAACTCTTGGCCGCGATTACCGCGTGTCAGGTCGCAAACGCTGTTGAGCCTTAACCCGCATGAGCACGTGCGATAGCGTTGGACGCCAGGGCAAATAAACCGCGAGGCGTGTCTGCGCGCCGTCAAGGAGCAATCATGAGTGATCACAACACTGACCCCGCCACCGACACAGGCCCCGACACAGGCACCGAGACAGGCACCGAGACAGGCCCCAACACTGGGAACGCTGACAGCAACAGCAACGTGATGGTCTCGGCGATGGCAGGACTCGCCGGCATCGGTGTCGGCATGTTGGCTCGCTCGGTTCTCAATGCCGCCTATCGCAAGTCCACGGGTAATCCGCCGCCGAACGCCGATGATCTCGCCGTCCCGCTGGGCAAGGCCTTGATGTGGACGGTCATCACGGCGACAACAGGCGCTGTAGTCGAACTCGTTGCCCACCGCACCGTCGCACGAATCTTGGAATCACGCCGATCTGGTTAAGCGCAGCATTGTTCACCTGCAGGTGTTGCTCAGGCGCATTCTTTGCAGATGGGACCGTTCTTACCTTCGTGATCTAGCTGGCTGCGGTGGTGCACCAAAAAACACGAGGAGCAGGTGAACTCATCGGCCTGACGGGGAAGTACCCGCACCGTGAGGCTTTCGTCGGAGAGATCAGCGCCGGGCAACTCAAGATTCTCAGCGAGTTCGGTTTCATCAACGTCCACGGTGGAAGCGGACTTATCCACTCGACGAGCTTTTAGCTCCTCAATACTGTCTTCGGCCAACTCATCGTCGGTCTTGCGCGGAGCGTCGTAGTCGGTAGCCATATGCAGTGAAGCCCCCAAACCCTTCCTCGAAGTCGTGACGGGCGATCATTGTGCCTCACCGGTCCTGACGTCAAGAAGCGGGACCACCACAAGTTGTCCCTGAGCCGACAACTACAGGAGGGTTGACCATGACGCTATACGCCCTTGGCGATCGAGAACCCACGATCGACCCCACGGCATTCGTCCATCCCGACGCAGTCGTTATCGGTGATGTGCGTATCGGGCCCGAGTCCAGTGTGTGGCCGAGTGCGGTTCTCCGCGGCGATCACGGCACCATCTATATCGGCGCTGGGACTTCGGTTCAAGATGGCAGCGTCGTTCATTGCACGCGCGAGTGGGACACCACCATCGGTGACCGGTGCGTCATCGGACATCTCGTGCACCTGGAGGGGTGCCGCCTCGGCAACGACACCCTCATCGGGTCTGGCTCTGTTGTTCTGCAGGGCGTGATTGTGGGCGACGGCGCTCTGGTCGCAGCGCAAGCTCTACTAACTCCGGGTGTTCATGTTCCTGAACTCCATACGGCCATGGGTGTGCCGGCCAAGGTGAGTGACCGACATCCCGATGCCACCCTCATCGCAAATGCGGTGGAGACCTATCGGCGCAACGCACACTGGTACGCGGCAGATCTACGTCGTTTGGACTAGCACCGACCGTAGGCCTGAGGCGATTCCCGGGGCGCTGGCAAAGGTCATCTCTGCGTTGGGATTCGCCGTCCACAGGCCATCGACGACCGCACCTGCTTCACGGGCGATGAGCCCACCTGCCGCGTGGTCCCAAGGCTGGAGTCCCTTTTCGAAGTAAGCGTCAACAGCCCCCGATGCCACCCAGCACAGGTCGATCGAGGCCGCTCCTGCACGTCGGATGTCTCGAATCAGTGGCAGCAATCGTTGGACCGATCTGCCCTGGTCAGCCCTGGTGGCCGATGCGTAACCAAAGCCAGTCGCAACGAGAGCATGATCGACACGACTGATCGAACTCGCCTTCAGTCGCGTTGTTCGACCGTTGCGAAGCATCCAGGCCCCTTGACCTGCTGCCGCCCAGAAACTCATGCCCATGACCGGAACGTCCACCACTCCCACGACGGATCGACCGTCACGTTGGGCGGCCACGCTCACCGCCCACATCGGTAGGTCGTAGACGTAGTTGGTGGTCCCATCGATCGGGTCCACGACCCAGGTGATCGGTGACGACCCTGAGCGCAAGGCGCCCTCTTCTCCGAGCAGTGAGTCATCAGGACGATGGGTGAGAAGTAGATCCACGAGCAGCGATTCAGCGGCGTGATCCATCTGAGTGGCCACATCGGTCGCGGAAGTCTTGATTTGCTGCTGCAGGGTGACGGGCCGTTGCTGAACCAGATAGGTCCCCGTTGTTGATGCCGCGTACTGAGCGAGTCGGAGCAGGCTGGCCACATCAGATTGGTTCACACCGCTAACCCTGGCACCCGGTTCAAGCCGGACACTCATCACCCCAGATAGCCTGCCCTAGCAATGCACATACTGCGCGGCCTTTTGGGTCCCTACCGTCGACTGCTGCGCCATCCTGGCGCTTGGCAGTTCTCTGCGGCTGCCCTACTGGCTCGCCTCCCGCTTTCTATGACCGGGCTCGGCATTGTGCTGCTGGTCAGCGCCATTCAAGGTGGTTATCTTCTTGCCGGTGTCTTGACGGCTGCCTACGCATTTGCGGCGGCCATCGTAAGTCCAATTGGCGCTCGCTACGTCGACCGATGGGGTCAGTTTCGCGTTGTGCGGGTATTGCTTTTGGTGCACGTGGCGTCTTTGGTGTCCTTCATCATCGGAGTCCTTCTCGGGTTACCGGTAGCGGCGCTCATAGCATTCGCGATCGGTGCTGGCGCAGCCCAACCGGCCAGTGGCTCCCTCGTTCGGGCCCGCTGGGCTCACGCGGTCGGAGGCACCCCGAGCCTGCGTGTGGCGTTTGCCTGGGAGAGCGTGCTCGACGAAGTAATCTTCGTGATTGGTCCACCCCTGGCGGCCTTGCTTGCATTATTCATTGCTCCGGCTGCTCCGCTCATCGCCGCCGCGTTACTTGTCAGCGGTGGTGGTATTTGGCTGATCAGCCACCGTAGATCTGAGCCACCGGCCCACCACATCCGACAACGTGGTCCCTCGCTGGTACGCAATCCGCTCATTGTCAGCGTGACCTTGATGATGGTCTTTTTGGGCGGCCTGTTCGGGTCGTTAGAAATCGTCACCGTCGCCGCAGCGGCAGAGGTTGGTAGTCCGGCGTATGCAGGCTTAATACTTTCGGTCTACGCGGCGGGCTCACTAGTCAGTGGAGTGGTCTTTGGCGGCCGCACCGAATCGACGCGCTCACCCCAACGCCAACTGTTGCTCTGGGCCATCGCCCTCGCTGCTGTGACGGCGCCCTTTCCACTGGTCAATGGCATCGCCGCTTGGACCCTGGTGGCATTCCTGGCCGGACTCGCCGTAGCGCCGGTGCTCATCTTGGCCAACTCGATTGTGCAACAGGGCATACCTGCTCGGCGTTTGACCGAAGGCCTGGCCTGGATCAATACGACCGGACTCGGTTTGGGTGTGGCCCTGTCTGCCGCTGCCTCCGGAGCGCTTGTTGACACATTCGGCAGTCGAGCCGGCTACTGCCTCACGGCCGGATCCGCAATTGCCACGATGCTCATCGCGTTGCTGACCTATCGAAGACTGCACGCGCACCTACAGCGTGACTCATCGACCGATTCGGCGGTTGACGATGCGCCGCAGAACGCCGAGGTTCCCCCGCGATCTCATGAACGGACGGGAGAAACGAGTGGTTGAACTGAGCTTTTCCGGCCTGTCTGCTGACGGATCGCACCTTTACCTGGCAGACTCCGCAGGCAAGAGATATACGGTCGCGATCGATGCATCGCTTCGTTCCCTCCTGCGCGGTGGCGACACCACGCCTGGACAACTGGAGATTGCCCTGAACACGCTAGGTCCGCGAGAGATCCAAGCCCGGCTACGGGCTGGTGCAACAGTGAGCGAGCTCGCAGACGAGGCCGGCGTCGATGTCGAGCGGATCGAGCGGTACGCGGGTCCACCGCTTGCCGAGCGTGAGCACGTGGCAGGTCTGGGCCAGGGCACGCATCTGACCAGTCATCTGGGTGATCGCCCCCTCAGTGTCGTTGTGGCCTCCGCGGCTGAGAAAGAGGGCGTTCCCGCCGACCTGATTCGGTGGGATGCGTGGTTGCGCGAAGATGGCAGCTGGCAGGTACTCACCGCATACCCGGTAGGTGGAGTGGACCGAGTGGCGACCTGGATCTTCGCGCCGCGTGACCAGCACATCGCCGCCGATGGAGTCGATGCGGAAAATATGGTCGCCGGTCCACAGTCGCCGCCTCAACTAACCTCGGTGACCGAACCGAACGAGGCACCGTCAGCCAAGAAACCGGCGACAAAAAAGGCACAGATCGCGACAGGTCCGGCCGAAAGCACACCTGCAGATGATTCCGAGCCCCCTGCGCGTGGCGGTCGACGCTCCAAGCGCGCCAGCGTTCCCACGTGGGATGAAATCCTTTTCGGTGGAAACGCGACTGAGGATTAGCCTTCGGACTCAAAGGGCAACGGCTCGCGCGACAAATGCTCGGCTCCCGATAGCGAAGCTGTTAATCCGCCACGATGGTGTGCCCGGCAGAGCACCTCATAGGCAACGGCACCAGCATCCGTATCGCCGACCACAATTTGATCACCCTCGGTGACCATGTGACCGCCGATCGTGCGCGCATTGTGGGTGCCACGCCGACCACACCAACACAGCGATGCCACCTGCAACACTTCAACGCGGTCGGCCAACTCGATTAATCGCGCCGAGCCGGGAAAAAGTCTGGTGCGAAAGTCAGTCGTGATACCAAAACCATAAACATCGATATTGAGCCGGTCGACGATGTCGGCGAGTTCATCCACCTGTTCCCCGCCATAAAACTGCACCTCGTCACAAATCAGATAGTCGATGGCCTGACCTTGCGAAAGCGCATCGACGACGTAATCCCAAAACGAAAAAGTGTCATGTACCTCGACGGCTTGCACCTGAAGGCCTAGCCGACTCGACAAGACCGCCGCGCCGGCTCGATCAAGCTGCGAAAAAACCACACCCCGTCGCCCTCGGGTCGAATGATTGTGATCGGTCTGCAGGGCGAGAGTGGACTTGCCACAGTCCATGGTGCCCGAGAAAAAGACCAACTCAGCCACCAACTACCTCGTCTCTGCAGTACCAGAATGAACAATGAACGGAATCTTCATCTCCGCCTCGCTTATCGAACCATGCTGGCCTCGAAGTTGTGACACCACCGAATCCACAGTCGTACTCGCCAGCGATGTGTTGCCGCGAGCCAGCGCGATCACATCGCCGAGCCGCTCATCCACATGATCGTGCACGATCCCCGAATACCCCGCGCTGATCCACTCCTGTCGACTCAGCACCCAGGCCCTATCCCCCAGTTCCTCCTGCCAACGCCGACGCACATCATCAATCTTGCCGCTGCGGGTGTAAATGAAACGACACCGAGGTTCACCGCCCAATCGCACCACATCACGACTGAGATGCGGTGAGTCTTCGATCACGAAGCGATCTGCTGGTGCGCAATCGACCATTCCGTGATCTGCCGTGATGATCAAGGCAGTGTCGGCGGGCAAGACCGA
>JAFMCH010000008.1 GCA_017857875.1 Actinomycetota bacterium | reverse complement strand
AACGCTTTCACCCAGCTGAGGCATCGTGACCGAAACCGACATGGGGCTTTCTCCTTCTATGTGTGGCAAATGGGTTGCGGTGGGCGGAACCCACCGATTAGGCGTGTGCGTGCAGGGGCTTGCCGGCGAGGGCGAGGTGCGCCTCGCCCATGGCCTCGTTTTGAGTCGGATGTGCGTGCACCAAGGGCGCGAGATCCTCGGGGTAGGCCTCCCAGTTGACGATGAGTTGGGCTTCCCCGATCTGTTCGCCGATGCGCGAACCGATCATGTGTATGCCGATCACCGGGCCATCGACCAACTGCACCAATTTGATGAAGCCCGTGGTGGCGAGGATCTGACTCTTGCCGTTACCGCCTAGGTTGTATTCGTATGTGGTCACCTTGTCTGCGCCGTATTCTTCCTCGGCCTGGGATTGGGTGAGCCCGACAGAACCGACCTCTGGCTCAGAGTAGGTCACCCGTGGGATGTTGATGTCCTCGATCACGCGTGGCGAAAGCCCGCCAAGTTGCTCGGCCAGGAAAATGCCCTGCTGAAATCCGCGATGGGCAAGCTGCAGACCGGGGGTGATATCGCCCACGGCGTACACGTCGGGCACATTGGTGCGCAGTTGGTCATCGACGGTTACCCAACCACGGTCGAGAGCAATGCCGACCTCCTCGAAGCCCAGGTTTGCCGTGGATGGACCTCGACCCACTGCGACGAGCAACAGATCAGCGGTGTGGGTGGAGCCGTCTTCGAGGGTAACGGTCACCCCGTTTTCATCCTGCGTTGCCGAAGCGAAGCGAACACCGGTGGTGAAGGAGATTCCGCGCTTGCGGTAGGCACGTTCGAATGCCTTGGAGATAGCCGGATCCTCAGCGGGCACGAGATTGGGCAGCCCCTCTACGATGTGTACCTCGGTGCCAAAGGACCGCCAAACACTGGCGAACTCGACTCCGATGACGCCACCACCTAAGACAATGACTTTGCCCGGTACGTAGTCGAGGTTGAGGGCTTGGTCAGAGGTCATGATGCGTCCGGTGATATCAAGCCCCGGCAGGGTACGTGCGTGTGAGCCGGTAGCCAGTACTACCGATTTGCCGGTATATGTCGTGCCATCGACCTCGACTGTGTGCGCGGAGGTGAGTCGACCCCAGCCTTCGACGTATGTGACGTCTCGGCTTTTGACCAATCCTTGAAGGCCTTTGTACAACCGGCTAACGACACCATCGCGGTAGCTGTTGACCCGTGGCATGTCGATGCCTTGCAGGGTGGCCTGAACACCGAAGGACTCACTTTCGCGGGTCGTATCGGCAACCTCGGCTGCGTGCAGCAGCGCCTTGGTTGGGATACAGCCTCGATGCAGGCAGGTGCCGCCTAATTTATCCGCCTCGATCAACACCACCGACAGTCCTAATTGGCTGGCTCGAAGGGCGCAGGCGTAACCGCCGCTCCCACCGCCCAAGATCACGACGTCGGCGCTGGTCACGAGTGACTCCCCTCAGAATGTAATGTGCTGCCCATCCTTCCATGGATGGGCAGTGGCTATTCCCCCGGGCAAATCGAGTTAGGGAAGTCGGCCTTCGGCGGCATCATGGGCGATCTGCACGAAGGTGCGGACCGCGGCTCCGGTACCACCCTTTGGTGTGTAACCGTAGGGAGATCCATCGTTGAAGGCCGGCCCAGCGATATCCAGATGAGCCCATTTGGTGTCTGTCGGCACAAAGTCCCGCAAGAAGGCAGCCGCGCTCAGCATTCCTCCCTTGCCATCACCGATGTTCTTGATGTCAGCAATCGCCGAGTCCAAGGATGCGCGCGATTCCTCTGGGATGGGTACATGCCACATCGTTTCGCCGGCGGCCACGGATGCATCCCATACCGCGATGCGGAACGCGTCGTCATTGGCCATGATGCCGCTGGTGCGATCCCCCAAAGCGACAACGGCCGCACCGGTAAGGGTGGCGGCATCAACGATCAGATCGGGTGAGTCCTCGCTGGCCCGCACGAGTGCATCGGCGAGAACCAGTCGACCCTCGGCATCGGTGTTGAGGACTTCCACGGTCTGGCCGCCATAAATCGTGATGACGTCGCCAGGGCGTTGGGCATGGCCGGAGGGCATATTCTCGGCGATCGGCAGCCATCCGGTGACCGCTACCGGGAGCCCAAGCGCGGCTATCGCCTGCACAGCGCCGATGACAGCGGCGGCACCGCTCATGTCGCACTTCATGGTCTCCATGGCTTTCGGTGGCTTAAGTGACAGGCCACCGGAATCGAAGGTGATGCCTTTGCCCACGAGGGCGATCGAGGACACGGCATCGGCAGGGGCGTAGCGCATGGCAACCAGGCGGGGAGGATTGGCGGAGCCCTGGCCAACAGCGAGGATCCCACCGAAGCCACCGGTGCTCAGATCCTTTTCCGTCCACACCTCAACGGCGACATCTAGATCAGCCACGGCGGCGATCGCGGCATCGGCCAGCATGGCCGGGGGCAGAGCCGACGGGGGAGTGTTCACCAAATCGCGCGACAGGCACACAGCATTGGCGATGGTGTGGGCTCGTGCGATGGCCTCTTTATTTCCGGCACTCTTGGGGTCAGCCAGGATCATGACTGAACGGACTTTGGCGGGCTGCTTGGCAGCTGAGGTCCCGCGGAACTCATGGAAGGAGTAGGCGCCGAGCAAAGCACCGAGTCCGGCGTTTTCGACCTTGTCCGGGTCTGGATCGTCAATGACGATGCCCACACGGCGATTGCCAGCAAGGCTGCGCAGCGCAATGCCGGCAGCGCGACGTGCGGTTTCTGCGTCGGGTGTGCCGGCACCCAGACCCACGGCGATCACCACGGGCGCTTTGGCGATTCCGGTACCGGGGAGCTTCACGATGTTTCCGGGAGCGCCCGTTGCGCCCAGCGCGCTCGCCACTTCCTCGAGGCGTCGACGTGCGGCGGCAGTGAGGCAGGCCGGCGCGATGATGCCCTTGCGTCGCCCTGGCCGGGGATGCACCCCGATGACGAGGGCATCGACCGTTGCCGAGGCGGGTGTGGCATTGGACAGAGCAAGGGTCGTCATCAAGGTCATGCGCGGAATCCTACGGGACGATCAGCGGACGTGACTATCGACGAAAGGGGGCTTGCATACGGTGAAGGAAATCAATCGACCCCGAACATCGACGAACACCTCCGTCTGGTCGGGCGTGTCCGGCGGCAGGAAACCCAGGCCGATGCCGCGCGCCAACGTGGGTGAGTAGGTGCCACTCGTGACGATGCCGATGAGTTGGCCGCTGGCGTCAAGAATCGACATGCCCGGACGCGGGATTCCCCGCCCGGCAGCGATGAGCCCGCGGAGCCTGCGAGTCGGCCCGGTTTCGCGTTCTTGGCGAAGCACTTCGGCGCCATTGAAGTCTTGCTTTTGCCAGCCCACAGCCCAGGCTAAGCCGGCCTGGACGGGGGTGATATCAGCGCCTAACTCATTGCCGTGTAATGGATATCCCATTTCGGTTCGCAGCGTATCGCGGGCACCGAGTCCGGCTGGGATAACTCCTTGCGCGGCGAGTTCTCGCCACAAGGGAACCAATGCTGCGTTCGGTGCAACGATTTCGAAACCGCGTTCGCCGGTATATCCGGTGCGGCACACCATCACCGGTAACTCCCGCCACGTGGACCGGATAAAACTCATGTAGTTCTCAGGTTGGTCCAGGCCGATCGCAGCCAGCGCCTGCGAACTTTCGGGTCCCTGCACGGCAATGATGCCGTGGTCATCTCGGGCATCCATCACGGTGATGCCCTGCGGAGTCAGTGCAGCGGACACCGAGGCCACGACAGCGTCTGAGTTGGCAGCATTAGGTATGAGCATGATGTTGGCATCGTTTATGCGGTATGCGATGAGATCATCAACGACGCCACCGTGTGCGTCGCAGAGCAGGGTGTATTGCGCCTGGCCATCAGTGATGTGCTCAAGATCATTGGTCAACACCCCATTGAGAGCATCGAGTGCGCCGGGGCCAAAAATCAGCGTCGTTCCCATGTGGGACACATCAAACATCGCCACGGCCTCGCGGACGGCCTTATGTTCGCTGAGCGTCCCCTCGTATTCGATCGGCATGTCCCAGCCGCCGAAGTCGGCTGTCGATGCGCCCATCGCAATGTGTTGATCAATCAGCGGAGTCTGGCGAAGCGTCATGACCTGACCGTAGTGCCTCCAAGGATGTCCGCAGGAGCGCAACCACCTTTATCGCGCCGCGGCCTTCTCCTGGGCCCAGGCGTACTGGCACCGCGGGTTCGAGGCCAAGCCGTTGCATCGCTTGGGCTTGGGCCGGCTGGGTGCCCAGGTGGCCGGGCAGCCACCATTGCTTGGCCCGGTGAGCGGTTCGGTGTGCGATGAGCGCGGCGGCAAGGCTTGCTGAGCCGTCCAGAAGTACACCGGTGCGGCGACGGGCGGCCTGGAGAAGAAAGCCTGTCATCGCGGCAATAGACGGCGTACCGATCGCTGCGAGCAGTTGAGCGCCGTCGCCCCGCTTCGCGCGCCCTTGACGCATGAGTTCGCGCACGTTCGCGCACTCCGCCATCCACATTTCATCGGTAATCGTGGAGTCAGAAAAACCCATGAGTTCAGCGGGGGTGCTTGAGCTCAGCAGTCCGATGATGGCAGTGGCTGGCAGCGCATCGCTGTCAGCGATATCGGCGCATATCAGTAGATCTGCGCCCGCATCGATGGCACGATCGGCGACCTCGGCACCCGTGAGCAGCCACGAAGTGACAGACTCTGCGTCGCCTGTTCGTTCATCGTCGTCATCGGGGCGCGCGATTGAGGTGATGCGTTGCTCGATGTGTGTCTGCGCGGCAATAATTCCCGCCTCGGCACTGATGGAGCCGGGGGTAATGCCTTGCTCGCCGAAGAGCGCGCATACCGGCAGATTCACCGCGGGCGCCGGCCAAGATGCTCGAGTGCTCGCCCACCACTGCAGTATCGGCGCGAGGTCTCCGACAAGTCCGTGATGACGACCTTGTTGGCCGGGGTTGGATCCGTGACCTTGACGCTGCTGGAGACTCAACTCGCAGTGCTCGCGGGCAGCGACATCGGTCCCGCCAATACCGATATCTGACAGCGCAGGGACTGATGCGGGTACTGATTCGTCCGGCGGCTGTGCGTCGGTCATTGCGGAGCCCTATCGCTCACCGCTGCAGGCGGTGTCGTGCCCGCCGGTGAAAACTCAACGGTCGGTTGAAAATTCGCGCGGTGTGCGGCTCTACGTAGGGCCGCTAATACCGGAGTGCCGATGGCAGCGATGAGAACGGCGGTGATGATCGCGCGCGGAATATCAAAACCCCAGGAAGTGGCGGCGGAAAACGTAATCCAACGCGCGAGGTTGTCGCCGGCGGCATCTCCTGGCACGTAGGCGATGCCGCTATCAACGCCTAGTGCGTTTACGCCGGCAACGAACGGCCAAAACCATAGATTGAGAAGGAGGCCATAGGCCATAGCCGCCAGTGCTCCGTAACTCGCGAGCAGTATCAGTTCTCGTCGTCCCCGTAATACGGGTAGGAGCCCGGCGCCCAGTCCCACCCAACCGGCGGCCAGCATCTGGAATGGCAGCCAAGGACCCACCCCTCCGGTCAGAAAAGCCGATGCCAGTAGGGAGACCGAGCCCAGGGTGAACCCGAAGCCTGGGCCCAATGCGCGACCACCGAGCACGATGATTACCCAGATCGGTTCTATCCCGGCGACCCCCGCCCCTAGAGGTCTCAGGATGCAGACGACAGCAGCCAGAACCCCAAGCATGGCAACGGCTTTAGCATCCATTCCACCTTCAACTAACTGGGCCCACACGACAAGGAGTAGCAGTGGAATGAGGGCGGCGAAAATCCATGGCGCATCCTGCGAGTGAGCAACAGCAGACGAACCCGGATCGGCCACGAACGGCCAGAAGAACGCGGCGAGTCCGCCGATTGTGATCAAGCCCAGGGCGATCCACGAACGAAGCCCTAGAGGTATGGCGTGGGCAGATCGCGCGGAGCGACCCCGAGAAGAAATCGCTGCCGGGCCATTCATGGAGAACCCACCAGTTGCGAGAGGGACTCAGGTGTCATCGGCAAGAAGCCAGGCAGATCACGTAACTGTGGTGACTGAAGCACTTTGGCGACGGTCGGGGCAAACACCGGCGAAGCGAGCACGACCTGTGCAACCGGACCGTCGGCCACGATGCTGCCCTGCGCGAGGACAATCACCCGGTCGGCCACCTCGGCGGTGAGTTCTACGTCGTGGGTAGCAAGGAGCACCGAGTGTCCGGCTGCGGCCATGTCGCGGAGTTGATCGGCCAGACGGGCCTTCATCGCGTAATCAAGGCCCCTGGTCGGTTCGTCCAAGAGCACCACGTGCGGCACGCCGGACATGACCACGGCCAGCGCGAGGGCTAGTCGTTGCCCTTCCGACAGATCGCGCGGGTGCTGGTGGGGTTCAATCTCCGGGGCCAACAGCGACAAAAGAGCGGCCGCCCGCCCCGCTGTGGCCGGGGTGTCTAGATCGGCCTGTGCGCATTCCTTATCGACTCGGTCGAAGGTCAAGATGTCCATGGGGTCCTGCGGAACCATGCCGATACTGGTGGTCAGCGCTGGCCCACGCAATTGCGCCGGGTCAAGTCCCGACACCGTGATGCTGCCCCGCTGCGGTCGATGTATTCCAGCCAGCGAACGCAGCAGTGTGGACTTGCCTGCCCCGTTGCGCCCCATAATGGCCACCACTTCACCGCGACGCACCGTCAGATCGATATCGCGAAGCACCGGCGTTTCGCTGTAGCCGACCGTCATCTTGACCACGTCCACGGTGAGGTCTGCCGGTACTGCCGGCGACGTTTGTGCCTGTGTTTCGTGCGGGACCTGGTGTTGAGCCCTATCGATGACGCATTGACGAAGTGCACCGGCCTGTCGTCGAGCATCGCGCACGGACAGGGGGAGGGGTTGCCAACCCTGTGCGCGGCCGAGGCGGATCACCGCGGGTGCGATTGGTGAGTCGCGCATGATGTCGGCGGGAGAACCCATGCGAATACTTCGGCCGCCCCCCGGCAACAAAATGACGGAGTCGGCAAACTCCAATACACGTTCGAGTCGATGTTCGGCAAGTACCACCGTCAGCCCAAGATCATGAACCAGTCGCTGTAATGCGGCCAAAACCTCTTCGGCTGCAGCTGGATCGAGAGCACTCGTTGGTTCATCGAGTACGAGCAGGCGCGGGTGAGCGGTCAGTACTGCGCCGATGGCGACACGTTGTCTCTCACCGGCCGATAGCGTCAGCAGCGCCCGATCTCGGAGGTGCTCCAATGCGAGCAGATCGAGGGTTTCCTCAACGCGTTGCCGCATCGTCGCCGGCGGGATACCAAGCGACTCCATGGTGTAGGCCAATTCCTCTTCGACCGTATCGGTTACAAACGATGCCATGGGGTCTTGTCGGACAACCCCGACCACATCGGCAAGGTCTCGCGGGGGGTGCATTGCGGTGTCACGGCCAGCGACGACTACCGAGCCGCTCAGCGTGCCACCGGTGAAGTGCGGCACGAGACCGTTCATCGCTCCCAGAAGTGTCGACTTTCCGCTCCCGGTCGGGCCGATCACCAAACTCATCTCGCCCTCAGGAATATGGAGGGATACGTCACTGAGTGCCGGCTGGGTGGCCCCAGGGTAGGTGATGGTGACCCGGTCAAGAATGATCATGCGTCCACGGCCTGTCGTGGTGTGGTGGTGTCGAAACCTGGCACGTGATCGGGGGTATCACGACGGTGCCCGCGGCGGGCGTGATTTGTCTGACCGGTGGCGGGTGCGATCCAGGCTGGCGCCAGGGCAAGGCACAGTGCCACAACGACAAGCAGGGGCACTTGAGGTAGGGCTAATGGCTCCCAGCTAGGTGCCATCGCCAGTGATGAGTTGACCGCCGCGATTGTTGCGGTGACCGCGGGCACCACCCCGGCCGCACTCACCAGCCACTCTCGAACCCCCCATCGATCGGGGCGGTAACGGGTTCGTGCACTTCCGCGACCGGCGAGTCCAATCGCGGTCAGGCTTGCGGCCAACCCGATGATGATCAGTGGTAACCCGAAACCGACCGGGGCTGATGAATCCAGGAATCCGTAGATGCCCACAACGCCCGCAATGAGCCCGAGCAGCAGCAGTCCCGCGCTCATTCGGCGTGCGGTCGGGGAGCGTTTTCCCTGTCGCCCGTATCCGCGCGAGTCCATCGCGGCGGCCAGGCTGATGGACCGCACCAAGGCACCCTCTACCACCGGGAGCGCCACCCCCATGATTCCGCGGAGGCCTCGATTAGGGCGACCCCGCAGACGACGTGCTGTGCGAAGTCGCTGGACATCGGTAATTAATTGCGGGGCGAAGGTGATGGCAACGACGATGGCAACACCGATCTCGTACAACGCGGCCGGTACCGACTTCAGTAGCCGCGCCGGCGAGGCGAGTGAATTCGCCGCTCCGATACAGGCGAGAATCGTGGCGAGTCGTAGGCCGTCCATGAGCCCCCACAGGACCGCTTGAGCGGTCACCGGGCCGCCGAGTGTGATTCCGCTCAGCCAGCCTGGCAGCGGAACCACGGGCCAAGTCCACAACACGGCGCTTCCCCCGGCTCCGGCAAACAACAGTGTGAACACCAGTCGGATGCCGATGATCAGCACACCTAGTTTCAAAAAATAGCCAAACGACTTTCCCCACGGTGTCGCGGGGCGACGGGCAGCGACGACGAACGCGGCAATCGCGATAATCAACCCCAGTACAACAGGATTGGTCGTGCGCGACGCAGTGACAGCAAGCCCTAGTGCCCATAGCCACCAGGCGCCTGCGTGAAGTCGCGTCCCACCACCGGTCACTGCACTACACATCCCACTCATTCGCCCGGCGGCGACGCGCCACGTAGATGGCTGCCCCGCCAACCCCGGCCACGGCCACGATGATTACGGCAATCACCGCTGCGCTACCTGAGGTTTCCGGGAGTGCGTCTTCACTTGGCCCGCTGGCGAGTATCACCGTGTCGTCTATTGCGCGCTGCAGCCCAGCCTCAGCGCTTGGCTGGGCTGCCAATGGTGGCGCGGACTGCGCCCCACTGGCTTGTGTGTCGGTGGCGCTTGGCGGTGCTTCGGCGTTCACTCCGTCAACGGCACCGGCTGTGGGGTCACCTGCAGACGGGGGCGTCGGCGACTCCTGCGGTGCGGTCCCTTGAGCTTCTTGAGGATTCGTGGACACTGTCGGTGTCGGCTGTGGTGGAGACGGTTTTGCGGTTTCTGCTGGCGGGGTGTCTGCCAACACCGGTGCGCACTCGGTCGCCGGAAAACCATTCAGGGCACAGATAAGCCCGCGCTGTGTGCGCACCGTGACCTCTGCGGTCAAAATATCGAAGCCCGTGGCTCCTAGGGCCGCTACCACGCAAGCAGCCCAGGCACTGCCACCGTTTTCACCGGTAGGAGCGTCTGTTGCCACCCCGGGATCGATAATCAGGGCGATTCGCTTGCGGTCTTGCTGTGTGGGTGTGTCACCGCAGACGTCGTTGAAGGACACGCTCGTTCGAGGTGCAGTACCGGCAACCGTCTCCGTGATGGCGAATCGCCAACCCTCGACTGTGCCATCCTCAGGCACACGAAAGGCCGGACCTTTCGTGGCAAATGTCCAGTTGGCCTCACTTGCAGTCCAATAGGTCCAGTAGCGGTACGCGGCTGCCTCACTGGCCGGTGCTGCGAACACGCCAGCCCCAATCATCATCGCCGTGGTGGCAGCGAGCGTCAGCAGTTGCTTCAACATTGTGGTCACGTGGTCTAGCGCCGCATCGAGTCAATGAGGCGCTGGATGAGGTCGCTGCCGCCAAAATCCCGGGGATCGGAATCTGTTGCGGTGGCAACCAGCAAGGTGGTACCAAGCGCAGCCGGTCGATCGCCAGAACTGACGACGTATGCGTCGATATTGGCCGCCAGGGTCGATAAGGCGATGTCCGTGGCGTTGCCGCCAAACTTGGACGAGACCAATCCAATAATTCCTAAAGCTGTTGAGTTCCAGTCTGTTTCGCCGGGAACAAAGGAAGAAGGAATAGAGCCATCATTAGCATTGAATTGGCTGATCACCCATCGACTCACAGCCGCTGGAACTTTGGTCGGAGATCCTTGGGCGTTGCAGGTCACCCTCGGTCCGCCGCGGTACTGCTTTTGAGCTGCCACGGGAAGTGAGCCGGTGAGGCCGAGCAGCGCATGAACGGAGGAAAACGAATCAACAGGGCTGCCTGCTTGAAAGCCCACACCGAAGCGCTGGCCGGCGGGCGCATCACAGCCGGCGATCAGTGTGGAAATAAAGGCCCGCGCCGGGGCCTTGGTTACCCGAGCGCGCGGAATGTCGGCCGTGCGCATCGCGGCTAGGGCCAGCCCGGTTGAGGACGCATCAGAGTCCAGACCGGCCAGATATGCCCAACCGCCGTCGGATCGTTGCTGGTCGACGAGCCACCGCATGGCCCGCCTGGCCTCGCGAACTCGATCCACCTGCATAAGGGCGAGAGCTGCTAGCGCCGTCGAGTTGGAGTCAGGTCCGGTGAAAGAGTTGGGATCAGCTGGCGGGCAAGGCGCGAGCGTATCGGCCCGGTAACTGGCGAAGGAACCGTTGGGGCACTGCTGTTCTACAAGCCACGTCACGGCTGCCCGCGGCACCTGGCGGCCAACGGAACTGAGTCCGAGCAAGGAAAGAGACTGTCGATACACCCCATCGAAACTGGGATCTTGCTCGCCAAATAATCCCCGGTCATCGGTGCTGCTCGAGGTGATCGGGGATTGCGCTGCGGCGGTGCTGATTCCCCCGGCCAAGGCGAGTGCGAGGGTGGCCAACGCGGCCATAATTCGGGGGAACACGGAAGTGCTAGACAAGTCAGGTGCCTCTCGGTGAGCGACCCACGCAACGAGAGCGTGGGGCCCATTGGGCAACTACGCCCAAGAGCCGAGACACGCGCTTCGTCCGTAGACCTCGACGGATGAAAAGTCGCTCGCGCTCGCCAGGTGCTCCGACTTGTCGACTCAAATCCGCTCGCCTTCATGCGAGGAGATATCGGTCGCTCACGGTTGCGGGTCAGCGCCGGATTTTCACCGGCTTCCCCTGGACATCGAGCGCGTAAAATTATTCAGTTGGCTGCTGCATTACGGTTCAGTGGTGCGAGCATACCCAATCGTGACCCCGAACATGACAGGCTTGACCCCATGAGTGCAGATAAAGCTTGGACCTGGCGCTACGAACGGGCCGATGGAAGTATCTGCCCAGACCCGTCGCTACCCGACCTGCCCTCGGGTTTCGCCGTACAGGTCGAGGCTGAGACTTGGCTGGGGGATTCCTGGAAGCAGCTGCTGGATGCGGGGGTCGACGCGGTGAGCCTGTTCGCATACGGAAACCTCGAGTACGGCCCGATGAGCCTGCACCCGCCCGCCTAGACGCTACGGACGGGGGTTCGGTGACTGTGTGCGTTCTGGGTTCGTTTCGATCACGCCAGCGAGCGCCTCATCAATGGCGTTGAGGACCTGTGTCGGTAGAACAACGCCCGATGCAGCCGCGTTTTCGTTCACCTGCTCAGGTCGCGACGCCCCGACGATCGCTGCGCTGATGCCGGGGCGGTTGAGGACCCAGGCCACGGCGAGTTGGGCCATCGTGAGGTTGAGATCGGCGGCAAGGGGGCGAAGATTCGTGACCGCGGTTAAGACCTCATCGGTCAGGAACGAAGCGATGAAGCCGGCTCCTTCCCCGCCGCTGGCACGCGAACCTGCCGGAACGGGTTGGCCGGGTAGGTACTTGCCGGTGAGGACCCCCTGCGCGATGGGGGACCACACGATTTGACCGATGCCATTGTCTTGGCAGATCGGCAAGACCTGCTGCTCGATGACGCGCCACAACATCGAGTATTGGGGCTGACTCGAGACGAATGGGGTGAGGTGATCGCGCGCAATGATCTCGAGTGCGGCAGCGATCTCCTCTGCTCGCCACTCCGAAAAGCCCAGGTACAGCACTTTCCCTTCCACCACGAGGTCATGCAACGCGTGAAGTGTCTCTTCCAGCGGAGTCTGATGGTCGAATCTGTGCGCCTGGTAGAGGTCGACGTATTCGGTATTGAGTCGACGCAGCGAACCATGAATGGATTCACGAATGTGCTTGCGTGACAGACCGCGGTCATTGGGCCCCGGGCCTGTGGGCCAATAAACCTTTGTGGCGATTTCCAGACCCTCGCGTCGTTCGTTGCGAATGGCTCGGCCGAGCACGGATTCGGCCGCCGTGCCGGCGTAAACGTCGGCGGTGTCAAAGGTCGTGATCCCCGCCTCGAGTGCCGCCTGTACGCACGCAATTGCCGTGTCGTCGTCAATTTGCGAGCCGTGCGTGATCCAGTTGCCCAGAATGATCTCGCTGACTTGAAGCCCGCTCTTGCCGAGGAAACGATGTTGCATCATCTACCGACCTTTTCGTGTGGACGCAGACTTCGGGGGCATGGGTTCGCCGCCCCGACGCACGCGTGGGGGCGGTAACCGCAACCGGCGCAGCTGAAGTGTGCGCATGATGGCGTAAAAAATGGCACCCTTGCGTTCGGATTTCTCGGGAAAACGCGCCTTGATTTGCCGATTCAGTCGCCACATGATCAAGACCGAATCGACCACGATGATGGCGACTAACAGGAACCAACCCAGGGAGATCAGCGACTGAACGAGTTGGTTGGGCACAAAGCCAAGCAGCAAGACACCCAGAGCGATGAAGATGAAGAATTCGGCGATGGTGAATCGCGAATCAACAAAGTCGCGGACGTATGCCCGAACCGGCCCCTGATCGCGCGCGGGCAGACGCTTTTCGTCACCGGCCATGAGTGCCGCTCGGTTGGCAGCCTTAGCTTCTTTCTCCCGTGCCCGGTTCTCGCGGCGGGCCGCCCGTGGATCAGTTGACCCGCGCAGGGCCTGCTTGCGTGCCTGCTCGGCTTCTCGTCGGGTGGGCGTCGGGCGCCCCTTGGGCGGTGCGCCGCGTTGCTGCCCCTCCGACTCATCAACGGGGGGTTCGGATGGGGATTGGTTGTCCCGGCGCGATCGACTAAACATGATGCCTCAGCCTAGCGCGCTGAGAAACTTCAGCGCCGAGGAGCGCGGAAACGCATCATGCGCCTAGTCTGTAATGAGTATCCGCTCCACCAGGAGGAACACATGGGTTTATGGCAGCGCTTCACCATGATTTTCAAGGCGAAGGCCAGTAAGGCACTTGATAAGGCCGAGGATCCGCGCGAGACGCTGGATTACTCCTATGAGAAGCAACTGGAGCTTTTGCAGAAGGTGCGTCGAGGTGTTGCTGATGTAGCGACCAGTCGTAAGCGCATCGAACTGCAGATGACGAATCTGGGCCGGCAGGCCGATAAATTGCAGGAGCAGGCAAAGGCTGCTTTGGCAGGCGGGCGCGAGGACCTAGCGCGAGAGGCCCTCACCCGCCGTAGCGGGTTGCAGCAGCAGATCGGTGACCTTCACGAGCAACTAGTTCAGTTGCAGGAACAGGAGGAAAAGCTGATTCAGGCTTCCCAACAGTTGCAGGCGCGCGTAGACGCTTTTCGCACTCGTAAAGAGACGATCAAGGCGACCTACTCTGCTGCCGAGGCGCAAACCAAGATCTCTGAGGCAGTCACCGGTATTTCAAATGAACTCGGCGATGTGGGTCTTGCTGTACAGCGCGCGGAAGACAAGACGGCTCAGATGCAGGCGCGGGCCGGGGCCATCGATGAACTCATCACCTCTGGTGCACTGGACGACGTTTCTGGCACCAGCAAAGACAACCTGACCGTCGAGTTGGAGCGCATGGCTAGTTCCTCGCAGGTTGATGACGAGCTCGCAGCGCTGCGTGCCGAACTGGGCTCAAGTGCACCACGACCGGCCATCGAATCGGATACCCAGTAGCGGTTAGAGGCAAAAGGAGGCGGAGAAAACGATATGGCGCGCACCCGTTTTGGTTCCGATAAGGGCCTGACGGCTCGCATGCTCGGGACAATGTTCGGGCTTGGTCTGATGTACGTCATTCTAGGCGCGGTGATGGTCGGGCTTGGGTTCAATGCGTTTTTCGTGCTCGCGATCATCGGTGCGCTGTTTGTGGCCCAGTGGTGGTTCTCCGACAGCCTGGCTCTTTCGGCCATGCGAGCCCATGAAGTGTCTGCCGAACAGGCACCGCAACTGCATGCGATCGTCGATCGGTTGTGCGCCATGGCCGATATGGAAAAACCACGGATTGCTATCGCCGATTCCGATGCGCCAAATGCTTTTGCCACTGGGCGGTCACCAAACCGATCTGTTGTTGTCGTTACCACGGGCTTGCTTCGCCGATTGGACCCCGAAGAGCTTGAAGGAGTTGTGGCACATGAACTCTCACATGTAGCGCATCGTGACGTGCTCGTAATGACCATTGCTTCGTTCACTGCAATTCTTGCGGGATTCATGGTCCGCAGCGCCATGTGGGGCTCCATGATGAGAGACCGTCGTGATAACAACACGGCGTTGATTTTCTTCGCGGTGATGGCGGTCAGTATTCTGGTGTACGCCATCTCGTACATATTGATTCGTGCCCTGTCTCGCTACCGCGAACTTGGCGCAGATCGTGGTGCCGCGTACATCACGGGTCGACCCTCAGCGTTGGCGAGTGCGTTACAGAAGATCAGCGGTGACATGGCGAGCATTCCGACCGCGGATCTACGCAAGATGGAGCCGGTAAGCGCATTTGCTTTTGCTCCTGCGTTTTCCCGAAAGGGCAACAGTTTTGGGATGGAATCCATCATGTCGACGCACCCGTCGTTAGAGAAGCGACTTGAGCAGTTGGCCAAGATTTCCACTGAGATGGGTGGCCGTTGACGTGGGCTTTATGGACGGACTGCTCGGCCGGCGTAAACCTGTTCGACCCAATCTTGATGCCCTCTTCGCGGTGCCTTCTGCGGCGATAACCTTGCAGGTGAGTCTGGACCTTTTGCCAACGGGCAAGGGCGCCGTTGCTTTCCGCTCCGTCGAGGGACGAGCGATGGCGGACGTTGAGCAGGAGATCACGGAGCTTCTTGATGCAGATGGTGGCCCTCCAGTAGTTCTGGTCAACGATACATTCGGCTACACCTGGCTGGTGGTGACCGACGATAGTGATGATGTATCAACGATTATCACGGACCTCCACGCGGTCAACGCCACATTGTCCGATCATGGTTTTGGACCGCAATTGCTATGCTCGCTAGTTCCGTTCGTAGATCCCAGCGGCCAGATTGTCGCCCTGATCTACCTCTACAAACGCGGAACGTTTTATCCGTTCGCACCGGCAGCCAACGGGGAGCAGCAACGAGACAACATCACCGAGTTGAAGGTTCGCGACCTACTGACCGGCGAACTACCGGTAGAAGGCGATCTCAGCCGCTGGTTTGCGGTGTGGGGTGCTCCGGGCCTAGAGGCTGGATCAACTGGCCGGTAGAGCAAGCATGCGATCGAGGGCGACCTTGGCCCACTGGGCAGTCGCTGGATCGACGGTGATCTGGTTGACGACGTTACCGTCGACTAGGTTTTCAAGCGCCCACACCAGATGGGGCAGATCAATTCGGTTCATCGTCGCGCAAAAGCAGATGGTCTTGTCCAGGAACACCACTGTCTTGTCTGGGTTGCTTTCGGCGAGGCGACGTACCAGATTCAACTCTGTCCCAACGGCGAAGGCGGAGCCAGGTGGTGCAGCGTTGATCGTGTTGATGATGTATTCGGTCGAACCCACCAGGTCAGCTTTGGCAACGACGTCGTAGCGGCATTCGGGAT
The DNA here is from genome assembly GCA_017857875.1 of Actinomycetota bacterium. Classification (GTDB taxonomy): domain Bacteria; phylum Actinomycetota; class Actinomycetes; order S36-B12; family S36-B12; genus M55B157. Next base: position 30,726 of record JAFMCH010000008.1, on the reverse strand, counting down.
GAACTAAAACGGTGACATCGTCTACACGCTGGCGCACGTCGTCGACGCTTTCGGGTGAGAATCTCCCGTGCACCGAGCAGTGGCCTTTCCAGAGCAGCACCTTGGCCGATCGAGCCTGATCCTCGGTAAGGCCACCGTCTGACTGATGGGGATCGAAGACCACGCAGTCGTCAAGGGATAAGCCCAGGCGGCGAACAGCGGTGTTGCGTCCGAGATGTTCATCGGGCAGAAACAGCACGCGATCACCGCGGTCGAATGCCCATTCAAGCGAACGTTGCGCGTTGCTAGATGTACAAATCGATCCACCATTGCGGCCCGTGAAAGCCTTGATATCGGCCGATGAGTTCATGTACGTGATCGGAATAGTGGTGTCGCTGAGTCCCCAACGAGTGAGGGTCTGCCAAGCCGCATCAACCTGATAATCCGCAGCCATGTCGGCCATGGAGCAACCCGCGGCAAGATCGGGCAGGATGACTCGCTGTTGCGGGGACGTCAAGATGTCAGCGCTCTCGGCCATGAAGTGCACTCCGCAGAACACGATGAACTCAGCACTCTGGCGTGCCGCGGCTTGCTGAGACAACTTGAAGGAATCGCCAGTCACATCGGCGAAGTCGATGACCTCATCGCGCTGGTAATGGTGACCGAGGATGTAGAGGCGATCACCAAGTGCTTGCTTGGCCGCCTGCGCGCGACTCACGAGATCTGGATCACTTGCCGGAGGCAGATCACCTGGACACTCGACGCCGCGTTCGCTGTCCGGATCGGCTTGGCGGCCCAGAAGTAGTAGGGCGAGGGGAGTGCTGTCAGGTTCGACAAAGGATTGTGCCATCCGATGATTGTGTCACTACGGTCACCGCATGCGCATTTTGATTAGCCCGGATGGCTTCACCGGCTCGCTAACGGCCACGGAGGTCGCCTCTGCGATCGCCGCCGGCTGGCACCGCCAGGCACCCGGGGATGAATTGCGTGTACTCGGTCTGAGCGATGGCGGGCCAGGCTTCGTGGACGTCATCGGCAAAGCGCGCCGTATTGAGCCGATGCTGGTCAGTGTGCCTGGCCCGCGCGGACTTGACGTTCCGGCGATGATGATCGTGGATGAGGATCCCCGCCGCGGGATGACGGCCTACCTGGAGTCAGCCCAGGTGTGCGGCCTTGACCTGACTGAGCCGGCGCAACGAAATCCGTGGACGCTCTCGAGCCGCGGGCTTGGATATTTAATCGGATATGCGATTGATGCCGGGGCACAAAGAATCGTTATTGGCCTTGGCGGAACGGGGACGGTTGATGCGGGGGCGGGTCTACTGGCTGCACTCGGCGCGACCTCGGCGACAGTGGAAAGCGCGGCTGAGTCACCGTCCCCATTGCTCGAGGGCCCGGCTGGTTTCACGGCCATCACCGCCGTTGACATCTCACGGGCGATTGAGCGAGCGGCATCGGTTGAGATACACGTCGCTGCCGATGTGGACGTGTGTCTGACCGGCCCGCAGGGCGCCGTGCTTGGTTTTGCGCGACAGAAGTTTGCCGAACCTGACCTTGTCACTGATGACCAGATTGCCCAGCTCGCCCATGCGGTTGGCTCATTCGTTGATGCGGTGCAGGCGGGTAGGAGCGATCTCACCCACGCTCCTCACACCGGCGCAGCAGGTGGCATTGGTTGGGCCTTGGCGACGATTGGGGCGACCCTGTTTTCAGGCTTTGACACCGTCAGCCGCATTGTTGATTTGTTCGATCACGTTGCTTGGGCAGACTTGATCATCACCGGTGAAGGTCGTTTGGATTGGCAAACCCCGCACGGGAAGGTGGTGGCCGGGGTGGCCCAAGCGGCGCTAGCGCATGGGGTCCCGGTGCTGGCCATGGCCGGCTCGGTTGAATTGGGTCAACGGGAACTCGCAGCGATGAATATTGTGGAGGCCCACGGCCTAGTTGACCTGCCCGGTGGCATGACCGAGGCCATGGCCCACCCGGTTGACGCACTCGAGCGATTGAGTCAACGAGTGGCAACTCAGTGGTCACGGTAGCGGTGTAATCGCTTGTTTTTGATTTACACAAGGCCGGGGTGCATAATTACCACGTCCACCTAGAATGATCATGTTCGTTCTATCCAGGTTCTCGTTGCATCCAGGTTGAGGAGAAACATCATGACCGCCGAAGCCACCACCGAAGGTGTCGTACTCACGGACACCGCTGCCGACAAGGTGAAGACCCTGCTCACCTCAGAAGGTCGCGACGATCTCACCCTCCGGATCGCGGTTCAGCCTGGCGGTTGCTCGGGCCTTCGCTATCAACTGTTCTTCGACGACCGCTCCCTCGATGGCGATGTCGTCAAGGATTTCTCCGGCGTTGGTGTCGTGACCGACCGGATGAGCGCGCCCTACCTGAGCGGTGCCGTCATTGACTTCGTGGACACGATCGAAAAGCAGGGCTTCACGATCGACAACCCGAATGCAGGCGGTTCGTGCGCGTGCGGAGATTCATTTCACTAGTTGTCGCTCCCGGGCGGTAGGGTCCACGCGTGAACATTGTTGTCACCGGGTCCATCGCCACTGATCACCTCATGACCTTCCCTGGTCGATTCGTAGATTCGCTGGTAGCTGACAAACTCGACCGCATCTCCTTGTCGTTCCTGGTTGATCAGTTGGAGGTACGGCGAGGGGGAGTTGCGGCGAATATCGCTTTTGGCATTGCTGCGCTTGGGTTACGTCCTTATCTAGTGGGGGCGGTAGGCCCGGACTTCGCCGACTACCGCTCCTGGCTGGACCGCAACGGTGTCGACACCGAGTCGGTCCGGGTGTCGCAGGTGCACCAAACCGCCCGATTCGTCTGCACGACCGACCAAGAGGCGAATCAATTGGCGTCGTTCTACGCCGGTGCGATGAGCGAGGCCCGCGATATCGAGTTGGCCCCTGTTGTTGAGCGCATCGGCGGGGTTGATCTGGTTGTCATCGGCGCCAATGACCCCGAGGGCATGCTGCGCCACACCCAGGAGTGTCGAGCCCGAGGTTATGCCTTTGCCGCGGACCCTTCCCAGCAGCTGGCCCGCATGGATGGTGATGAAATCAGGCAACTGATTGATGGCGCTGCTTATCTTTTCACCAATGAGTATGAAGCGGCTTTGACCGAGCAGAAGACCGGTTGGAGCAATGCGGACATCGCCCAGCGTGTTGAGTGTCGGGTGACCACGCTCGGAGCAGCTGGTGCCCGCGTAGAACGGGCGGGCAGCGAGCCGGTTTCCGTTCACTGCCCGAAGGAGGACGCGGTTGTCGACCCCACCGGTGTGGGAGATGCCTTTCGCGCCGGCTTCATGGCGGGGCTTGCCTTGGAGTTATCTGATGAACGCTCAGCGCAACTTGGTTCACTGCTGGCAACATCGGTGATCGAAACGGTGGGGACGCAGGAATACCGAATTGATTCCGCGTCCATTGAGCGCCGGCTCGACCAGACCTATGGTGGCCAAGCAGCCGGCGAAATCTGCAGCAGGATCTCGCTTCCGGTCTAGCCACGCTCATGACTCGTCCTCGCATCGAACCTGAGGCTACCCAATGGCGCTTGTCTTTGGCCGGTGCTGAGCCCGGAGCGGATTTAGTCGGGCTGGGCGCAGATCTGGAGCCAGGAACTGTGCTTCGCGGCTACCGTGAGGGTCTGTTTCCCATGTATGTCGGCCGCGAGGAATTGACTGACTCTGAGGCGGACGGCATTGATGGCCAGCAACCCCTACTGGGGTGGTGGTCGCCTGACCCGCGCGGGATCTTGCCTTTGGCTCAACTTCGACTGACTCGTTCGCTGCGTCAATCAATGCGCCGGTTCCGCATCACCGTGGACTACGACTTTCCTGCCGTGATGGCTGCGTGTGCGAGCGCATCTCGACCGGGTCATTGGATTACCGACGATTTTCTTGGGACCTACACGACGCTGCATGAGTATGGATGGGCGCATTCGGTCGAGGTGTGGTCGGAGACCGATGAGCTGGTAGGTGGCCTGTATGGCATTGAGGTGGGCGGCCTTTTTGCGGGTGAGTCGATGTTTCACCGGCAGCGTGATGCATCAAAAGCGGCGCTAGTGGCACTTGTGCATGAGTTATCTGCGGTGCCACATCAAGACCGCTTGCTGGATGTTCAGTGGCAAACAGATCACCTAAAATCACTTGGGGTGCAGGAAGTTTCACGCAAAAAATATGCGCAACTTTTGCACAACGCGCTTCGAATCGAGCCGGTCTTCAGTCAGCCACACGTCGTTACATTTAGTCGGTGATAGCCGTTTCGATTCGAACGTTCGGTGCCCTAGGAGTCGAGTCCGGCGAGATCCTCGGCTTGAAATCGCTTTCTAATGTCGGCCACCGTTGCGTCGAGCGCGTCGACGAACCCGGTGATGTCAGACGCAGCATCGCCGATGGGCAACGACACTCGAACGTTTCCGCCTGAGGGAGCGCCCATGGCGGTCAAGACGTGGCTGGGGCGGCGAGTGTCGGCGACGCACGAGGAGCCACTAGAAACCGAGAAGCCGGCCGCATCCAGACCTTGCATGAGCGACTCGGCATCGGTGTACAAGCAGCTGAACGCGCCCAGGTAGGACAGTCCGTCGTCGGGGTCACCCAGCCAGGTCACACCACGCACGCGGGTGAGTACCTGCTGGCGTAGTTCGGCCATGTGCTCGCGGGCTTGGGCGGCAAAGTCGGGGAGACCGGCCAGAGACCACTCCAATGCGCGCGCGGCCACGGCGATGAGCGGGGTGGCGGGCAGTCCGGGCACTCGCTGGTATTCGCGTTGATCGACATAACCCGGTGGGCGCCAAGGCACACCCGCGCGCACACCTAAGACACCCACGCCGCTGGGTCCGCCCCACGAAATTGCGTGGGCGCAAACGATGTCAGCGAGGGAAAGATCGATAGTGCTACTTGATTCTCGGCCGACGGTCATCGTGGCGTCGACGAGGAGGGGCACCTGCGCTTGTCGGCATGCAGCAGCCATCGAAACGAGCGGTTGGCGTGTTCCGACCTCGTGATTAGCCGCTTGTAGACAGGCGAGTTGGACGCCCGGTTGGCAGATAGCCGAGGCGAACTCCTCCTCATCGATCCGACCCAGTGCGTCTACGCTGACGAGATGCACGTTGTGTGCCCCGACCGCCTCCTCGGCTGTCCCGATCAGTGCGCTGTGCTCGACCGCGCTGCACACCACCCGGCCCGGTCGCGCCAGGAGCGTGCCGCCAACGGCCAATCCCATGGCCGATGCGGCTGAGGAGGTGAACGACACCTCAGGTGGGCGCAGCTGCAGGGCGGCGGCAATGCTTGCTCGAGCAGCCGCCAGGATCATGCTCGAACGCTGGGCATCGGCATACCAGCGTTGCGGGTCGGCCCAGGCCCCGCCAAACGCTGCCTGGAGGGCCTGCTGTCCGCCCGGATTAAGGGGCTGGCCGGAGGCGGCGTCCAAAAAGCCCGCGTTTGCCATGCTCGCGACACTAGCTCCTTGCTCATCTGCTCGCCTCGACCTTCACCACAGGGGACTTCGGCACGTTGAAATTCCCCGGTGGTGACGGTCAGCATGGCGTGGGGATCGGGTGCGTTTGTGATGTACGCGACATCGGTCAAATTCACGGCGGCCCGGCCGTCGCATAGGGGAAAGGTGCGCTAGGGTCAAGAGCGGTGTTAGTGCCGCAATTGCGAGGCCGTCTAGCCGATCGAAGGGTGTGTGGTGAACTCGAGCCGGAAGCGAGTAACGCGCAAAGTAGGCGTGATTACCGCTATTACGGGCATTGGTCTCATTGCCTCGGGTTGTACGGCCAATGAGGCGTTCTTTTTCGACCTGCCTGAGCCTTCGACGGCTGAGGCACCAATCACCCAGAACCTGTGGAATGGCGCCTGGATCGCGGCCTGGCTAGTGGGCGCAGTCACCCTATTCCTGATCCTTTTTGCTGCCATCGCCTATCGACGCCGCAAGAACGACGGTGTCCCGGCGCAGACCCGATACAACATTCCCCTAGAGGCGCTCTACACGATCGTGCCGCTGATCATGATTTTGGGGCTTTTCGCCTTCACCGTGCGCGATCAAACCGAACTCATCGCGGTCGAAGATGACCAGCAGCAAACGGTCAACGTCGTAGGTTTTCGCTGGAGTTGGACCTTCAACTACCTCGATGAAGACGTATACGAGATTGGTACACCTGGTGTTCCACCGACCCTGGTGCTGCCCGTAGACGAAAAGATCCAGTTTGACCTCACCTCACCTGATGTCATCCATTCCTTTTGGGTGCCCAATTGGCTGTTCAAAATGGATGTGATTCCCGGGAAGATAAACGTCTTCCAGGTCACTCCCAATAAGACAGGCACCTTCGTTGGTCGCTGTGCCGAATTGTGTGGGGTGGCCCACGCCCGCATGCTTTTCAACGTGGAGGTGGTGGAGCGCGCGGAGTTCGATGAGTACATAGCCTCGCTTCGGGCGAAGGGTCAAACCGGAAAGTTAGAAAGCGAGCGCGTTGATTACGAAGGTGAACGTTCGTCGGAGAGGATTAACCTGTGACGATTTTGAATGAGCCGCCCAGCACGACCCAGGCAGCACCGGCTCCCACGCTCACGCGCAAAGAGGCCCACCGCGACAGCCTCGGCCGCTCGGTGGTCAAGTGGATCACCTCGACCGATCACAAGACGATCGGCTACCTCTACCTGATTACATCCTTCGTCTTCTTCATCCTTGCCGGCGCGATGGCGCTGGTGATCCGCGCGGAACTCGCAGTTCCGGGCCTGCAGTTTGTGTCGTTGGAGCAGTACAATCAGCTGTTCACAATTCACGGCACGATTATGCTTTTCCTTTTTGCCACACCGCTATTCGTGGGTTTCGGCAACGTGATTATGCCCCTGCAAATCGGCGCGCCTGACGTCGCGTTCCCCCGACTGAACATGTTCGGTTATTGGTTGTTCCTGTTCGGCGGCATCATCGTCATGCTTGGGTTCCTCACTCCCGGTGGGGCGGCGGCCTTCGGCTGGTTCGCTTATCAACCGCTGAGCAACGCGGTGAACTCGCCCGAGGTCGGCGCCGATCTGTGGTTCCTGGGTCTGGCGCTGGGTGGCTTGGGCACCATCTTGAGTTCGGTCAACTTCATTACGACTATCTTCGCCATGCGAGCGCCCGGCATGACGATGTTCCGTATGCCTATCTTTACGTGGACCGTGTTGGTCACCGCCGTTTTGGTGTTGATTGCATTCCCGATTTTGGCCGCCGCCTTGGTCGTTGCCTTCATTGACCGGCAATATGGGGCCGTTGTTTTTGACGCTGAAAATGGCGGAGCGATCCTGTGGCAGCACCTGTTTTGGTTCTTTGGCCACCCTGAGGTTTACATCATCGCGCTGCCCTTCTTCGGCATCGCCAGTGAGATCATCCCGGTCTTTTCGCGCAAGCCAATCTTCGGCTACAAGGGTTTGGTCCTGGCCACGATGGCGATCGGTGCCTTGTCGGTCGCGGTGTGGGCCCACCACATGTACGTCACCGGGTCGGTATATCTACCGTTCTTCGCCCTGATGACCATGCTCATAGCGGTGCCTACCGGCGTCAAATTCTTCAACTGGATCGGCACGATGTGGCGGGGGTCGATCACCTTCGAAACTCCCATGCTGTTCACGATGGGCTTTCTCATCACGTTCTTGTTCGGTGGCCTGACCGGAATCATCTTGTCGGCCCCACCCCTTGATTTCCATGTGTCTGACAGCTATTTCGTCGTGGCGCACTTTCACTACGTCGTGTTCGGCACCGTCGTATTCTTGATGTTCGCCGGCTTCTACTTCTGGTGGCCCAAGATGACCGGCCGCATGCTCAATGAGCGCTTGGGCCACGTTCATTTCTGGTTGGTCTTCGTCGGTTTCCAGGTGACGTTCCTAGTGCAGCATTGGCTGGGTGTGCAGGGTATGCCTAGGCGCTATGGCGACTACCTGGCCAGTGACGGGTTTACGACGCTCAACACGGTGTCGACGATTGGTTCACTCATCGTGGGCGGATCCACCCTGTTCTTCATCTGGAACGTCATCAAGACCTGGCGCACCGCACCCAAGGTGACCGTGGACGATCCGTGGGGCTGGGGTGGATCGCTGGAATGGGCGACCTCGTGCCCCCCACCGCGCCACAACTTCACCTCCCTTCCGCGCATTCGTTCCGAGCGTCCGGCCTTTGACCTTCATCATCCCGATTTGGCTGGCGATACCGATACGCCAGCTGCCGTGAGTGTCTTCACCCGGGTGTTGGCCGGGGATGGCCCGACGCCCACAAGGCAGGACGTGGAAGCGAAGCAAGCTGCCGAGGCTCAGGGTGATCAAGCATGAAGGTAGAGGGCTGGATATTCGGCGCTGGGGCGATCTTCTACTTCTTGGTGTCTGGCGTCTACTGGTTTCTTAGTCGAGATGAGATCGGCACCACGGCTTTAGTTATGACCGGTGCATTGGCGTTCCTCGTGGCGTTTTACATGCTGTACACGGCCAAGCGTGTGTATCCCCGCCCAGAAGACCGCGATGACGCCGAGATCGACGAGGCAGACCCCGAGTACGGCTTCTTCAGCCCCTATAGTTGGTGGCCACTTCCGGTGGCACTTGGTACTGCCATTACGGCCCTAGGTCTGATCTTTGCTGTGTGGTTGATCGTACTCGGCGTTGCGGTGTTGTTCTTTGGCATCATCGGCTGGCTATTTGAGTACTATCGCGGAGAATTCGCCCACTAGTCTCACCTTGCGGGCCCGCGAACCTAAGGACCCCTACGAAGGACGAGAAGCCAACAGGGAACATGCCGTGGCCCAGTGTGGGTGGACGTGTTCGCTCCAGTCCTCATCGCGGCCTGCGCTTCTTGCCCACGAACCTGAACACAGCCCACCAGAAGTCCCACGACCGCGGCGGCACCCAACCCCCAACCGGGACCGCACGGAACCGAGTAGCCAAGAGCCGAGGAGCAAACGGGTGGTTCGGTATCGACGCCGCTGACCGGCATCAGCAGGAAGGCAACCGACCTATCTCCGTTAACTAAATAATTGTGGTCGCCGTCAGGCCTGAAACTAGGCTGATGGCGACCACAATTATTTAGTCAGCAGGGGGAGGGGTTAGTCGGTGCGGCGACTATCTTCCAGTGCTTCAGCGTTGGTCATGGGCGCACCTTCGCGGTGCAGCACGCCACCGTGGAAGGGCACCTGCACGTAGGCCTCTTCTTCGTACTCGTGGAGCGGGGCCTCAAGTTCGGCCTCATGGGCCACGTGAGCCTGGCCCGCCTCAATCTCTTCCCGTGTGGGCGGTGCGATGGTGTCGGCGAAGTAGAAATGCGACAGGCGAGCCCGCAAGGACTCCACCCGGTAACCCTTGTTCTTAACCCCGTTGGCGTCAGTCTTCGCCGGGAGCGCCAACGGCTCCTGCTCACTGTCAAGTTTGGCCATCAAGATGGCCTTTTCCTTGTTGTTCAGCGGCTGGTGCACCTCGATGAACTCACCATGGGGCAGGCGCAGAATTCGACCTGACTCGTAGCCGTGTAGCAATTTATCGCGGTCTTTGCGCTGCAGAGCCAGACAAATGCGCTTGGTGATGATGAACGCCAGTGGCGGCAACAGGAACAGAGTGATGCGCAGGAACCAGGTAATGGCATTAATGGAGAGGTTGAACGTGGTGGCCATGAGGTCATTGCCGCCACCGATCCACAACAAGCCATAGAACACAATCGACATCACGCCGATGCCGGTCCGCACGGGTGCATTGCGGGGGCGGTCGAGTAGATGATGCTCGCGCTTATCGCCAGACACCCATGACTCTAGGAACGGGTACAAGGCCATAGCGGTGAAGATCAACCCCGGGACAATGACAGCGGGTATCAGAATGTTCCACGAGAGGGTGAATCCGAAAGCCACGGTCTCCCAGTTGGGCATGACCCGAAGTGCACCGTCGAGCCAGCCGATATACCAGTCTGGCTGGGTACCAGCTGTCACTTGGTCAGGCGTATAGGGGCCAAATATCCATACCGGGTTGATGTTGACCAGTCCCGACAGCATGGTGATGATGCCGAAGACGATGAAGAAGAAGCCACCGGCCTTGGCCATGTACACCGGAAGGAGGGGATAGCCAACGACATTGGAGTTGGTGCGTCCCTGGCCGGGGAACTGGGTGTGCTTTTGGTACCAGACCATCATCAGGTGGACGGTGACCAAGCCGATGATCAATCCCGGTATCAGCAGGATATGCACCATGTAGAGCCGTGACATGAAGTCGACGCCGGGGAATTCGCCGTCAAAGAGCAAGAATGCAGCCCAGGTGCCAATGATGGGGATGGATTGGGCGATACCGCGGGCGATCTGTAGCCCGGTGCCCGAGAGCAGGTCATCGGGAAGGGAGTAGCCGGAGAAGCCTGCGCCCAAGGCCAGCACCAGCAGGCCAACACCGATCACCCAGTTCAATTCACGCGGCTTGCGAAATGCGCCGGTGAAGAACACACGGAACAGGTGAACGGAAATCGCAGCCACAAAGATCAGGGCCGACCAGTGATGCATCTGGCGGATGAGGAGGCCACCGCGCACCTCAAAGGAGATATCAAGGGTGGAGGCGTAGGCCTCGGTCATCATGACGCCCTTGAGTGGCACGTAGGAGCCTTCATAGACCACTTCGACCAGGCTGGGCTTGTAGAACAAAGTCAAGAAGACACCGGTGATGAGGACAACCATGAAGCTGTACAGGGCAATCTCACCGAGCATGAACGACCAGTGATCGGGGAAGACCTTTTTCAGGTTCTTACCCAGCCACTTATTGGAGCCCAGCCGCTGGTCGGCAAAGTCAGCTGTGCCGGCGCCTACCTTTTCGGTGATGCTCATCCACGCTCCCAAAAACTAGGTCCAACGGGCTGATTAAAATCTGATGCCGCTACGAGGAATCCTTCCTCATCTACGCCGATCGGCAACTGGGGCATGCTGCGCGCCGCGGGGCCGAAAATGACGTTGCCGGCGTCGGCAAGATCGAAGGTCGATTGGTGGCACGGGCACAGTAGGTGATGGGTGCGGTGTTCATAAAGCGCGATGGGGCAACCCACGTGGGTGCAGATCTTGGAGTAGGCCAAGATGCCCTGGTAATCCCAACCCTCGCCCTGTTGGGCACGAATGTCTTCCGGGTCCATGCGCACTAAGATGATGGCGCTCTTGCCCCGCTCATTGAGGTTGTGCGCCTCTTTTTGAATCTCCTCGATGTTCTCCGGCAGTGCCGAGACCAAACCGCCCACGGGAATATCGGCCGGGCGTAGTGGTTGAAAAGTGCCGTCGGTGACGATGCGCAGGCCTCCGGTCCAGGCGGTTGAACTGAGGATCTCTGCGGGTGATTGCCCGGCCAAAGCGGGGTCGTCGTTGGTCCACATGTCGCGCACCAGCACAACCAGTGGAATCGGGAACAGTGCCAATGCCCCAATCAGCGTGCGCCGCATGATGCGGTAGGCAGCGAAGCCTGATTCTTCCTTGCCCCGTTGGTACTGCTCAGCGGCCTTGGCGTCCTCGGTGGGCGTAGAGGGCAGCGGATGGCGATCTTGTACGACCTCGACATCGGGCATGAGTTTCTTCGCCCATTGAATGGCACCCGCGCCAATCAAGAACACGCCCAGCCCGAAGGTGACGCCAAGAACGAGGTTTTGAAAACCAACCCCGCCGAGCACCGGAATGTAGATTTCGGTGCCCACGTCGATGGCCACGTAGCCCACGATGAATAAGACCGCCATCAACATGGACAGCAAAAACATCAAGGTGATCTGGCGCTCGACCCGACGTGCCGCTTTGGGGTACAGGTCGCTTCGACGTGGGGTGTGATCGACCGCGGCCAGGGGGAGTGCACCGGGCCCCGCATAGTCGGGGCGGGCGAGGCGATCATTCACGCCGCTGCCCGACACGACGCCATGGGCGCCGGTGGCCTCTGGGGAACCGTCTGATCGAGGGGTCAGGTCGCTGCTCATCGGGCCCTCATTCCGATCCAGACCGCTGCTCCGATGAGGGCGGCGAACACCGCGGTCCATAGGAACAGGCCTTCAACAACCGGTCCGAGCCGACCTAGGGACAAACCACCGGGGCTAGGAGCCTGCTGGAGATCGACAACGTAGGCGATGATCGCCTGCTTATCGGGGGTAGGCAGGGTGGTGTCGGCGAAAATCGGCATGTTCTGCGGCCCGGTCAGCATGGCTTCATAGATCTCCTGCGGCGTGGCACTCATCAGACTGGGGGCGTACTTACCCTGGGTGAGCGCACCGCCCTGACCGGCAGCCTGATGGCACTGAGCGCAGTTGATGCGAAAAAGTACGCCACCTTCGGCGATATCCGCATCGGTGTAATCAATCTGCTCAGCCGTGGGAATCGCGGGCCCGGGGGCTAGCGAGGCGATGTAGGCGGCCATTTGCAGCGTCTCTTCAGAGGTGTAGATGGCATCCTTGACCGGAGCCTGCGCGCCCGGAGCCGCCAAGGGCATGCGCCCGGTGGCCACCTGGAAGTGCACGGCCGCGGCACCCACGCCAATGAGGGTTGGGCCTGCCGAACCGCCTTCGGCGTTTAGGCCGTGGCATGAGGAGCAGCCTTCCAAATACAGCCGGCGACCCTCTTCGATCTGCGTTTGGTCACCCACGAGGGCCGTGTCAGCCGACGATGGCGCCGTTGTGGCCACGCCATACACGCCACCAACCACGCCAAGGGCGAGCAATAGCAGGACCAAACCCATAATCGGGTGCCTACGGTGGGCCGCGAGTGCCTTCATGCGGTGTGACGCCACCTTTCGTGATCGAGGTTCTTGCCGGGCAGTGTGGGGCGGGAGGTGTTACTTCGGGCGGTGTTACTTGAGGATATAAATCATGAAGAACAGGGCAATCCAGACAACATCGACAAAATGCCAGTAGTACGACACGACAATGGCTCGGGTCGCCTGCTGATGGGTGAACCGTTTCGCCACGTAGGTGGTCGCCAAAACTAAGAGGAACGCGATCAACCCGCCGGCCACATGCATGCCATGGAAGCCGGTGGTGAGGTAGAACGCTGAGCCGTAGGCATTCGACGACAGCGTCAACCCCTCGAAGACAAGCTCGGCGTATTCGGTGATTTGACCACCGATGAAGATCGAGCCCATCAAGAAGGTGATGATGAACCAGCGGCGTAGGCCCTTCACATCGCCTCGCTCAGCGGCGAAAACACCCAACTGACAGGTCACACTTGAGAGCACCAAAATGGTGGTATTCACACTTGCGAAAGGAATACTGAGCAGCTGGGTCTCTTGGGCCCATAACTCTGGGTTGACCGCCCGCATCGTGAAATACATGGCGAAAAGGCCAGCAAAGAACATCAATTCACTTGATAGCCACACGATGGTGCCAATCGCCACCATGTTGGGACGATTTGCCGGGGCGTGAGCGTAGGCCTCGCCTACGGTGGAAGTCGCTGAAGCCACGCCTGCATCTTGTCAGATTCCTGGCCTTACCGCGCTGCGACCCCCCGGTCTTGTCCGTCCAGATACGATGCACTCCGTGAGTGATTCTCTGACCCCCGTGAATGCGAGTCCCGGCCACGAGAAGTCGGCCACACCAACACCCAGACTGCGGGTATTGGTCTACAGCGATGATCGGCTTACGCGCCAAGACATTGTGCTCGCATTGGGGCGTCGCCCCGCCCCGGAATTGCCAATGATCGACATCATCGAATGCGCGACCGAGCCGCTTGTCGTGCGCACCATGGACACCGGCAAGGTTGACCTGGCCATCCTTGATGGCGAGGCGAGGCCGGCCGGTGGAATGGGCGTGTGTCGGCAGATGAAGGACGAGATTTTCCGGTGCGCTCCGATTCTGGTCGTGATCGGGCGCCCTCAGGATGCCTGGTTAGCGACCTGGAGTCGCGCTGATGGCGTGGTGCCCATGCCCATCGATCCCCGAATCTTGGCAGATACCGCGGCTTCGCTCCTGCGTAAGCGACTGGTGGGTATCGAGTCGACGTGACCCCCGCCCCCTCGGCGCCCTGGTCGGATCTGCTGAGTCAACTGATCGCGGGCAAAGACCTGTCTCGACAGGATGCTCTCGCGGCGATGACGGCAATCATGGCCGGCGACGTATCGGCAGTGCAGATGGGTGCCTTCTTGGTCGCATTACGCGCGAAAGGCGAGACGGCCCAGGAAGTTTCAGCGGCCGCGGAAGCGATGAGTTCGGCTGCGGTAGCCCTCGAGTTGCCTGGCACCCATCTGGACATCGTCGGTACCGGGGGAGACGGGTCAGGCACGGTCAATATTTCAACGATGGCGGCTGTTGTGGCGGCAGCCTGTGGCGCATCGGTGATCAAACATGGCAATCGTGCCGCTTCCTCGGCCAGTGGTTCGGCCGATGTTTTGGCATCTCTCGGCCTTCCCCTTGAGCTGCCTCCGGCAGCGGTGCAATCACTGGTGGGTGAATTAGGCATCGGGTTCGCTTTTGCCCCGATCTTTCACCCGGCGATGCGGCACGCAGGCTCGGTTCGACGCGAACTTGGGGTCGCCACGGTTTTCAATATCCTCGGGCCGCTGACCAATCCTGGTCGGCCCACGGCCGGACTTATCGGCTGTGCTGATGAGCGGCTAGCCCCAGTGATGGCGCAGGTATTCGCTGATCGCGGCGATCACGTGCTGGTAGTGCGTGGCCTAGACGGTTGGGATGAAATCACCCCGCAAGCCTCGACGCGGATCTGGGATACCACTCGCGCACCGGGGCAGGTGAACGCTCAGGTGTTATCTCCAGAGGACCTAGGGTTGAGCGGAATTTCATCGGCGGATCTGACCGGCGCCGATCCAGACCACAATGCGCAGGTCATGCTTGCAACCTTCGGGCTTGAGCGCACCCGACCAGAGCTACCTCTGGTTGCCCGGATCGACAGTGTGCGGTCGGTGGTGATGGCTAACGCGGCAGCGGCGCTGTACACGTATGAATCCTCCCTCGGTCGCGGGTCGGGTGAAGAGGTTGTTGCGGGCATTCAACGGCAGTTACCGATCGCGGCGGCCGCGATTGAGTCCGGTGCGGCGGGTGAATTGTTGCGGCGCTGGCTGCATCGGTCGCGCGCCCTCGCTGAGGCGATCGAGTTCGGCCAGTAAAGATTGATCGTCTTTCTGGGCGATGCGAAGCCGATGCAAAGTGTCGCCGCCGCCGGTCAAGGAACTTGCGAACGGCTGGGCAGATGTCACGATGCGCGTGCCCGGTTCGAGAAGCCAACGCCAGATCAGTCGAGCTTCTTCAATTAACCCGGCGGGTCGAATAACACGCTGCTGGTTGGAGGGTGTGTCTTCGGCGATCGCGACGAGCGCATCGAGTACCGGCCTGGGATCAGCACCTGGTTGAGCGGCGCCGGCGGCGGCCAAGCGCCCGTAGCGGATGACATGAAGATGCCATGTGCGGTCGATGAGTTTTCCAGCGGTGACCTGAGCGTTTGCACCCAGTGATGCCAGCGTGTGAGCCGACTCGATTCCCCACAAAAGGGCAGCGAGCCGATCGCGCCACAGGCGAGCTTGCTCGAAGCGTTCGGTTGACACCAAACGGTCGATGAGTTCACGAATAGTGGCGACCTGCGCTGTGGCGTCAGCCTGCAGGGTCGTGGTGGCGGTGGCGCTCACGGAGTCAGATGTGCAGGGAAGTTCCCCGGGCTTCGCGGGTTCATAGGTGAGTGCCGCAAGGGCCTCACGAGCTTGATGTCTGCTGGAAAACGGACCGATCGCATGGGTGTGACGGGCTGATATCTGACAGGTAACGGTGAGACGCGGGCTTTTGCCCTCTGAAAGCGCGATCCACATGCCACGTTGGGGGTTGCGTGAGCGACGATTAAACGGCGGTTGGTGCTCGCCGATGAGGCGAATCTCACGTATCGCTGCTTCCAGTGGCGTGGCACAGACGATCGGCGTGATCGATTCGGCTTGATGCAGCATGTCTTTCATGCGCGCTCGCGGCTGTGCGGCACTGAAGTAGGAACGCACGCGCGTACGCAGTGAGGTGGACTTGCCGACGTAGAGAGGCCGCCCGGCCTTATCGCGAAAAACGTAGACGCCGGGAAGTTCCGGCAGGTTGTCGGCCAAGACGCGTTTTCGCTGCTGCACCGGATGAGGTGTGCGAGAAAAGGCGAGGAGGTCTTCGAGATTCGACACCCCGAGAGGCCCGAGGCGTTCGAACAGGCCATGGAGCACGTTGACGGTGGCCCGGGCGTCGGCTAACGCCCGGTGCACCGGATCGATGGGGCTATTGAAGTAGCGAGCCAGCGTGGACAACTTATGGTTGACAACCTCGCCACCAACGAGCAAACGCCTTGCCAGAGTAACGGTGTCAATGACCGTAGGGTCAGGCCACGGCCAATCGATCCGAACGCCGGCGCCGCGAAGAAACCCGATGTCATAGGGCGCGTTGTGTGCGACGAGCACCGCGTTTTGGGCAAACTCCCAGAAACTGCTGAGGGCGGCGGTGAGATTGGGGGCATCGGTCAGCATGTGTGTGCTGATGCCTGTGAGCCGTTGCACCATGGCCGGAATCGGCTGGTCGGCATTGACTAGCGTGGCGAATTCGGCAATAACATCGCCCCCGCGCACCGCCACCGCCCCGATTTCGGTGATGCCCCCGTCGTGGGGGCTGCCTCCGGTGGTTTCAAGGTCAACCACCACGAACGTGACGTCTGTGAGCGGCGTACCGAGGTCGTCCAAGGACAGTTGGCCGACGCGAGTCATACAGGGCACGCTAGAGGGCAGGTGTGACATCGCTGAGTAACCGGGCGACCAATCGCTGGGTGTCGCCGTTCGGTATGTTCACCACGTGACCGCTGCTATTCCTGATTCCACCCACCGCTGGCGCTGCGCGCATTGTGGAAACCTGACTCGGTTCGACGTTGTGCGCAACCGGAAGTCCACGCAGTTTTGGCACCTGGATCTCTCGGGTGAACCGACGATCGAAAGCGAGCAGGTGGATGCGGATGTGGTCGAGCTCGTCCGCTGCCGGTGGTGCAATAAGGACGATGCGATCGAGGTGATCGAGCGCCCCGGTCCCGGTGATCCGCTACCTGAGGATGTCCCGGGTCGACGCCCGTAGCCGACCCGTAGCCGGCTCGGTGTCCAACCGCCGCACAGAACGTCATCGACCCCGATGTCAGACCCCTCGGTCACAGTGGATTCATGAACAACATGAGCCTGGCACCCGATGGACGATCCATCGAAGAAAATTTGATCCCCGGTAGCGGTAGTGAGTTGCTCATCGATTGCGACACCTGTGTGATGCGAGATATCGCTTGTCATGACTGCCTGGTCAGCGTCCTCCTGGGGCCACCTGTGTCCCTTGACCAAGGTGCCCAGGTTGCGTTGGCTGTGCTCGCCGACTCGGGCCTGATTCCTCCGCTGCGCCTGTTGCCCGGAAGCGCCGGTGCCGCATGATAGCTACGTGCGTGGTCGACTGACACCTTGGTTCATCGCAGCGGTTCTTGCGCTCGCGGCGATTGCGGTGGCCATCACGGTGATTCCGTGGAATGCACAGGTGGCTCCGTGGTCGGCGATACCTGCGGTCGAACCCACCGCCATCCCACTCCAGAGCGCAGCCATCACGCGGATCGAGCAATACCAGGAAGCCTCAGCGTGGCCGCTGTTTCTGGCGTGGATCTCACCGGTGGCTGCCGCCCTGATCTGGTGCTCGTGGTCGCTTGTCCACCGCCAGCGGACGTCAGTGGTTTCTCGCCAACGGATATCACGCCAACGGATATCAACGGTCATCGGCATTACGGTCATCGCTTTCGCCCCTCTACCCTTCCTCCTTTGGATCACCACCGTTCGACGTGACGCTGGACTCGACCTTCGCTCAGCGGGGGTGTCCACTCGCACCGATATCGCCGGGGCGCTACTGGTTGCGGCGGTGGCGATCACGGTCGTCTTCGTCGTGGACTGGTTGGCTCGTCGCTGGCCTGCGCGATGGTGGCAGGTGGCTGTACCGGTGGTGGTGGTTTTGGTTGTTGCCGGCTCGTGGTTGACCCCACTCATTGCAACCGTGAGTAATCAACCACCATCCCCGTTGTTGCTCGCCGAGGTTGATGCGTTGCAGGTTGATCAGCAGGTGTCAGTTATCGACGTTTCGGTGGCAGAGGTTTCCCAGAATCGAACAACCGTCAATGCAGTCGTTACCGGCTTTGGCGCAACGACGCATCTATCGGTATACGACACATTACTGACCGATCTGTCGACACGAGAGGTGTCAGCAGTCTTGCGTCACGAGGTCGCTCACGTTGTCCATGATGATGTGTGGTGGGCTACTGCCATAAGCGCACTAGCTGCTGGCGCGCTGACCGCGGCGTTGGCCGCTGGGCTGCACAGTGAACGTGCGCGGCGGTTTGTGGGCATCGCGCCATCGGCGTCCAGCCTGCTGCCCTTAATGCCGGTACTGGCGGTTTTTGTCACGGTTGTTGCCGCCATGTCGACACCTGTTGTGGCAACTGTGAGTCGGCCGGTTGAAATACGTGCTGACGTCACCGCCGTGACCACTGCAACCGATGAACAGGCGTTGACGGATGCGATTTGGCAGATGAGCGAGATCAATCTCGCTGCGGTGGAGCCGCCTCGATGGCGCTATGTGCTGTTTGCGACTCATCCGACCCCGTCGCAACGGGTTTCACCGATTGCTGATGTTTTCGTCGCCGAAGCTCTGGGCCCGTAAGGCCACGAACAACGAGCCACAGGGTCCATCCCGTTGCTGCAAGGAGCGTCATGATGCGAATCGACTGTAGCGCTACGGCCCACCAATCACCGTTGAGAAGTGAGCCGTAACCGAGGGGGTAGATGATCTGGCCAACCACGGTCGAGACCACTAAGAGGACTATCACCGGACGCAATCGGGTGCGCCTGTCCAACAATGCTACGCAGGCAACTCCGGCCACCCAGACCATGTACTGGGGTGAGAGCACTCGACTTGTCACGATTGACACGAGGAGGGCCGCCATAGCGATGTCAATTCCCGGGATCTTCTCGAGGCTGCCAAGCAGGCGCGCGATGCCCAGAAAGCCAATAACGCCAAGGCCTGCAAACGTGATAATCGATCCGATCGTCACGGTTATGCCCAGGTCAATCTCCATGGCGCCGAATCGAAACTCCAGGGGAATGTCGGCACCGAAGGCTTGGGCGACCATAAATGGCCACGCACCCACCGACTCCACCTGCAGGCCACGGGCCTGTTGCTCGCCGACGAACGCCACCCCGCCAACGGCCCAGACCGACACCATCATCACGATGCCCACTGCGGTCACGACAAAACCCGTAGATCCGCAGATCAGGCTCCGCCGCGGTATTGCTAGCATCATCAAACCTGGCCACACCTTCAACAAGGTGCCAACCGCTGCCATCGCCCCGCTATAAACCGGCCGGGAAATAAGCAGCAGGCTGGCCACGGCCGCCGCCGTCGGGATGACGTCAAATCGGGCAATGAAGACCGGGCCGATGATCAGTGCGGCGGCAACCCACGACCAAGCGGCTACAAGTGAGTTGGGGGTGAGCTGCGCGTGCGCAGCCCGAGAGCGTCGATAGGCCACCGCGATCAATGCACCGAGGATCGCAGCATCACAGGCAAGGGCGATCACGAAGAATCCCTGAACTGCCGAGCCACCGATCAGTGCAGCTAGGGCGAAAACTGCGCCCGCCCCCGGCGGGTACTGCCACATGTCGTCGCCAATAGGAAAACGTCCCGTAACCAATAGCTCAGACCATTCCGAATACAGCAGCACGTCGTTGATGACCGAGGGGCCTTCGGGATACAGAACATTGCCGGTGAGGAAGCCCAGCAGAAGTAGTCGGGTGAGGACGAAGGCCACGATGACCGCAGAGATGCTTGATCCCACCCGTTGCAGTCGCTCAGACTGCAGCATTCGGCTCACGCCCCGAAGCCTAGCCCGCGGTTGCGGCCCAGCCGCCGGTCAACGACTACCCGGCGCCGTTCATGGACCCATTCGGTGGGTCGAGAAGCCCCTGGGCCATCGCGGACATCAATGCTTGGGCTCGGTTGGCTGCGCCGAGTTTGGCGTACAGGTGTGAGATGTGTGTCTTTGTCGTGGAATCGCTGATGTACAACCGACGCGAGATCGCTGACACACCTAACCCGTCAGCCAGAAGGGCAAGCACTTCGGCCTCGCGCGGTGACAGCATGGGCCGCTGTGGGTCTACGCGTCGTTGGATAGCGCCGGCTAGCTCAGCGGCGGAGAAATTGCGCGGGGCTGCAGCTGCATGGCGGGCTGCTGCCACCATCTGGGCGGTTGATGCGTCCTTGGCGATGAATGCGCTGGCGCCAGCATCGAGGGCAGCCAGCAATGGGTCGTCCCCGGCGTACATCGTGAGCACGACGAGGCCCACATCCGGGTCAACGGACCGAGCCTGCTTCACGAAGTCCAAACCGTTGCCGTCAGGAAGTCGGATATCGACGATGAACACCTGCGGGAGGGGGTCGCGGAGCAAGGTGAGTGCCTCAGCTAGGGAGGCAGCCTCGGCAACAACCTCAATGTCAGGCTCGCGTTCGAGTGCGCGACGCATACCCTCTCGGATGACCTCATGGTCGTCAATGAGTGCGATCGTGAGGGTCATGATGGGTCCTGGGATTCCACAGCAAGCTGCACGATCGTGCCGCCCTCCAGGCGCGCAGTGACATTCAGTTCGCCGTGAATACTTGTTGCGCGCTCGCGCATAATCATCAGACCGTAACTATCGGCGCGCAGTGCTTCGCTGGCAATACCCACGCCATCGTCGGCCACCTCAAGCACGATGCCCAGTTCATCGGCGCGGTAGGTGACCCACACATTCCGCGGTTGGGCATGACGCAGTGCGTTGATGACGGCCTCTTGGCCGATGCGCAACAGTTGAGCACTAATGCCCGGCTTCAAAGACGTAGGCTGCTCCTCGATGTGCAAGTGGGCCGTCACCTGCGATCGGTCCGCCTCCCTGCGCACGTAGTCGGCAAGGTCGGTGCCGATTCCTTGTCCTGAGTCGGTGCGCAAATCGAAAATAGATAGTCGAAGTTCGGTCACCATAGTGCTCAGATCGCCGCGGACTCGGGCTAATTCCTGCGCTGTTGCCGGGTCATTTGTGCGGGCGACGATGTCTTCGACGATCATGCCGAGCCCGGCGACCTGCTGGGCGATACCGTCGTGGATCTCACGCGATAGTCGCTGTCGTTCGGCCATCGTTGCAAGTTCACGGACATCGTCGAATATTCGTGCGGCATCAAGGCGTAGAGCGGCAGCATCGGCGGCGGTCTGCGCTGCATTGAGTTCACTGATCGCCCACAACCCGCCGCTGCGTTCTATGGCAATGGCGCCAATGTGGCGACCATCGAGGCGCAGCGGGATCACCGCGCATGCGTTTCCCGAGCCGATCTCGAGTCCGTCGAGTCGCCCGAGGCGCTGCACGGGTGCATCTAGGTCGGCGCTTTGGGTCCAGATATCGCGGTCAGCGCGCACGTTCCACCCTGGGGAGTTGGCAGGCTCGCGAGCAACCTCGACGAGGGTACCTGAGGGTGAAAAGACGAAGACTCCTGCACGATCGTGAGACAGTATCGCGCCCACCTCCTGCAGGGCACGCTGCGCCAGAACGGGCTCTTCTAAACCCTCGGGGAGGGTGCGTGCCACATCACGTAGGGAAGACAGGAGCACACGTGCGGTCTGATAGCCCGAGTCTGGAGGCGCTAGTCGATCTTGCAGATGACGAACCAGCAGCGTTGCCATGCCCAGGGTCACCGATACAGCCAGCCACACACTTGTTTCGACGACAGTCACCGGCAGGGCTGTGTTGTTGGTGAGCAAGATGCCGAAACTCAACACGATGGCGATAGTCGAAACGCTGGCGAGAACGCCGATGATGCCGATGCTGAATCCGGCAACAATCGGTGGCACCACGAGGTACACCAGGCTTGGACGCATGCCGGCTGGCGCAATCACCACGATGAGTGCGGCGAAGAAGCTTTCACCGAGGAAGGCTGCATAACGCATCCATGCACGCGGAAACGGGATGCTGACAATGATGGCGAGCGCGATAAGGGCGAGCACCTGCCAGGCCGTGGACCGTAGATTCCCGGTAACGATGGCCGCGATTGCGCAGGCGACAACGCCAAGGCCCCGCGTCGTCGCCTCAACAACGTATCGCGGGGCCCTAGGTCGCTGCAGTGCTGGTGAACTCACGCCGTGATCATGTCATGCGTACAGAGCGTCAACCTCGCCAGCGAAGTCCTTCATAACGACATTGCGCTTGAGTTTCATCGAGGGAGTCAACTGGCCGCCCTCTTCAGTCCAGTCGATGTCCAGGACATGAAATTTCTTGATGGCCTCGGCGTGGGACACGGCCTTATTGGCCTCATCGACGGCTCCTTGAATGGTGGCGATGAGGTCTGGATCCTTGACCGCGTCTGCGATGGTCAAGGTCTCGGACTTGCCAGCCTGCTTCAACCACGCCGGAAATGATTCGGGGTCGATGGTGACCAAAGCGGCAATGAACGGCTGACCATCGCCCACAACGATGCACTGACTGACCAGGTAATTGGCGCGCAGGCGGTCCTCCAAGACTGCAGGGGCGACGTTCTTGCCGCCAGCGGTCACCAAGAGTTCCTTCTTACGCCCGGTGATGCGCACGAATCCATCGTCGTCAATCTCGCCGATGTCGCCGGAATGAAACCAGCCATCAGGCTCGATCGCTTCCGCTGTCGCGGTGGGGTTCTTCCAGTAACCCTGGAAGATTTGATCACCGGCGAGCAGCAGTTCACCATCGGCGGCCACCTTGACTTTGGCGCCCGGGAACGGTTGACCCACGGTGCCAATCTTGATGGCCTTGGGCCGGTTGACCGTTGTGGCCGCACTCGTTTCGGTGAGTCCGTAACCCTCCAAGATGATGACACCGATGCCACGGAAGAAGTGTCCGAGCCGTTCACCCAGCGGAGCGCCACCTGACACCGCCCATTCCACATTTCCACCCATCGCCGCGCGTAACTTGCCGTAGACAAGGCGGTCAAACAGTTTGTGCTTGAGTTTCAAAACCAAACCGGCACCGCCGGTGTCCAGCGCCTTGCTGTAATCGATGGCGGTCTGGGCTGCGGTATTGAAAATATTTCCTTTGCCTTCAGAAGTGGCTTTTTGCTGCGCGGAGTTGTACACCTTTTCGAACACCCGCGGTACCGCTAGCAAGAAGGTCGGTTGGAACGACTGCAGATCGGCGAGGAGGTTTTTGACATCGGGTGCATGGCCAAGGCGAACCCGTGCGCGCACCGCGCCCAACTGAATGATGCGTCCGAATACGTGCGCCAACGGCAAGAACAGCAGGGTGGATGCACCGGATTTCAAGAACACCTCGGGCATGCCCTGGACTACGTTGTCGACCTCGAACATGAAGTTTCGATGGGTGAGCATGCAGCCCTTGGGCCGCCCGGTAGTGCCAGACGTGTAGATGATCGTGGCGAGAGTGTCGGGCGTAACCGTGGCTCGTGCCTGCTCAAGTGCCTCGTCACTGATCTCGGCGCCGGCGGCGGCGAGTGCGTCCATCGCCCCGTCGTCGAAAAGCCAGGAGCGCGAACAGTCCGGCACGCGGTCGGCGACCTCATCAAACACGTCCTTGTTCTTGTCGCTTTCCAAAAAGATTGCCACGGCATCGGAGTCGCTGAGGATCCACTCGAGTTGCTCGGCTGAGGAGGTCTCATAGACCGGCACCCCGATGCCTCCGGCGTACCAGATCGCATAGTCAGCGACGGTCCAGTCGTAACAGGTGCGCGACATGATGGCCACACGCTGGCCGGGCTCGACACCAGCCGCGATAAGCCCCTTGGCCACCGCCTTCACCTGAGTCAAGAACTGCTGTGCTGTCACCCCAACCCAATCGCCTCGGACAACGCGGGAGAGCACCACCTGGTTGCCTGCCTGCTGGGCATTTTCGATGATGTGGTCGGTCAGGTTTCCTGACGCGGGTGCCGCGACGATCGCGGGCACAGCAAACTCAGTCTTCATCCGTTACCTCCCTCGGGGTGGGTCTTCGCGACCCGATGGCAGTTACGTTACGCGATGTGGCGGCCCGAGGCAGGAAGAACCAGAGACCTCAGGCCTCACCTGCGAACATTGATGAACGGATATGGTTTACCGTATGGCCGCTGTCGACCTGGTAGATGAGACCTACGTCGTCGTTGAGCGGGGGATCATTGCCGCGGTCATCGCTGATCCGCAGCGGTGGCAAACCTGGTGGCCGGGACTGACCCTGACGGTATTTATGGACCGAGCGCAGGAGGGATTGCGCTGGACGGTTACCGGTGAACTGGTTGGCACCAGTGAAGTGTGGCTGGAATCGGTCGCCAACGGCGTCATCGTTCACTACTACCTCCGAGCCGATCCAACGACTCCGGGATCTGCGGTCATTGCCCGTCGCCTGCCCGACTCACATCGCGGACGTCGAGAGATTGATCGAATCCGACGCCGGCATGCATTGGCATGGAAACGGACGGTCTGGGCGTTGAAGGATGAACTCGAAGGTGAGCGAAGTCTCCGAGCACCTGGCGACCGATAGGCTCCCAGCGTGGCTGATCAGACGGAATCCTCCATCGCAATCCAGGCGGATGCGCGCCGCGTGATGGATGTCATCGCCGATTTACCTGCCTACCCGCAGTGGAGCGAAGGCATCACCAGCGTGACCGTGCTGACGAGTTCGGGAGGCCGCCCCATTACCGCTCGATTCGAACTTGCTTCAGGGCCTATCCGGGACACCTACGAACTGCAGTACACCTGGGATGGTGACCTTGCGGTGCACTGGCGGCTGCTGAGCGCCGATGTGTTGCGTGCGATGGATGGCAGCTATGAACTGACCGTCGTCGAACCGGGCGTCACCGAGGTGCGCTACCGACTGGCCGTCGATGTGAAGATCCCGATGATCGGCATGATCAAACGCAAGGCCGAAAAGGTCATCGTTGACTCGGCGCTCAAGGGCCTCAAAGCCCGGGCCGAGGCCTAAGGAAGCGACCAGACTCCCTGATGAGCGAGATACCCAGATGAGCATGCGCATCGGTGTCGATATCGGGGGCACCAAAATCTTGGCTGCTGTCGTTGACGATGGCGGGCAGGTGCTGGCCAGCGAGCGGGTTCCTAGCCCGCGCCAAGACTCCGATGCGGCCACACGCGAGGTGATTGACGCAATCGAGCGGCTGCGCGCGGGTGCACCGGGTGAGATCGAATCGATCGGCTTGGGCGTTGCAGCACTTGTTGATTTTGATCGAACCAAAGTCATCACGGCACCGAACCTTGGTTGGGCGAACGTATCGCTCGGGGCGGTGGTGAGCGCCGCTACCGGACTTCCAACGGTGGTGGAAAACGATGGCAACGCCGCAGCATGGGGTGAGTTCGTCTTCGGTGCCGGTCGGCACCTCGACGACGTGGTCGTGGTGACCGTGGGTACGGGCATTGGTGGGGGGCTCATCATGCGCGGCGTACTGCGACGCGGTGCCCACGGCGGGGCCGCAGAGATCGGACATATGAACGCGGTACCCGACGGTCTGCCATGTGGCTGCGGACGCAATGGGTGCTGGGAGCAGTATGCGAGTGGAAATGCGCTGGTGCGCCAAGCCCGGCAGCTAGCAGCACAGCATCGCAGGGAGGCCGCAGTGCTGCTGTCACTCGGTGATGGCACACCCGAGGGAGTACAAGGCCGCCACGTTACGCAGGCAGCGCAAGCAGGCGATGTGGTGGCCCGTCAGGCGTTTGATCTGGTGGGCATGTGGCTGGGCCGAGGTTTGGCCGACTTGGTCGCCATCATTGATCCGCAGGCATTCATCATTGGCGGCGGGGTGTCTGAGGCTGGTGATCTTCTCTTGATGAGCGCCCGGTCCACTCTGGCCGCGAAGGTCATCGGGGGCACGGAGCGTTCAATTCCGCCCATCATCGCCGCCACACTGGGCAACGACGCGGGCGTTGTGGGGGCAGCTGATCTGGCCCGTCAACCCAGATAGCTTGCCGCGGTCAAACAACTGCCCCATCATCGCCCGACTCGCGCTCGGATTTCATTCGCGCGACCAGCGTCACGAAACCAGCAATGGACGCTGCTACACCAACACCGCCCAAAGTTGTGCCCAAATTGAACACGTGGCTGCCGACGAGCAGCAGTGGCCCACCGATCGCCCCACCCCAAGCGAGGCGATCAACAGCATCCCTCGGTCGCGGCAGGGGTGGGGGATGAGGCGGCGAAAAGCCCTCCTCGGGCTCATCGGCCATTGCGTAGTCTCGGGGGCCGCCGGCCATCGAAAGCTCATCGATCATGTCGTCTGATGGTGCATCGTCGTGTTGACGAATAAGGCGAGCCGATAACCCCGAAGTCTCGGCTGGGTCTGTGCTGGCAGATATCTCCGGTGATGAAGCATCGGTGTTAGAAAGCGCGGTCATGAGATCGGCCCACGCCGCATCGACCTGCGCGGCGCTGAGTTTTTTCATCTGCTCGGCATCAGCGCGAGCGGCGGCGTCGGCGTGCAATGCAGCCTGAAGTTGTGGCAGCCGCGAGGCGACAACGGCTCGGGCCACATGGAGTCGTTCTCGGTCGACGAAAATGCGACTCGTGGGCCTATTGGGTGATCTCACGTCGCGATAGGGACCGGTTTCGCCTGAATACGGTTCGGCGTAGGCGGCGATGTGTTCGCTGGTGAGCATTTCGACCACGGTGGTCACCAGCGGTGGATCCACGTCTACCAGTGGCGCAAAGGAACGCGCTGGTAGTTCATTGCTGTGCGTACCGGTATGGGCCATGAAGGCTCAGCCTGCCGTGGGTGACAGTCGTTGCACGAAGGAGAGGCTTTCGGCGAAAATTGTCGGAGCGTCATTGTCGAGCGTTGCGACGTGGTAAGAGTCAAGCAACACCACCTCTGTCGCGTCGGTGGAGGCGACGTTGGCCAGAATCCAGGCGCCGTTGGATGCCTCTACAACGTGATCTTCGGCGCTGCGAAACATCAGTAGTGGTTGGGTCACGCGGGCGATGTCCGCCTTGACGAGCTTCCATAACCCGGTCAACGAATGCGCCGCCTTGAGCGGCACCTTGTCGTAGGCGCCCTCGTCTTGGTCGGGCTTTTTGATGTCGTTGGAGATGCCCGGGAAGGCGCCGACGAGATGCTTGACGACCGGGAGTGCGAAACGATCGGGTCGTTCGGAATGCACCGCCGGATTGACCAGCACGATGCCCGCGATGGCATCTGCTTTAGCCTCTGCCAACCGTAGAGTTAGTGATCCGCCCATCGATAGCCCCATGACGAACACCGAATCGCACCTAGCCTGCAATTCGCGGAAGGATCGCTCGGCCTCGGCGTACCAGTCCTGCCAGGTGGTGACGTTCATTTCCTGCCAGCGGGTTCCGTGGCCGGGCAGACGTGGCACGCGCACCGTGTAGCCAGCCTCGGCTAGGTAGTGGGCCCACGGCGTCATCGACTTGGGTGACCCGGTGAAGCCGTGGAGCAGGAGCACCCCCACCGAACCGTTGTCGGCCTCAAAGGGTTCAGCTCCGGGAAGTAACGGCATATCCGCCTCCTGCAGTGTCCTCGCGTCGGTGCATCTTCACGGGTGTCCGGCCCCGACCTGACCTCCCGATAGTGTCACACGCCCTAGGCTGTGGCTGTGTTGTACTGGGTTTTGAAATGGATCCTCGTCGGTCCGTGGCTGCGCGTACTGTTTCGGCCGTGGGTCGAGGGGGACGGCATCCTGCCCAAGCGCGGTTCGGCCATCGTGGCGAGCAATCACCTGTCGTTTTCGGATTCGTTCTTCCTTGCCCTCATGATGAGCCGACGGATTACCTTCTTGGCGAAGAGTGACTATTTCACGGGCCGTGGGGTCAAGGGCTTGCTCACCAAAGCGTTTTTTGCCGGTGTAGGTCAGGTGCCGATCGATCGATCCAGCGGCCGTGCGGCTGAGGCGGCCATCGCTACCGGTGTGCGTGTGTTGCGCAACGGAAAACTGCTCGGCATTTATCCCGAGGGCACACGAACCGCAGACGGGCGACTATATCGAGGTCGCGTCGGTGTGGCTCGGATGGCGCTCGAGGCCCCCGCCCCTGTGATTCCCGTCGCGATGATCGGCACATATGAGATCCAACCGCCCGGACGCATCCGACCGAGCCTCAAGCGCGTGGGTATTCGCTATGGTCCGGCGCTGGACTTCTCTCGATACGAGGGCATGGAGAGCGATCGCTACATCCTTCGTTCGATCACCGACGAAATCGTTTACTCGCTCATGGGTTTATCCGGTCAAGAATACGTCGACATATATGCCAGCAGGGCTAAGCAATTGAAGGCTCAAGATGCCGTGACTGCGGCGGAACCTACTGCAGACTAACTACTCACCGTGGGGTCAGGGGTCGCCCAATGCCCCGCGCGTGCAACGGCGTCCTGCCATCTGCGGCGAGACACGACATCGGGTGTGCCGGCGGGGCTGAATACCGCAGCGATCTTGCGGGTGCGCGCGATTTGATCAAAGTTCTGCCAGACGCCAGAACCTAACCCGGCGAGGAAGGCAGCACCGATACCTGTCGTTTCCAACTCCTGCGGGCGTTCGACGTCTATTCCCAACACATCGGCCTGGATCTGACACAGCAGGTTGTTTGCTGCCGCGCCGCCGTCGACGGCGAGGTGGCGAAGACTGATTCCGGTTTCCGCACGAGCCAGATCAACCACGTCGGCTACCTGGTAGGCAATGCCGTCGAGGGTGGCTCGGGCCACATGCGCGGATGTCGTGCCACGTTGAATGCCGATGATGAGGCCGCGCGCGTGTGGATCCCAGGTGGGAGCCCCCAGCCCTGTGAGGGCGGGAACAAAGACGACACCGCCGCTATCGGGCACCGAAGCAGCCAGGGACTCGACATCGGCACTGCTGGCGATGATGCCTAGACCGTCGCGTAGCCATTGCACCGCCGCACCTGTGACGAAAATTGAGCCCTCGAGTGCGAAGTCGCGTGACCCATCCGGGTGGCCGAGCGCCACCGTGGCCAACAGCCCGTTGGGAGGTGTTTGCAGGGTTGACCCGGTGTTGAGCAGCAGAAATGAGCCGGTTCCAAAGGTGCATTTCGTATCACCGGACCAAAACCCCGCCTGACCTACCAGGGCGGCCTGTTGGTCACCGGCTATGCCGGCGATGGGAATACTCATGCCCAAGAACGTGGCTGCATCGGTGGTAGCAATGTGCCCGTAGGAGGCCACAATCTCTGGCAGGGCAGTGATCGGCACGCCGAACAGGTCGCACAGCGACTCACTCCAACCGCCCTGTTCGATGTCATAGAGCAGCGTGCGTGAGGCGTTGGTGTGGTCGGTTACGTGGTGCAGCCCCCGCGTCATGCGGGCGATGAGGTAGGAATCAATAGTGCCGATGAGAGTTCGACCAGAGATGACCCCGGCCCACGTATCTGGGTCATGATCGCGCACCCAGGCGATCTTGGTTGCGCTGAAGTAGGGATCCAGTCGAAGGCCGGTGATTGATCGAATGTGGGGTTCCTCCCCGGCAGCTCGCAATGCCTCGCAGTGACCGGCGGTGCGCCGGTCCTGCCACACGATTGCCCGGCGCGGTGATCCGAGGGTTTCACCATCCCAAAAGCAGACGGTTTCTCGTTGATTAGTGATGCCCACAGCTGTTATTTCCTCAGGGCTGGTCGCCAATGCAGCACCTACCGCCGCTAGCGTTGCCGCCCAAATCTCGCCCAGTTCGTGCTCCACCCACCCGTCGGCGGGAAAGTACTGCGCAAACTCGCTGTAGCCGCGCGAAAGGATGCGGCCGTGGGAGTCAACGGTCAAGGCGGTGACGCCCGTGGTTCCTGCGTCGATGGACAGCAAAGCCATGCCTAGCACTGTAGTGAACACCCCAATGGGAAGGATTACTTCGCTAGGCTTGGTCATCGGTTCAAGTGATACGAAATGTTGATCGACAGTCGAGGAGAAGAATGCAATGCGGGTTGGGGTACTTACCGGTGGGGGCGATTGCCCGGGACTGAATGCCGTTATTCGTGCGGTAGTTCGCAAGGGCGTGAGCCAGTACGGATTTGAGTTCACCGGGTTTCGAGATGGCTGGCGAGGACCGCTTGAAGCAGACACTGTCGCTTTAGATATTTCAAGTGTCCGTGGCATTTTGCCCCGTGGTGGCACCATCTTGGGTTCATCTCGAACAAATCCGTTGAAGGTTGATGGTGGAGTCGAACGAATCGAAAAAAACTTCGCAGACCTAGGCATCGATGCGCTCGTGGCAATCGGTGGTGAAGACACACTGGGGGTTGCCACCGCCTTGGCCGCTCATGGACTTCCTGTGGTGGGTGTGCCCAAGACCATCGACAACGACCTCAATGCGACCGATTACACCTTCGGCTTTGACACCGCGGTGACGATCGCAACCGAGGCGATTGATCGCTTGCACACCACGGCTGAGTCTCACCATCGTGCACTGGTGATTGAGGTCATGGGGCGACATGCAGGGTGGATCGCGTTGCATTCAGGCATGGCCGGGGGAGCTAACGGCATTTTGATTCCCGAGATTCCCTTCGACATCGATCAGGTGTGTGGCTGGGTGACCAGTCGCTTTGAATCTGAGTACGCGCCGATCATCTGCGTCGCGGAGGGGGCCCTGCCTACTGATGGCGACCTGATGACCAAAGACGCCTCGGTCGATGCTTTCGGGCACGTGAAGTTAGCCGGCATCGGCGATTGGTTGGCATCAGCCATTGAGGCGCGTACCGGAAAGGAGTCTCGAGCGGCGGTGCTAGGGCATATCCAACGAGGGGGCACCCCCACGGCATTCGAC
>JAFMCH010000067.1 GCA_017857875.1 Actinomycetota bacterium | reverse complement strand
AGGTCCTGGAAGAGTCGCCGGATCAGCCGCCTTGTGTGTGCGATCAGTGGACAAGACTGCTAACGCAATCGCGCGGCGGTTGCTTCTGACAATGCTGCGGCAAAGGCGAGAGCCTGGACGACCACCTCGGGTCCATCAGCCGCCTCAGACACGCGGAGGGAAAGGTCATCGTTGCTCGCCGCTCCCGTATAGCCGTGATCGGCCTCACAGGCCGGATCCGCGCACGCCGCTGGTTCAAGATCGATGCGACTGACCGCGCCCCAGCCAATGGTCAACAGAACCTCGCGAGTCGGACCTCCCACGACATGCGTGGCCGGGTTGACGACCACACGGGTCACCACGACCGAATCCACGCGTTCGAGCCGGACAGCCTCGGTGGATGCCGTTGCGTACGGGTGCGGGCATGAATCATCAGCTGGATGCTCGTCGGTATGACCGACAATGAGCCGCGTCGCGGTTAGAGCCAGGACGGTCACATGGCGGCGCAATTCGTCTCGGTCAAAGGCCGCTTCATGGTGGACGAGATACGAACCCAGTGCCTCCCCAGCCAGGGCCGTGTCCAACGCGTCTGAGACCAGATCCGGGTAGTACCCGCTTCGTTCGATGTCCGTGCGCAACTGATGTCGCAGCGTAGGGGCGTCGGTCATAGGCCCATCCTGTCACTTCTTGGTCAGTCTCCGGGTCGGATATCCCTTCTCCCCACCCACGCGTACTACGGTGGGCAGGTGATGAGCGATACGGACACCTTGATCGCCTTCGGCGACGAAGTCCAAGATGCGCGCACCGAGGGCCGCCCCATCGTGGCACTTGAATCGACCATCATCACCCACGGACTCCCCCGACCCCAAAACGCCACCATTGCCCGTGCCGTTGAGCAGCGAGTGCGCGATGCGGGGGCAACACCCGCCACCATCGCGATCGTGGACGGACGCATCCAGGTGGGCCTCGACCCCGATGAACTTGATCGGTTGGCCAGCGATGAAGACGCCCGAAAGGCCAGCGTCCGCGATATCGCCGTTCTTGCCCACCTCGGTCGTACCGGATCAACGACGGTTGCAGCCACCGCTCACATCGCCCGGCTAGCCGGCATTGACGTGTTCGCCACCGGAGGGATCGGAGGCGTTCACCGAGATGCCGCGCAGACCTGGGATGAATCGGCCGATCTGGCCGCCCTGGCGCGCATCTCGATGATTGTCGTCTCCTCTGGAATAAAGTCGATCCTCGATGTCGGCGCCACGCTCGAAAAGCTCGAAACCCTGGGCGTTGGTGTTTGCGGCTACGGCGCACATAAAGTGCCTGGTTTCTACCTCAGTGAACTGGACTATCCACTCGACGTCGTGATCGATAATCCGCAACAGGCAGCCGCATTGTTTCGTCTGCGCAGGACACTCGGCGACCCCGCAGCCCTCCTGGTGTTTCAACCAGTTCCAATCGACCAACAAATGTCAGTTGATCTGCATGATCACGTTCTTGCCGAGGGATTGCAGTACATCGCCGACAGGGGCATCAGCGGCAAGGACGTCACTCCGCAACTGTTGTCGTATTTCCGCACGCACACCGACGGCGAAAGTTTGCGCGTGAACACTGCACTCATCCTCAACAATGCTGCTCTCGCCGCACAGATCGCTGTGCAACTTCACGAAGACACCTCCTCATGACGACCACCATAAACAGTGCGCCCGATATCACCCTCGACGGAGAGATCTCATCAGGTTTCATCGTTATCGGCGACCTGATGACCGACATCGTGTGTCAGGTGTCATCGACGCCCCAGCCGGGTACCGACACCAACGCGGTCATCACGACCCACGGTGGTGGGGCGGGCGCCAACGTTGCAGCGTGGCTTGCGCACCGAGGTCAAGTGGCTCATTTCGTCGCTCGCGCTGGTGCGGATTCGCTTGGCTCCATCGCCACTTCACACCTGCAATCACTGGGCGTTGAATGTCGTGTGAGCGTTGATCCACAGCGAGCAACGGGCACCTGCGTGGTCATGGTGACCAGCGATGGCGAGCGCACAATGATGCCCGATCCCGGGGCCAATGCTTTTCTCGCGCCGGCCGACCTTCCCGAGGGTGACTTCAAAGCCGGGTGGCACCTGCATGTGTCTGGTTACACACTGCTGAAATCAGGGTCACGCATGGCGGGCCTTGCGGCCTTGGACCTCGCGCAACGACGAGGCATGACCTGCAGTGTCGACGTGTCATCCTCTGCCCCGTTGTTAGAGGTCGGCGTCGATCCTTTCCTGGAGTGGTCATCAGGCACCAATGTGTGTTTTGCCAATCACGAAGAGGCCGAACTCATCACCGGCCACGACGACCCCAACCAGGCCATTGCCGCGCTCCTGCCGCACTTTGACACCGTCGTTGTCAAGCTAGGACCACACGGTGCCGTCGCCGGTCGACGCGATGGTCAACACAGCACAACGCCAGCGGTCAATCTAGATGTGATCGACACGACGGGTGCCGGTGATGCGTTTGCGGCGGGATTTCTCATCGGGTGGACTGCCGGCCAATCCCTGCAAGACTGTCTTGCACCCGCATGCGTTCTAGCGGGCCGAGCAGTAGGTGCCGTGGGTGCCCGCCCGTAGTCTGACCCTCACACTCGGGCAACATCACCGTCAATCAGGCTAGGAGGCCTCGACCGTTCATGTCAGCACGCAGGACAACCAGATCTACAAGGGCCTCAGCATCCGACCCGGTGGCAGACACCATTGTCGACATTGATGTCGACGGTGAAATGCGTGAATCCTTTTTGGAGTATGCCTATTCGGTGATCTATTCGCGGGCACTTCCCGATGCTCGCGATGGCCTAAAGCCCGTGCAGCGGCGCATCTTGTTTCAGATGGCTCAAATGGGATTACGACCTGATCGTGGACACGTCAAGAGTGCCCGAGTGGTCGGTGAAGTGATGGGACGACTTCATCCACACGGTGATAGCGCCATCTATGACGCGCTCGTGCGCATGGCGCAGCCCTTCACGCTGAGGCTACCTTTCATCGACGGACACGGAAATTTTGGTTCCGTCGACGATGGGCCGGCCGCCATGCGATACACCGAATGTCGGCTAGCACCACCAGCCCTAGCGATGACACAGAACATTGACGAAGACGTTGTCGACTTCATCGCTAATTACGACAACCGCGAAACCGAACCGACCGTCTTGCCGGCTGCGGTGCCAGCCTTGCTAGTTAACGGGGCCGCCGGAATCGCCGTGGGCATGGCAACGTCGATTCCTTCACACAATCTCGGCGAGGTGCTCGCGGCCACGCGACATCTGGTTTTGCATCCTGATGCCACTCCCGCAGACCTCCTTCGCTTCGTGCCCGGGCCCGATCTTCCCGGAGGCGGCACCATCATCGGGCTCGAGGGCATTCGCGAGGCGTATCTGACCGGGCGTGGCTCCTACCGTGTCCGTGGAACGGCTCGCATTGAACAGGTCTCCGCCCGCCGTAAAGGCATCGTGATCACCGAATTGCCGCCCGCAGTAGGCCCCGAGCGCATGATCGAGCGGATCAAGGACCTCGTGGATGCCAAAAAACTCAGCGGTATCCACGACATCATCGATCTCACCGACGGAGACTCAGGACTTCGACTGATCGTTGAAGTAAAGAACACGTTTAACGCCGACGCTGTGTTACACGAGCTCTATCGCAAGACACCCCTCGAAGATAGCGCCTCGATCAATTGCGTGGCCCTCGTAGACGGTCAACCACGCACCCTTGGTCTTGCAGATGCGCTTGATGTTTTCGTGCGACATCGACTAGACGTTGTCCGTCGACGCAGCGAATATCGTCGACTTCGCGCCCAGGAACGACTACACCTCGTCGAGGGCCTCTTAGTCGCCATCGTAGATATTGATGAGGTTATTGCGGTCATTAGATCAAGCGACGACACCGCCGCTGCTCGCGAACGACTCATTGCAGTCTTCGAACTGTCCACTGATCAAAGCCAGTACATCCTCGAAATGCCACTTCGGCGTCTCACCAAATTTTCACTCATTGAACTACAGACCGAACGCGATGATTTGGTATCGAGGATTAGTGAACTCACCGCCCTCCTTGACGATGACTCAGCTCTCCGCCATGCCGTCGCCGCCGAAATGCAGCAGGTGAGTGATGATTTCGCGACACCCCGCCGAACCATATTGCTTGAATCTGACGGCGGGCAGCGGCAAGCACCAACTTCGTTGACCATCGATGACGATCCCTGCCTGGCTTTGTTGTCCAGCACCGGCCGTATCGCCCGTTCCACCGGGGTCACCCTGTCAACCGCAGCCGATCGTGTAGCGCACGACGTCATCACCTCGCGCTGTGTGACCAGCGTGCTTGAGTCAATCGCCGCACTAACCAGTGATGGCCGCGCCCTACGGATAAACGTTGTCGACTTGCCGGCAATTCCGGAATCCTCCGGCACACCATCGCTGGCCGGTGGCGCAACGGTGGACACACTGGTGGCCTTGCATCCGGGTGAGCAGGTCATCGCAGTAGCACCTATCTTGACCCCGACTCCACTGCTGGTAGCCACCCGAGAGGGGGTCGTCAAGCGCGTCACGATCGATCCTGAGGGTCCACGCGACGCCTGGGATCTGATCAACCTGCGTGATGGCGACGCTGTCGTCGGAGCAGTGCCATGCCTTGACCTTGATGAAATCGTCCTGGTGACCTCCGATGCCCAAGCATTACGGTTTTCCGCCAATACTGTCCGCGTTCAAGGACGTAGCGCAGGAGGCATGACGGGCATCAAATTGGGAGCAGAAGCCCAGGTCATTTGGGCATCTGCTTTACCTGCCAGTCCGAATTCCGCGGTTATTGTGACCATCGCCGGCTCGTCCACCCAACTACCCGGCACCGGGCACAGCAGTATCAAACTCAGTGCGGTTTCGGACATTCCGCCTAAAGGCCGAGCGACCGGTGGCGTCCGTGTGCATCGCTTCTTGAAGGGTGAGGATTGCCTCGTGACCGCGTGGGTGGGTGAGCCACCCTTGAGAGCCGCTTCCAGTAGTGGGGCACCACTCGACACACCCAAGGAACTCGACGCGGACTCTCCCGCTCGCCGTGATGCGTCAGGCTCCGTCCTGAGCGCGCCTATCGATGCGATCACCGGTCCACCTGTCGACCGATGGGAAGGTTCAAAAGTTGACTCAGACGCACCAGCAGAGTCATGAGCACAATCTCATGAGTCGCAAGTCATGAGCACTGTCCCAGCGTGTAACGCACTGTCGCTGCATGTGCCCATGGCCGGTAGCGCACCGTTGGCTCAACGTTGGTGGCTTATCGAATCATCGGGAGCCTGGGGCACCCGGCCACTAGCCGACTCACCCGTCGAGTGGATTCGACAGTGGGCTGCACGCTCTGGATCCGCCGCACGTGTTGTATTGATACGGCGCGCCGGTAGTCACCCTGTGAGAACTCACGACACCCGTCAAGTGTTCACTTTCGCCCCTGGCGATCAGGACGTTATGACCGCGCAGGTGCACGATACAACCGCGGGCACGCAACCCCGCTTCGCGCAGATGGATCTCACCCTGAAACCGAGCGATGCGCGGTGGCAAGTCGCATCAGTCTATCCTCGCTTCTTGGTGTGCACCAACGGAAAGCGAGACCTATGCTGCGCCCGCGATGGTCGTGCTTTGCTCAACGCTTGGGACTCACTTGTCTCCGTCCAAGACGACGTGTGGGAGTGCACTCATTTGGGTGGGCATCGGTTCGCGCCCACGGGATTAGCCGTTCCCTCCGGTTATGTGCTCGGCCGCATTTCCCCTGATGTTAAGCCTTGGGCACACGATGGACCCGACGCATTCACTCCAGCAGAGTTCATTCGCGGGCGAAGTGATCTAGATGCAGCGGCCCAGGTGGCCGATGTTGCCGTGCGTAGCAAACTCGGCTTCGACCGATTCACCGACATCACCTCATGCGCTGTCGTCGAGCACCGATCAGGGAACGCCTACGCTCCCCTG
Organism: Actinomycetota bacterium; assembly: GCA_017857875.1. GTDB lineage: Bacteria > Actinomycetota > Actinomycetes > S36-B12 > S36-B12 > M55B157. The sequence continues at coordinate 5,411 of JAFMCH010000067.1, read as the reverse complement.
GCCAGTTCCACCGTCGAGGTGACCGACTACACCGGTAACCGGTGGCATGTGCATCTACGTGAGGAAGATGTTGACCACGTCGTCGCGTCGTGCGGCTCACCGGGTAAGCATCAAAGAGCCTGGGTCGCAATCGATATCGAATCGACACGATCGTGAATTGTGGTGCGCTCGCGGGATCGAGTCGTTCCTAGCGCGCGTTCAGCGGCATCAATGCGCTGCCAACCTTCGTGACTTACCACGGCACTACCGGTGAGTTCAGCGACGTCCTCTGATGATTTCCGTGTCGGTAGGGTTCCTGACTCCAGGTCAGCGAGGACCGAGGCAACAGTGTTGACTGCATCCTTTTTGTTGGTGCCGATAATGCCGCTGGGGCCACGTTTGATCCACCCGGCCACATACATCCCCGGCACCGGTGCACCATCTTCCATCACTCGTCCGTCAACGTGTGGAATCACGCCACGTGAGTCATCGAAGGGCAATCCAGGAATCGGGAGGCCGCGATAGCCGACACTTCGAATGACTGCGTCCACCGGCATGACATGCAGTTGTCCTAGGCCTGATACCTGGCCATCCTGAGAGAGGGCTGTCTCCTCCAGCTCGACACCCGCAACGGCGCCATCAACGACGACCACCTGTGTCGGACGGCGGAAAAAATGCAGATGAATTCGCTTCTTGGTCTGGCGTGGTGGCTGCTGAACCCACTGCCTGATGACCTCAACATTGCGAGCGACCACTTTGCTTGATTCGACAAGACGACGGCTGGATTCTCCAAGGTTTAGCACGGATGGATCCACCACCACCTCAGCATTGGCGAGCTCACCGAGTTCGCGCAACTCTTTAGTGGTCCACGATGCCTCGGCTGGGCCACGCCTACCAATGAGATGGATATCGGTTACCACCGATTCGCCCAGTGCGCCAAGAACATGCTCGGGCATGTCGGTGTGTTCGAGTTCAGTTCGATCCTTGGCCAACACCCGCACCACGTCAACAGCAACATTGCCTACTCCGAGCACCGCAATTGACCGAGCCGATCCGAGCATTGAGTCCCAGGCATCAGGGGCGGTGTCGGGGTGCCCGGTGTACCAGTTCACAAACTGCGTGGCAGAAAGACTGCCTACACAATTTTCACCGGGGATACCCAAATTTCGATCTGTCGCCGCTCCGTAACAGAAGATGATCGCATCGTAGTTAGCCCGCAATCGCTCAATGCTAACCCGGCCAATCCGACCCAAACTCGCCGATTCGACTCCCACAGACGCGTCACCGGTGACTTCGATATTGCCGAGAAATCGAACATTCGGCTCGGCCAGCACTCGGTCTAGGGTGTCGCGCACAGATCGAATACTCAAGTGATCAGGCGCTACGCCGTAGCGAACCAGGCCAAATGGTGAAGGAACACGATCGATGATGTCGATCTCAATTTGGCGCCCGGACTCCACCGCTCCCTTAGTCAGGGCCTCAGCGCTGTAAATGCCCGCAGGACCGGCGCCCACAATCGCCACACGCACCACTGACGGCATCTGCACCTCCTTCACATAGCGGCTAAACAGACTTACTTTCGCAGACTATGCGTCGATGCGACTTCGATCCAGACGCTGCGCCGAACTGACAATGAAGTCCCTACGCGGCGCCACGTCGCTACCCATCAGCAAATCGAAGACCTCAGCCGATACCTGACCATCGGCAACACCGATGCGACGAAGCGACCGACTGCCCCGAGCCATGGTCGTCTCTCGTAACTGCGAAGCGTCCATCTCACCCAGTCCCTTATAGCGCTGAATGGGGTCCTTCCATCGGCGACCTTTCGCCGCTAGTTCCTTAGTCAGCTTTTGCATCTGCGCGTCCGAGTAGGTGTACTGCACCTGCTTTGCCTGGCTCCCTGAGCCAACAACGTCAATCCGATGCAGCGGCGGTACGGCGGCATAGACACGGCCCGCCGCCAGAAGTGGTTCGAGGTACCTATGCATCAAGGTCAGAAGTAGACACCGAATGTGGGCGCCGTCGACGTCGGCATCAGTCATGATGATGATCTTCCCGTAACGCACGGCATCAAGATCGAAACTTCGACCTGATCCCCCACCGACAACCTGAATAATCGACGCACACTCGGCGTTCTTGAGCATGTCGGACAACGAAGCCTTCTGCACATTGAGAATCTTCCCTCGAATCGGCAGAAGGGCCTGAAACTCACTGTCGCGCGCCAACTTTGCAGTACCGAGAGCTGAATCCCCTTCGACAATGAACAACTCATTGCGCTCAATGTCGCTGCTGCGACAGTCCACTAGCTTTGCGGGCAACGTCGACGATTCAAGTGCTGTCTTTCGTCGCTGCGTATCGCGTTGAGTCCTAGCCGCAACACGGGCCCGCATCGCGTTGACAATCTTTTCCGTGAGGGCTTTCACGCGCGCCTTGTCGCCTCGGGGCGGTTCAGTCAGCCAGCCCGACAGTTCTTTGGTCACCACATTCGACACAATGCGCGTTGCTGCTGGAGTGCCCAGAATCTCTTTGGTTTGACCCTCAAATTGTGGCTCCGGAACCCGGATCGCAACGACAGCCGTGAGGCCTTCTAGCGCATCATCCTTGGTGACGCCATCGTCAGCTGAGCGCAACGCACGCGTTGACCGAGCGAAATCGTTGACCACCTTCACTAGGGCTCGCTCGAAACCGGTCAGGTGCGTACCCCCCTTGGGCGTACTAATGACGTTCACAAACGAACGGACGTCGGTGTCATATCCACTACCCCACTGCAAGGCAATATCGACGCTGAGTTCTCGCTCCACGTCGGTCGAAGCCATGTGACCTTGAGCATCCAGCACGGGAACCGTCTCGTTGAAGTGGCCCGAGCCAGTGAGGTGGATAACACCCGTTACGGGGTCAAGCGGCGCAAGGGTCGCCACGTATTCGGGGACGCCACCTTTATGCACGAAGGTCTCCGGGGCATCACCGGCAACCAGGTCGACAAACTCGACAGCGAGGCCGGGCACCAGGAAGGACGATTGGATGAGGCGCTCGCGGATGATCGTGCGGTCGTAATCGGCATCAGCGGTAAAAACCTGCGGATCTGCCCACCAGCGCACCCTTGTGCCGGTGCGTTTGCGCGGCACGGTACCCGAGATGGTCAACCCCGATGACCGGGTAAATGGTGCGCCGGGACCATCACCATCGAAACGTCCGGGCAAGCCCCGGCGAAACGACATCGCGTGGGTCTTTCCACCCCTGTCAACCTCAATATCGAGCCGCTCCGACAGCGCGTTGACGACAGATGCGCCGACCCCGTGCAAACCACCGGACACGGCATAGGACGTGCCCCCGAACTTTCCACCCGCATGCAGCTTGGTCATGACCACCTCGACCCCGGTCAATTTGGTCTTGGGTTCAATATCCACCGGTATTCCGCGTCCGTTGTCGGCGACCTCGACTGAACCATCCAGGTGCAGCGTGACTTTGATCTTCGAGCACCAGCCGCCCATCGCCTCGTCAACGGAGTTGTCAACGATCTCCCACAAACAGTGCATCAAACCGCGTCCATCGTTGGATCCGATGTACATGCCAGGGCGTTTGCGCACCGCCTCTAGCCCCTCCAGCACGGCCAGGTCACGCGCGCCGTAGCCGTCAGTCGCGTTTGAGCGAGGCTTCTTGGTGGCCGATTCAGCGGTTGTGGGTTTAGCGGCGCGAGGACTCATGATGATTGCAGGCTAGCGCCTGACCCGGTGTGACTCAGATCACCGCCACGCCACGACCGGACACGCGATGCGCGGGAATGTCGCAGGGGTGTGACAATGTTAGGTGTAGTAAGACCGCTTGTGACGTGGCTCCCGGCCACGTCACCGATTATGAGGAGGCACGCCCATGACGCCGACCCTGGCACCTAGCAGCGCCCTCGACGCAACCGACCGCTGTGATCGGTGTGGCGCGCAGGCGTATGTCCGCGTCGTGTTGCTCACCGGCGGCGAGTTGCTCTTTTGCGGTCACCACTGGAGTCGTCACGCGGACTCACTCAAAGACAAAGCCCGCGACGTTACAGACGAAACCCACCGTCTTAGTGCCGTAGACGCAGGTGCCGACGCCTAATCCAGGTAATCCCGCAGCACCTGTGATCGACTTGGATGTCGCAGTTTTGACATCGTCTTAGATTCGATCTGGCGGATGCGCTCGCGCGTCACCCCATAGACCTTGCCGATCTCGTCCAGAGTCTTCGGCTGGCCATCTGTGAGACCAAACCGCATCCGCACCACGCCAGCTTCACGGTCGCTCAACGTGTCCAGCACCGACTCCAACTGCTCTTGCAGCAGCGTGAACGACACCGCGTCCGAGGGAACAATGGCCTCGGAATCCTCAATGAGGTCGCCGAACTCGCTATCGCCATCCTCACCTAGTGGGGTGTGCAAAGAGATCGGTTCACGGCCGTACTTTTGCACCTCCACGACCTTCTCCGGTGTCATGTCGAGTTCGGCCGCCAGTTCCTCGGGGGTGGGCTCACGACCGAGGTCCTGCAGCATTTGTCTTTGCACGCGGGCGAGTTTGTTGATGACCTCAACCATGTGTACCGGAATGCGAATCGTGCGGGCCTGATCGGCCATGGCGCGCGTGATGGCCTGGCGAATCCACCAGGTCGCGTAGGTGGAGAACTTGTATCCCTTGGTGTAGTCAAACTTCTCGACGGCACGAATCAGACCAAGATTGCCCTCTTGAATAAGATCCAAGAACAGCATGCCGCGACCGGTGTATCGCTTGGCCAATGACACGACCAGGCGCAGGTTGGCCTCGAGCAGGTGATTCTTGGCCCGGCGACCATCCTCGGCGATCCAGTCGAGGTCCCCGCGCAATTTTGCGGCGATCTTGGCGCCGGAATTGAGCTTCTCCTCGGCAAACAGGCCTGCTTCGATGCGCTTGGCCAGGTCAACCTCCTGCTCAGCGTTCAGCAGCGGCACCTTGCCGATCTGCTTGAGGTAGTCCTTCACCGGATCAGCCGTCGCGCCTGCCTGGGTGACCTGCTGGACTGGCTCATCGGTGTCGTCCACGTCCGACAACACGATTACCTCGACCTGCGGACCCTTTCCAGACACCGGGGCGTCATCGTCGACGGTGGCAAGATCTTTAGCGAGGTCGGCTTCAAGGTCGGCCTCAAGCTCGGCTGCGAGCTTCAAATCGGGTTCAGCAGCCTCCCCCTGGGCACCCTTCGGCTTTGCCGTCGGAGTCTTCGTTGCTGGCGCAATTTTCTTGGCCGGGGCAGCTTTCTTCGCGGGTGCGGCCTTCTTGGCCGCGACCTTGGCCGGGGCAGCCTTCGTCACGGGTGCGGCCTTCTTGGCCGCGACCTTGGCCGGGGCTGCCTTCTTCGCGGGCACAGCTGTCTTCGCGGGTGCGGCCTTCTTGGCCGCGACCTTGGCCGGGGCAGCCTTCTTCGCGGGCAC
>JAFMCH010000066.1 GCA_017857875.1 Actinomycetota bacterium | reverse complement strand
CATTTCGTTTGAGTCGAGTCTGCAACTCACTCACGAGACGACGCGCTGGCTAGCCGATGGCCGCGACCAGCGTTTCGCGAGCCGTAACGACATCACTACGAACGGCATCTTTAGCCGTAGATCGGGCATCACGGAAGGCTGTGTTTGCCGCGCGTTGCGCTGATCGATATTCGCTGGCTGCAGCACGCTTCTCCTGGACGGTTGTGGCCGCTTCACGCGCATCTCGATAGGCCGACTGCGCGGCTTTTCTAGCAACTCGGAAATCACCACGGGCCTTGGCAACAGCCTCTTTCAACGTTACCTTGGCTGCAGCCAGAGAAGCTCGGTAATCAGTCACAGGTTGTACTTGATCGGCTGGCAACGTCGCGCTATCAAAGGCGGCAACGGCTGCTACCAACGCCACCTCGAGGTCAACCCGAGCGGCTTGTTTGGCGTCGCGATCATCACCTGCTGCTTGTCGTGCAGCTTGATAGGTATCGCGGGCGGCTGACTTCGCAGCGGCCAGGGCGTCAGTGGCCTCATCAGTCACTGTTCGATCGACCTGAGTCTCGAGCCAGCGATCAGCCGTTGGGGATTTTGCCTGTGACTTGCTCGCAGAAACCGATGGGCGGTCATCACTGGAATGCGCGTGGGCGACTGACGCGCCAGCAGCACTTCCGGTCAGAAGTAGAGCGCCTGCAGCAACCGCTGCACCAATACGACGGGTGGTTGAACGACTCATGGCTTCTCCTTTTGTTGCAGCGTGCCCCCGAACTTTTCCAGTATTACTCCCGATTGCGTGAGGTTGCATGACGCATCAGCCCTTCGGCGAGCATTCCCAGGCAAATCGCAGACTGCTCTCCGAAATTCGGTCGTCGAAATCTCTTAACTGCCCGAATACGATTCGGAAATCACTACTCGCGTTGAACGGACAGAGCCGTCTTCGGATTGCATGTATACATATGTTTTCTTTCCGGTCCGCCTTTGCCACACAAAGTCACCGTCGTAGTCAACAGGCACGAGTGCCCGCCCTTCCTGGTACTCCGATTGACCACGCATCTTCACAAATGGACGTAATCGACTGCTCGACTCCAGACCGCTGGCGATGCCGGTGACCTTCACACCATTCTTTCCGCGCACCTTGCTGCGTGAACCAGCAATGACGATGGCAGCTTGTTCGGGTCCGTCCGGCGGAGCAATGACGTTGCGTCCCTCTGTCAACACATTGACATCAATCACGTGATAAAACGCGTTCGGAGTATCTGCGATATCCCACACGGCAAGAATCACGTGATACCCAGAACGATCAGCAGGAACGTTCATAGTGTGATCAGGATTTGTGATGGCTTCAGTGCCGTCATGCGCAACGGTCGTGATCAACTCAAAGTCTGCTCGAGCCAATGGTTTATTGGGATTCCATCCTGGTTTGGTCATGTAGTAATGCCACTTCGACGTGGCATGTGGAGCGCTATAGGACCAATCCATCATCAACGGCCCAGCAGCGATATCTGTCTTGGCCCACCGCGTGGCAGTCTGCTCGTCAAGAAATCCGCCAAAGAGGCCACCTGCCGATGCGATCTTTCCGTCGGCTGGCCCCACTTGCGGAAATCCCTTGCGCCCTTCCAGACTGTGCGGCTCGTATTGAATCGGGCCACAATCCATGTTCACCCCGGTCTGGCACAGATAGGCGCGGGACTCAGGTGCAAACACGTATCCGTGGGCCGAGGCCGGGTGTGCGAAGGCCAGCGTTGCGAGTGCGAATGCACCTGCAGACGCGGCCGCGAGCCCTGCTGTTCCCAAGCGTTTCACGATGCCTCCGGTTGTCCTGTGGGCTATCAACTACGGCGAGTATCGACTTTGTGCGTGTGACGTTGCCTGGCCAAACGGCTACTTCAGGCCCACTCCCAGACAAACCCAAGGAGCCCACGAGACGCAGGTAGACACAGAAATGTTTGACAGCCAAACAAGCAACCTGCTTTTATGTGCGATGTGATCGCGCGGCTGACTGCCAATCAACTCTTGATTCGGCGCATCTTCCTAGATTTCGGACGCCTGCACTCATGCACCTGTCGACACTAATTGCTTTTCCTTCACTGCAATTCATCCAGGTTCTTGTGCACTAACACACCCAATCGAAAGGTTTCCCATGTCTGTCACCGATGAACTACTTGCTAACAACATCGCCTATGCAGAGACATTTTCCGGTCCTCTCCCGCTTCCCCCCTCACGAGGTCTCGCCGTAGTGGCATGCATGGATGCCCGCATGAACGTGTACGGCTTGCTCGGTCTCGGTGAGGGTGAGGCGCACGTTATCCGCAATGCTGGTGGCGTCATCACCGCTGATGAGATTCGCTCCCTCGCCATTAGCCAGCGCCTGCTGGGCACCCGAGAAATCATTCTGATTCACCACACTGAGTGCGGCATGCTCACCTTTAGAGATGATGAGTTCAAGGAGGCCATTCGCGCTGATGTCGGCGTAAAACCTGACTGGGCCGCTGAGTCCTTCAGTGATCTGGATGGCGACGTGCGGCAATCACTTCAACGGATCAAGAACAGCCCCTTCATTCCCCACACCGATCAGGTACGCGGTTTCGTCTTTGACGTTGCCACCGGCCTCCTCCGCGAGGTCAACGACTAACAGTGGCTACGCGCACATATGATTCGGCCATGAATCATCATGTGCGTCAGCCAAGACAGACTCGTACACCGACACTCGTAGTCGCTGCCCTGGCGTGCGTGCTGACCTTAACGGTTGCGCTGTTCGGTCAGGCCGGGGCAGCCTCGGCGGGCTCACTTCCTGAAACCAGCAGCAACGTTGACAAAGTCGCAACCGCCCTGGTCAACAGAATGTGGACTTTGGCGCAGAATAATGACCGTAACGGGCTACGCAAATTCATCAATAGGCAATTCCAGGCACAAGATGCCGATCAACCTCGCTGGAACAAACGCCAGTTCATCAACGTGCTCGTCAACAAGGAAGACCTCACTTCCTACACGCTGTCTGATCTGCGCGCGACAAGGTCTGGCAACACAATTGTTGTTACCTACACAGCCGCGGCATCGCAAATCGTCAATGGAAAACCATTGTCGGGTGACCCCAAGCCACGACTCACCGTTTTCGTGCAGTCACCCACCACACACAAGTACACGGCGATTTCACATTCCAGCTTCAACGTCCCGACTGACTCTTAGGAACCAACACACCGTCAGAGCGAATGGCGCCGGAGCTGACGACAACTCGCACCGACTTATTTGTCTTTAGCCGCCACCGGTAGTTGCCATTGGCGGCTACCGTTACCGCAGCTGCCGTTACCCACTTCTTTCCGCGGATGCGGTAGCGAGGGGCCACCGACTGACCCGCAAGACCGACAGTCGTCCCGCGAACAGTAATGATGGCCGCCTTCTTACCCTTGCCACGCTTGGCGGAGGTGATGGCAATGGACTCCTCAGGTCCCGGGTCCGGGGCAGGTGTGGCTTCAGTCAGTACGACACCGAGGTTTACCGTGAATGCGGCACCGTCAGCTGCCAGGCCATTGACCTGCAAGACGTAGTCCCCTGCCGGTTGGCCCTGCGGTACAGGCACCGTGCCTTGAGCTTGACCTTGACCATTCACCTGGAGTGTCGCCAGAGCAATGCCATTCGACTGGCTCGAAGTCAGGAGTGGCGAGGCCGGATTCATGGTCGGGGCCCCCGTCGGATTGAACGGAAAGGCCCATAGACCCAACTCCGATTGAGGCAGCAACGAAGCCCAGTCGAAATTGAACGCGGGCAGTATTTGGCCGGGCAGAATCGTTGTCGGGAAGGTGGGCACCTGCTGCTGGGATGGCGTCCCAAACCACCACAGGCCCGAGTTAAACAACATCGGACCGGTGGGAGTCTGAATACTCCCTCGAACAGGGTCATCTGAGTTTTGCGGCTGCGGGACGTCAACGGTCGTAGGCACACCATCGACCTCGGCGTTTGCCTCACCGGGTTCCGGGGCATCGGTGGGCGTCGTCGGAGCCGGTGGCACCGGCACTGGCGCATCCGTGCAGTTGACCGGCACGTCTTTACCCGCATCAAAGTCAAGGAAGGCAGGCACTCCCCCGCAATCGACCAAAACATCCGCAACACCGTCCGCGGCGTCGATGCTGTTGCTACCGCTACCGCCGCGCATATCGTCGCGACCTGACTCACCTTCGATCGAGTCATTTCCGGGGCCCCCGACGATCAAATCGTCGCCAGCGCCGCCGAAGAGCAGGTCATCACCGGCACCACCCAGCAAAGAGTCGTTCCCCTGGGCCGCGTACACCTCATCAGTACCCGAGCCGCCCCTGTAATTCAGGCTCATCGGTGAATCAACGTCTGTTTGCATCATGACAAATTGCATGTAGCCCGACACCAGTGACATGTCAGCGCGAAAATCGATGAAGGGTGATCCCGTACCTGTGCTGCACCTGATCTCCACGGTGTTGATACTCGTCGGAAAACACGAATCGTCTGGGTCGGCAAAAAGAAGCGGCCGACCAAATGTGGTGTCAACAGCTGTGTCCTTGCGTACCGAGAAAACGACTAAGCCATCACTCACCTGAGAGACCTCAATGAACTCGTCGGCGGTCAGGCCAGCGAATCCCGATTGTGCGGAGATACTCACCTCATAGCGATCAAATGCCGACATGCCAACCTTGAGGGGCGCTTCGGCTGCCGAAGCTGGCGGAGCAACAACACTCGCGCCGATGAGGGCAAGTGCACCAATGCCGGCGCCGGCAACTTTGCGAATCATGAACGCGACCTCCCGAATAATTTCGGCCAGCCTACGATACCCAGCTGCTCGATGCGCTATCCAGCGATGGTCTCGTTTGAGTATGCGAACGTCCCATTCGATGCTTCGATGTTGCGAAAGTTCTCGAAAATGTAGGCGATCTGTGGTGCAGACGGGTCAAAGGTATCGATCCAGTCGCAATTATTGAAGTAACTTCCGTCAATGATCTTCTCTTCGCTGACGATCCCGCGTTTAATCATTAGCACCATCGCCGCTGTCTGAACGTAGGTGTTCGACCCGAGTGTCAATCCAGGGTCGCCTTGAAGGTCCAGCGTTGCCCGCTGGAGGATGCGCTGCTCAAGGTCGTCGCGTTCGTCTTCCTGGGCTTGCATGTACATACTGAAATAATCAGCGGTGCCCTCGGCAAACCACCGCAGGTCGTTCATGCTGTCTTCGTCCCGATTCAAGATGGGCGCGCACTGGCGCAGCAGGTAGTTCGATAACCCGTGGTAGGCCTCGTGGAAAAAAATGTGCCGAGCGGTCTCTACATCCTGTTCAGCATTCCACGCCATAACGGCGGATCTAGATTTCAAGCATGGGTCCGGCGCCGTAGCGACATCAGCTCCACCCCTGATCCAGCGCTCGACTCGTTGGGCTCCGTTGTCGAATTCGCGCATTTCTTGTTCATCGCATCCTGCGAGACCAGACTGCCAATCAGCAAAGTACGCCGCGGCCTCGTCTATTTCGTCAGGGCTGAGAACGGCAGTGTGCTCTCGAAACGGGTCACCATCGAACGTCGACGGATCAGGTTCGTCATCACGTGCGGTCCCGATGGGCCAGAGCATTCCCATGAAATCAGTGGGCGGGTCGACCATCTCCGCGACCGCGGCATCCAACCAACCGAGAAGCTCAGCAGAGGAAATCCCCTCGGCAAAACTCTTGGCGACTCTCGTGGGCTCCCGCTCGACCATGGGGGTCGACGGCCCGGGCGCAGTCGTCTGCCCGGACGCGCTGGGCAATTCCGGTGTCGAGGTGACCTCGTTTGACGGAGTGGTCGAGTCAGAAACCGAGCTTGTGCACGCACTCAGACCCGCCACAGCCATAAGAATCGCCAAGCCGGCGACGATCGAAGATTTGTTAATCTGACTTATCATCAGACCAGACATTACCCTATCGACGAGGTGGTTGCCCGCCCGTATAGCGCAGCCACCACAGACCAATAATCGGTAGTACGAGTGGAATGAACAGATACCCACGACCGAAGTCTGACCAGACGGATGCTTGCGGGAAGGCATCCGAGAAGGCAAGGCTCGACGCCCCCACAACCAATACCCCAACCAATTCAATTCCGATAGCCATCGTGGCAACTGTGCGCGAGGTCCTATCGCCCCGGGCCAGGGCAAATGTGGCCACGACATAAATGACCGCGGCTAGGGCAGAAAGTGAGTACGCCAGCGGTGCTTCGTCAAAACGGGTGACGATTTGAATCGTAGAGCGCGAGACGGCCGCGACCGCAAACACCGCATACAACACCACGAGAACTCGACCAAAGCCTTCATTGACGGCGGGGCGACTAGACACCGGCCCACACCTGTTGAATACGCACGATCAAGACCGGGGTGACCAGGCCGATCACGAGCACGATGCCCGCTGCCGCTCGACTCGTGTCGTTACGAGCCCACCACCACGCACCGAGTGGAAATAGTGGCGCTGTTAGCAGGTAGCCAACGAACTCCGCCCGCGCGAAGTCTTGATCTGTGTTCATCATTTGCACGACTCCACCGACGGCGAAGATCGCCAGCATCGCGGTGTAGCCAAGGAGCGACCAGCGAAGATAGGCCCCGATCGGCTTATTGATGATCAGGTGCACGAGCGCAGCCGCAGCAATCAGTAGGCCAATGATGATCATGGCTACGGCATAGGGACCTGTCACGAGTGGATTCTCGCAGGGCAATTATGCCAGTGACCGTGACCCATCGAACTTTGGGCGGAAAGTGATGCCATCGCCCCGTTTGCGCCCAAAGTTGGCGGGCAACCAGCCCGTGTGATCTAGCCGAGGTATTCGGACTCTAAGACCAGGTCACGCAGCAGGGACTGGTATTCGACGTGAGTGCTGTGCTCAACGGTTTGCCACTGCTTGCCCTGGTGCTCGCGCATATACGCGCGGTATTTCGGAGACCCTGGAAAGCGGACGTTATCGGCGACAACAATCGAGCCCGGGTGCAACCAGCCACGCCCGGTGATGGTCAATAGATCAGCCAGGTATGCGTTCTTGTCATGGTCGATAAAGAGAAAGTCCAACACACCCTTTGTCACACCAAGATCCTCAAGTACAGCCAGGGTTCGACCATCATCATCGATGGTGCCAACGACGCATGTGATCTGGTCTTCCACTCCGGCATGAGCCCAAATACGTCGTGCCACCTCGGCGTTGGACGCCCCTAACTCTACGGAGATCACCCTGGCCGACGGGGCAACGCGGGCGATGCGCAAAGCTCCATAGCCACAGTACGTGCCGAGTTCGAGCGCGATCCGCGGGTCAGCCCTACGCACCGCAACGTCGAGAAGTTGTCCTTTCTCATCCCCGACATTGACCAGGAACGACTCCTCGTACGCATACCTATCAATAGTCGCCAGCACGTCGTCGATATCGCCCTGACGTGCGTGGGCCACCACATAATCAGCGGCTGCTTCCTCCCGACCGTCGCCCAGTTGCCCACTGATATTGAAATTTCTTGAACTGATGGCGGCCCGCAACACAGACCAGCGCAGCAGCGGCAGTCGACGACGAATACTCATAAAATGCATGCTACGTTGCCACGAAGTCAACGAGTCGGAGGTATCTCGATGGTGCCCTGTGAGTGCTAGCGCACCAGTCAGCAGCGGTCGCCGAACCATCATCGCTGTGAGTTACGGCCTGATCTGCCATGTCTTCTTTCTCATCGCAGTGCTCACCATGATGGCCGCCATGTTCTTCGGCATGAGCCGTTCCTTGGGCGGACTGACGTCCCCGTGGAGTTGGGTAGCTAATGTCGCCTTGCTCATTCAATTCCCGGTATTGCACTCACTGCTGCTTTCTGCGCGCGGCCGTCGAGCCGTCACCCGACTGGCGCCGCGGGGCACCGGCACCACGCTCGTCACGACCACGTACGTAGCCATCGCCGCCGTCCAAGTTTTCGTGCTTTTTGCCCTGTGGTCGCCTAGCGGCATCATCTGGTGGCAGGCGCAGGGGGTGACTTTGGGCGTCATGGTCACGCTGTACGCGACGTCCTGGTTGCTATTGGGCTTAGCCATGACCAATGCAGGTCTGTCCGTGCAGACCGGCAGCCTGGGCTGGACCGCTCTGTTTCGCGGAATCAAGCCCGTCTACCCGAAAATGCCCGAAACGGGGCTGTTCAGACTTATTCGCCAACCGATTTACGTCGCGTTCGCGTTGACATTGTGGACCGTTCCGACATGGACCCCAGATCAACTTGTGGTTGCGTTGGTGCTCACCGCATATTGTCTGATCGGCCCCTTGTTTAAGGAGGCTCGCTTCCGGCGGATCTATGGCGCAGCCTTCGAGAAGTACGCTCGCTCGGTTCCCTACTGGCTACCCCTGCCCAGGAAACACCACTGATTGATTCGCAAGCCTGACCGTGCGGAATGCACCGGGTGTTTCCCCTCGAAGAGAACCTCACATAATTTTCATCACATTGGTGCGGCGACTACCCTGACCGCATGAGCTTCATTGCCGGCGTCCACGCTGTCGTCGGACCCTATGGATACTCCCAGGGCGAGATCACTGAGGCGTTCACGGCCGTAATGTCGCCGCAGGGGGCCGAGCAGAAGGCCATCAATCGAATCCTTAGCGCAACCGGCGTGAGCCATCGAAACCTAGCAATCCCCATTGAGGACTACGCCACACTTGCCGATTTCGGTGCAGCTAATGATGAGTTCATTCGAATTGGACTCGACCTCGGCGAGGACGCAGTTTTGGGTGCGTTGGCTGCTGCAAATCTCACTGCCGCAGACGTGGACGTCATTATGTCGACCACGGTGACCGGTCTTGCTGCCCCTTCCTTGGAGGCGAGACTGATTCCGCGTGTAGGAATGCGTGCAGACGTCAAGCGAGTTCCGATGTTTGGACTTGGTTGCGTTGCTGGCGCTGCTGGCATTGCCCGACTACACGACTACCTCCTAGGTCATCCTGATGACGTAGCGGTCTTGCTGTCCGTCGAGTTGTGCTCGTTGACCCTGCAGCGCAACGACGTGTCGATGACTAACATTGTGGCAAGTGGCCTATTCGGTGACGGGGCAGCAGCTGTTGTCATGGTCGGTGCAAACCGGGCAGCCAGCATGGGCCTTACCGGACCGCAAGTTGTTGACTCCCGCAGCCGGATGTATCCAGACACGGAGCGAGCCATGGGCTGGGATATTGGCGGAAGCGGATTTCGCATTGTTCTTTCCACCGATGTGCCCCAGATAGTGCAGGAGAATCTAGGCGAAGACGTTCAGGGATTTCTCGGAGATCATGACCTGAAGATTTCCGATATCGAACGTTGGGTATGCCATCCGGGTGGCCCTCGCGTACTCGAAGCGATGGAGTCAGCACTCGACCTGCACGATGGTCAACTTGACGTCACGTGGCGCTCGCTAGCCGCGATCGGCAATCTTTCATCAGCATCGGTTTTGCATGTCTTGAGCGACACTATGACTGGCTCGGGATCGGTTGTTCCAGAGGCAGGAACTCCCGGCCTGCTGATGGCCATGGGTCCGGGTTTTTGCGCTGAACTCGTGCTGCTGAAGTGGTGAGCCCATGACAGCAATGGTGCTCTTCACGATCCTGATCGCGTTGGTGGCCGTGGAACGCGTCGTTGAACTGATCGTGTCAAAGCGAAACCTTCGTTGGAGTGCGCAACACGGTGGCGTCGAGTTCGGTCGGTCTCACTACCCCTACATGGTCGCCCTCCACGTCTTTCTGCTCGTGGGCGCTCTTGTCGAAGTATGGGTCTGGCAGCGGCCGATCAACCCGGTGCTGGCGTGGTCTATGTTCGCATTGGTTTTGCTGTCGCAAGTACTTCGCTGGTGGTGCATCTCCACCTTGGGAAAACGATGGAACACGCTCGTCGTGATTGTGCCGGGCATGCCGCGTGTTACCGGTGGGCCCTATCGCTGGCTATCTCACCCCAACTACGTGGCCGTTGTCATCGAGGGCATCGCCCTACCCATGGTCGGTTTCGCTTGGGTCACCGCTCTGGTGTTCACCGCATTGAATCTGCCATTACTGGCGGTGCGACTTCGGGTTGAAAACGCCGCGCTGGAGACACTGCCGAAATGATCGACTTAATCGTTGCAGGTGGCGGTCCGGCTGGCTTGATGACTGCGATCCACGCTCGGCTTCAGGGCCTTGAGGTCACGGTGGTCGAGAAACGATCTGGACCGATCGACAAAGCATGCGGTGAGGGCCTAATGCCCGATGCGTTATCGCGGCTACAGGCAGTCGGTATTGATCCAGACGGGCACGACTTTTGTGGAATCCGCTACATATCCAAGGGGAAAGTTGCCGAGGCGCACTTTCGATCGGGGCCGGGCCGAGGAGTGCGGCGCCTGACCCTACATAGTGCGTTGCGTGAGCGGGCCGACGATCTAGGTGTTCACACCGTTACCGGCCGCGTGACGGAAATTCACCACGGTAACGGCTGGATTGAGGCGGGCGGATTACGCGCCCGGTATCTCATTGGCGCAGACGGATTACATTCCGATGTTCGCAGAATCCTTGGTCTCGGAGAGGACACCACCGGTGCACGACGCTTCGGCGTTCGCCAACACTTCGGAACTGCCCCATGGAGCGATTTCGTCGAGGTGTACTGGCTTGAGGATTCCGAGGTCTATGTCACTCCGGTGAGTCATGACACGGTTGGTGTTGCCGTACTCGGACGAGCGGTGCTGAACCTTGATGATGCGATCGCGCGGATCCCTGAGCTCGCGGCCAGGCTCGAGCAAGTACCGCGCGTCAGCGAATTACGTGGAGCCGGTCCACTTTTTCAGCGCGTGAGCACGCGTTCTGCTGATCGGGCGCTTCTGGTAGGTGACGCATCCGGCTACATTGATGCGCTCACCGGTGAAGGCTTACGTTTAGGTTTCGCCGAAGCCGAGGCCGCGGTTAACGCCGTTGTCACTGACCAGCCTGAGGGCTATGAACACGCCTGGCAGAAAGCCACGAGGTCCTACCGATTTATGACCGGTGGTCTGCTGTGGGCTTCATCCCGACGAAGTATCCGACCGATGATCGTTCCCGCTGCGCGGGCAATGCCACGAGTGTTCAACCGGATCGTGGACTCGCTGGCGGCGTAGTTCCCCTCCCCCGAACTTTGGGCAAAAAGTAACGCTAACGCCCCGTTTCTGCCCAAAGTCCGATGAACCTACGTGGGAGTGCCGGGAAGGACTCAACGCAGGGAGCCTTCGACGCTCGCGCTATGCGTCGGCTACCGGTGGGCGCTTATCTTTGGGCAGACTTCGATACCGTTGCCACGCCTGCGCTACCGCCTCGTGGCTCGCGGTCGGGTGCTCCAAGCGATAGGCCCGGACGAAGGTATTCCACTCGAATTGACTCTCGATCGGGCGAGCGGGCGCGTCTCGCGTTTCTTTCCACCGTTGAACAGCGTCTCCCAAGGTGATGTCTCCACCCTGAGCAAAGAACTCACGCATATGACCGTCGAATCTAAAGTCCGGCCCGCACTGCAAGGCCATAAATGCCCGTAGATGAGCAGTGATTCGTTGGCCTTCTGGGATTTTGGTCTCAGGAGTCAGGGTTCCGGTCAAAAGGTCAACGGACTTCTTCGGCTGAGGACCGTTCGCTTCGGAAATGGTTGCCCCGGACAGTCGACGTGATATCCGGGAAGCCACCTGCTGTTTACTGCCCGAAGCACGGAGCCCAAGTTGTGAGGCAAAGTGCGTCACCTCATTCTTCATCCAGTACCAGCGTTGAAATTCTTCCGCTGTCATGTCCGGCGTAAGCTCAGGTCTATCTTCGTCAGTCACCTGGCATCTCCATTCTGCGCAGCATCAACAGCCCCACAACTCCCGAACTTTGGGCAAAAAGTAACGCTACCGCCCCGTTTCTGCCCAAAGTTCTCAGGAGACCTGAGCCATGATGACCGGCTAG
>JAFMCH010000065.1 GCA_017857875.1 Actinomycetota bacterium | reverse complement strand
CGGCGCGCTCACGCAATTCGCCTCCTGGCGCTGGATTCCCGTGCTGTGGGCGGTGCTTGCCGTATTGGTCATGCTTGCGGCCATTGTTCTTCTTGAACCCAGTGATCGTCCGGCAAAACGCCAGGAGTTCGTCTCACCGATCCTTGCTGGGCTTGTTCTTGCCGCGATACTTCAAGTATTCAATAACTGGCCTGCGGGCGGACTATCCAGTGTGCGCGTGTGGATTCCAATCGCTGTCGCCTCTTTCGCCTTCGCCGGATTCATTTTCGCGAGGAACCGTGTGGCGTCACCATCACTGACTTTGGCCCCTCTACGGTCGCGGGCCACAACGCCGTTACTGATAGTCGCAGTACTGTTCCCGCTGGCAAATGTGTTCTTCTACATCACCATGGGTTGGCAGTACCTGTTCGGTCTCAGCCCATTACAAACGGCGGTAATTCTCGTTCCGCTACAACTAGCCTGCATCGCTGGAGCACGAATCATCGCCGGCCCCATGGTGAAAAAGCACGGAATCTATCGATCCGGTCTCCTGCTGTTCTCCGTGTACATCGTCGCAAGTTTCATGCTTATGCTCATTTCACCTACGGCTCCCGTATGGATCCCCATGCTCATGACCGCTGTGTGGGCCGGCACTTTTACCGGCGTGGCGGTCGTGTTGAGCAATGCGATCATGAGTTCACGCCCGGTGAATGAATCCGGCAACACCTCGTCGTACCAGAAGGCTGCATCAGCAGTGTCGGCAAGCCTGAGCGCGCTCCTGGTTGCACCGCTGGTCTTTATCACCATCGGTGACGTCCTGGAGGGACGCATTATTGAACAGGGTGCTTCGCCACTGCTGGCATCGTCGTTAACCTACTCAATTCAAACCAGCGCCAGTCCTGCCGAACAGGCGACCCTGTACGTCATCGAATTGCCCGGCGACAAGCCGTTGCAGGAATTGCACGGTGAAGCCCTCGTCGCAGGACTTCGCGTTGATGCCCTCACCGCCGGCGGGCTCGGCTTGGTGTGTCTCGGACTATTTGCCTACGCCCGCCCCGGTTACGTTCGTGATCACAAGGCGGACTCGTCCAAACTCAGGTAGAGGTTGCCTTGAGCTGTGAGCTCAACATCAATCATTGCGTCCACCTTCGGCAATTCACGTGTGAAGAAATATTCCGCGGCAAGGCGGAGTACTGCTATCCACTAGCGTGTGGGGTTATTGCCACCCTGGGGCTACCCCACCACCGCCACAGCTGCTGTTATTGGTGCTGCCGTCCGGCATCGTCGTACCGCAGAAAACCGCGCCGGTCAGGGTCGCGCCGGTCAAGGTCGCGCCGGACAGGTCCGTGTTGGACAGGTCCGCGCCGGTCAAGTTCGCGTAGTACAGCCACGCGTTGGTCAGGTTGGCGTTGGTCAGGTTCGCGTCGGTTAGGTTCGCGTAGTACAGGTTCGCGTCGGTCAGGTTCGCGTCGGTCAGGGTCGCGCCGGCCAACGCCGACCGCGGCGGTAATAACTCCCCCAATAATGATGCCCTCATCATGGGCCTCACAAGGCACCCGTTGGCGATTCCATGGGTGGAAGCCGAAGTGCCGACACCATCGAGACAGCAGTCAGATTGCATCGAAGGCGCCATCGACAGCGCGGGCGGCTGGGTGCGGTCAGCCACGGGTCAGCCACGCGGCTGGGATTCCCTGCGACATCGTGCTACATCATTAGTCCATAAACCCACTAGAATGATGAGGAAAGCCGAGCGAGCAGATCTCTGGGCCTATCTACGGATCAGAAGGTTGGGAGTTCGAATCTCTCCGGGCGCACACTTCATTGGTGTTTACCCGGTGATCAGCTACTCATCATCTGTCTGTTGAACTTCGGTCGGAAAACATTCATCTGCGCGAATATGGCTGGTGTCCGGCGACACCGACCGGTCCGTCGCGCAGCAGCTTCACTATCTGTTAGTCATCAAGGTCACGCAGTTCAGCAAGCAAATTGATGCGGATATCGCGGTCATTCCTCAACGGCACTTCGGATACCGGCAGTACCGGTATTCCACCTTGCCCCTCGTTCCTCTCGAGTTCTGATTGTTGAAGTTCTGGGGCGTACATGCGAATCAAGTCCCAATCGACATCACCGTCTGACCCACTCAGTTGTAGTTCAGGAGCGATCTCATCCAGGGAGGAACTCTTGCCCGCGGCAGCAGCAAACCACTCGGGGGTTGCTCTATCTCGCATCGGGAAGTGCCTCATCGCAGCCCCCTCGGCGATTTGATCCAGGGATAAGCGTTGATGCAGGGCAACCGTTGCGTAAGAGGCTTGCATCATGGTCTCGGTAACGCTGTCGGGATGCACAGAATCCGAGCCCGAAATATCGTTCACGTCGTTCGCCGAAACAAACCACGCCGGCGCGGTTCAGATTCTGATGCTGGTTCAGTTGGGAGGATCGGCGGTGTCGAGGGGTCGGCTCCCGATTCGGTTTCACCCTTCCACTCCGCCAGCGCCCGGCCAGGAAGGCAGGACTGGGCCAACTGGTTGTACGCCGGGCCGATGAGCGGGTGGTTGAGAAGTTCGTGCATTCGATTCAAGTTCGTTGCTGTTAGGACATCTTTCGTCGCCAACGGAATGACACCCACCACCGGGACTCCAAGGCCAGCTGCGAGCACCTGTTCGCGTTCCATGCCGACATTCGCTACCGACTGGTTGACGATGATGCCAATTTTTTCTCGCGGAACCCCTAGGCCGGACTCATCAATCGGGGCGGTGATCTCTCGAAGAGCTCTCGCCATGCCCTGCACTGCTGTCGACGCCAAGGTCGTGACGAAGAGAATCTCATCAGCTTCTTTAAGCGCTACATCCGCAATGAGCGAATCAAGATATTGCACCGAAGTGTCCATGATGACTACGTCGTACATGCGCTGCAGGCTGCGCACAATTGTGCGATAAAAGTCTGGTCCGACCGTGTCGGCTGTTCGCGGCCGAATCGGTGCGAGGATCGTGTCGATGCCCAGTTGTTCAGCACCGACCACATTGCGGCGGATTCGCTCCTCATCCCATACCGGCTGAACTCGGATGTTCAAAGCCGTCGGCATGAAGGTTCCGATGAGGGAAGCAACCTGCCCATCGCGCGTATCGAGGTCGATCAGGCACACCGACAGTGGCTCGCCCGCATCGCGGCTTGCTCGAAAGATTGCGGCGGCGAGCAGGATCGACGCTGTTGACTTGCCCGATCCTCCTTTGCTGGACGTCACCGTGATCGTGGTCTGACCTGGCAGACGCGGGCGGCCGAGGAGTTCCATCGACGCCGCTGCCGGATATCCGGTCTGAGTGATCGATGCGGCGTCAACCTGTGCGGAATCGGCCTGCGCCATGATCGGGGGCACGGTGGGGCGACGAGGAGGTGTTGAAAGAGGAGGCCCGGCGTCTTGCCGGCCCAGGTCGACGTCGCTGCCCAGCTGCCATTCGGAAGGGAATGACACGACATCCTGGGTGTGTGCGCGAACAGCATCAAGCAGTGCGTGCCCACCCTTATTCGTCGGGAGTAAATTGTAGGTGATCGATGACTCCTCGAAACCCTGGGCTTGCGCTGCTTCACTGATCGAATCGCGCAGCGAATCAACGCTGTCCAAGTCCCACGTCACGACAAAAACCCGAGCACCAGCGTTCGCCATCGCCGCAATTGCTCGCGCGGTTTGAATCCGCTCCGCTGATCCTGGCGACCCTATGCCATCAGAGAAGACCAGGATGCGCGACTGCTGGTCGAGTCGACCACCAGACAATCCGTCCCACATCGTTCGCACATCAGATTGACGATCTTGAACGTTCCAGTCAGCACCCGAAGAGGCAAGCAACTCATGAATGACGGGTTCGGCAACCACGATGACTCCGGCGCCGGTCACGCTACTCACGCGATTTCCAGCCCCGCAGGACCATAAAGGATGAAAGAGCGACGCTCCTGCAATGTCGCCTCAGCCAGACCGGGTCCCTCGCTCGTATCGTCAACGGCAACGGCGAAGAAGGAACTCTCTTCTCCATCGTCGGTCGCCACGCTGAAGTTCGCCAGAATCGCCTCCTGATCGACGGAGCCAAAGACAGACTTCGCCGGCTCAGTCATTGAAAGCTCCGCTAGAAAACTCCTCGACACGGGTCGCGATGGGCCGAAGTTCCTGGAGTTGGCTAACAGTGTCAGTCGCAAGGTTGAGAGAAGTCACCGGAATATCTGCGGGAACATCGTCGTGACGATGCCACTGGATCGACCAGGCAACCTCGTTGCCGTTCGCCTCGTAAGCACAGACCGCGGGCATCAAGGGGTGGCCGGCGGGGATGATCGCGGTGATCATCGTGCGTAGTGCAGGCGACCAGTGTTCGGGTAGCCGACACAAGATCTCGACCCGAAAAGCCTCTAGTGAGGGGTCAGTCGGCACTACTGCGCTCACCCAGCCCGAGCCCTCGCGGGACAGGAACTGGCGCTTTTGCACGTCGAGATCGACCCAGGATCGCATCGATTCGACCTCCGATCACGCCCACTGTTCGGGCATTGGCACAGCCCTCTCAATCGAGAGGCTCTCCTGAAGGATATCGGCCCAATCCAATTCTGGCAGGCCCACGCGGGAGGTCACATGCGAGGAATCGGATGCCCGCAATCAACTCCCGAGGGTGAACAGGCCCACATAGGCCTGTGCGAGCGGTTCTCCCACCATGATGGCGAGGGCAGTCCCGGCGAAAAGGAACGGGCCAAATGGCACGGCTGAGCGCCGCCCCACCCGGCGAGCCAGGAGCAAAACGATGGAAACCACAGCGCCCAGGACGAAAGCGGCAAATAGCCCGATCCCGGCGACGCCCACACTCAGCCAGCCGAGGGTGGCGCCCAAAGACGGGGCGAGTTTAACGTCGCCCAGTCCCATCCCCCGCCCACCGGTGATCAGCCAGAGCAACCCGATGACCCCGAACCAGATTGCCGCCCCGATTCCTGCTCCCACCCACCCGCTCGCGCCGACAAGCCCAGGTTGATCAATCACGCTCGCGAGCGCCAAACCCAGCGGAGTCAACACCAGCATCGGCAACGTGATCAGGTTGGGCAGTCGACGGTGATCGAGGTCGATGACGGTGAGTGAGATACCAACGACCGACCAGATCAGCAGGAGTGGCAGTAAGCCAAGATGGTCGGTGACAAGAGCCCACCCACCCCATACGACAAACAGCGCCCCGGTGCTTGCTTCCACAAGGGGGTAGCGCGTGCTGATGGTTTCCTTGCAGTGCCGACAACTCCCGCGCAGGATCATCCAGGACAGGATCGGGATGTTGTCGCGAGCGGCAATCGGGGTGTTACAGCGTGGGCAGGCCGATCGGGGTCTGACAACGGATCGGCCTTCGGGAACCCGAGCAATAACAACATTTGCAAACGAGCCCCAGATCGCACCCAGCACAAAGAGGAAGACCACACCAACGATCACGAATGTGGCGTCGGTGATCACGATGCAATCTGCTCCGCGGTCCACCAGACCCCGGCGGGTGGGACAGCTGCTGGCGTATGGGTGTACACCGCGACCCCGGCGGGTAGCAACGCACCCAAGATGTGCAGGGTCTCGGCACGTGTGAGTCCAGTGAGACCGGCCACTTCATCCAAGGAAATCGGCGAGCCCATGGCACCAACAACTGCAAGAACCTCCGGCAGTCGCAAACTATCGGGCAACGACGCGGGATCACAGGCGAAGGTGACCCGACCGGGATCCTGGCGCACACTGAGGGTCTCCCACGTGGCGGCGCTGCGTTGCGCGCGCAGCCTAAGGGTCTGTTTCAGCGGGTTGATTTCCACCGGGATCGCGCATATTCGGTTTAGCGCGGCTCCCTCCTCGAAGCGAATCGGCGTGGCGCGGTCGACCAAGACTCCCAGGGCAGACAGCACGAACTCCTGGTGCACCACAGCGAGTTCCTCGGCATCGACCAGACCTGCCTCAACAACTGCCCGTGCCTGCGCCGCGAGATCCGCGGGACCCTCAGCACGCAAAACTTCGGCCTGCTGGGCAGTCACCGTGCCGGCTGACACGAGCCGAGCGAGGACATCGGGATTCCACCCCTCGATGGCCACCGCGTACGGGCAACCGCGATAAAGAGCAATACTTGCGGGTGCAGGTTCGTCGAGCACGAGTACACCGGTACTTAGATCTGTCTCGTGCTGGTGCAAGACCTCCCAGAGTCCTCCGGGACGAGACTGGTTTGCGCGGTGAATCAACTTCACTGGTGTCATACCCTTCGAAATACTGGGTGAGTCTTACCCCGTGGATATCGGACCGATCCCCTGCCTGCGCCCTTATCTGAGCAGGTGCTCCGGGAGACCCTCCTCATGAAGCTGGCATCTGGGCACACCAGCGTGATCGACTGTTCCCACGTCGAATCCAGGTTTTCCTGTGCAACCTGGGCGCACCTCCTCGCGGTAAATACGCCCCACGCCGGTGTAGGTACGCAGACTGGTCAACTCCGTCGCGCGCTCAGCAACTTCAGACCGATTACTCAGTCGGACCACATGCTCAGGGACGACAGTGAATACCGAGGACGGCGTGGTGAAACAAAACTCGTAGTGATGAACTGAGAAGTCACCAGAGACGGTGCGCTCACTGCGATCAGCCATTAAGACCTTTGCCGTCGTGAGGGTCCCGATGAACTCCCGAACATCAAGGACATCGCCGGTGGCGATGGTGAAGGTATAAGCCCAGGGACCAGCGAATCCCAGGTATCCAAGTGAGCGGTCATATGCTTTGCCGACATGCTCACGGATGCGCGCTTCAGCGTCGTCGAAGGTGGTCGCACCACCTTCGACGAGAAGTCGGGGCAGACCTTGCTGCCGATTGATCGTGTCAGATAGTTCCCAGTGATAGGTGCGCACATGTCGCCGACCCACCTCCATGTCGGCACCCACGACCTCTTGCCCGAGGATGCTGGCAACGAAATGTTGGCTCACCCATGTCCACTGCAAGACGCCGGGAAGATCGGTGTAGGACCACGGAATCGGGTCAGCAAGTCCTTCGCTCATCGTCGGCGTCCCCTTATGTTCCTAGTCCAACCCGGCAGCGTCGATGCGTCCGGTGACACGGGTGACCGCTGCGGTCACGGTCTTGGGGAGTACCTGCAGGTGTCGGGCGGCATCGGCGCGGGACATGCCTTCCCAGTAGGTCAGGTAGAGCGAGGCCAGCCCCAAAGGATCCGGGCCCTTGGGCCCCTGATGTGCCGCTGCGAGGATTGCGCGGGTCAAGACCGCATCGCGGTCATAGTCCAGTGACGCACCCTCTGTCACCGCATCGGCAACAAAGACACGATCAACTTCAGCATCCAAACCGATAAGAGCAGCGGAGTTGCGCAGGCCCGACAAGGTTGTCAGTGTCTCTTCCCGAGCACGTAGATCAGTGACCGTGATGTTCAACAGCCCCGCAAGTTCGGATTCGTTCGGGGCCCGATGGTTCCCGACGGCAAAAACTTCTACAGCCTGAATACGGCGCTGTCGGTCTGCCACTGCGTTTCTGCCGTAAGCAGCGCGGGCCAGATCCTGTGGCCAGGTTCGCATCTTGCCAATGAGATACGCAAGATAGTTGACCCGTCCTAGTCGGCCTTCTCGCCCAGAGTCATAGCGATCGGTGACATCGCTGACGAACAGGAACATCATCGAGCGTATGTCTTGATCCTCAACCAGGTCTAGATCAGCAACGAGTCGCCGGCGAACCGATCCCATCCGCGGAAACAACCAGTCCACGGCAGCGGCCACGAGACGCCCGAGTAAATCAGGATCAACAAGAGCCAAATCTCGGAAGGGGACTCCGGCTTCGACCCGGGCGTTGAACACCTCGATATCTCTTTGGGCGCACCATCTCTTGATCTCTTCTCTAGCAGCATGGCCTTGTCCAGATTCCACCCACACTCGACACTGACCGTCACTCCAGTGCCTCGTCCAGGCGTTCATCGTCAGGTCAAAAAGCACTCGGGTGGGATTGAAACCGTCGGGAGACTCCCAGTGCACACGATCGGCGAGGAACACCGGGGCCTGATCCAAGATGGCCCGTTCGTCAATCCCGTCGATCACCAGATTGGGAACGCGGCGAGGATCTTCTTCTTCTCTCGCGTCACGTTTCTGCGATGGGTTGGGGGTGGCGTCGGGACCGTCGAGCACGGTGATCAACCGACGCTGAACAGGTCCTCGGACAACGCAGCGAGCGCTGCCTCACCGATCCCACGATGGCGAGCAACCAGGGCGCGGGCACTTTGGGCTTCAATGGATTCCGGGCGTGGCATCGCGACCAAGGCCGGGTCGAGGATTCGAAGCGACTCGACAATGTCGTGCAGTGCGGTGAGCGCAACTCGCGACGCCATTCCCGCAGATACCACATCTTCGAGGCAGCCGAGGGCGATGGCGAGGGTGAAGTGCACACGTGAGCCCACCGGCTCGACTCCAGCGAGGCGGATGCCCACGCCGGGATGCTCGGCGATGATGGCAGCCAGTGTGGCTACCGCCTGTGTCGATGACGCCGGCGTCGCAGCTAGGCGTAAGCCCACCTCGACGGTGGAGTGCATGCTCGCGGGAGTGATTGGCAGAGGCGATGGTCCGCGCATATTCCCCTCCTTCCATTCCCCAGGAACCCCTGGAACAGTATGCCCAGAGTGTAGGGCCTTCTGGGCCCTGGTGTCTCGTTAGATCGCTGACGAAAACTTTGCGGCCAAAATTGCACCATAAGACAAATGAGGTAGCCCCCGGTTCGTTGCAGAACCTAGGGGGCTACCTCATTTGCAATCACGCCAGACTAGGGGATGGAAACCACGGTTCCTAGGCCACTCGTGGGTGCGGTCGTGCAGGCTGCGTTCGTACTCGGCGTGTCATTGAGACCACCCGCACCGGAGTTGTACTCATACTGCTCGCCAGACTCAGCATTGCAGCCCCAGACCTGGAAGGTCGAGCCATCCGTGGTGTACCACAAGATGTTGCCACTGCTGGTCTGGATTGAATCGTCGGTGCTGAAGTTGGCGGTAGCGGGATAAGCGCCCTGGGTGACATAGGTGGTCTCGATCGCCTTCGCCACGCCGTTGATATCTGACTTCACCGAGGCGTCGCGGGCAGAGTTGCGCTGGCTAAGGAAAAGCGGAATGGCGATCGCGGCCAAGATGCCGATGATCGCGATGACGACGAGGAGTTCGATTAGGCTGAAGCCCTTCTCTTTCTCCTGCATCCGGTAAAAACTTGCAAGCATTTGCGGCTCCTCGTCGATCTCGTGGCCCCCACCCGTGCGGCGGCTGATTCGAAGGGAAGTATCGGCCCGATCAAGGGTCTGCGACCCCGATTTCGGGTCCATTTCCTGGCGAAGTTTCCCCTGAGTCGGCCTCAGCCGTTGATGAGCTCAAACACCGAGAAGATCGGCAGGTACAAGGCGATGACCATGGCGCCGACCACGAGGCCTAGAGCGACCAGCATGATCGGCTCGATGAGGCTGGTGAGCTGGTCAGCGGTGGCGTCGGCCTCCTGTTCGTAGAAGTCGGCCACCTTGCTCAGCATTGTGTCTATCTCACCGGTGTCTTCGCCGACGGCGATCATTTGTACGACCATCGCCGGGAAGACCGGGTGCTGGGCGAAGCGGCTGGCCATCCCGGTGCCCTGTCGGACGCTCTCCTTAACATCGTCCACCGCTTTGGAAATCACGATATTGCCGGCGGTCTCGCCCACGATGTCCAGAGTTGTCAGGATCGGTACCCCCGCGCTTAAAAGAGCGGCGAGGTTGCGGCTCAAACGCGCGAGCGCGATCTTGCGTGCCAACTGACCGAACACGGGGATCTTGAATTTCAACGGATCGATGACCTCGCGCACGTCGGGTCGGTCCTTGACCCGTCGATACGTCACGACCCCGCCGATAATCACAATGAGCGCCGGGATAACGAATAGCGGGTTCTTCAGCAGGTTAGAGAAAAACACCAGGATCTGCGTGGGCAGGGGTAACGCCCCACCAAGGGTTGAAAACAGATCCGCAAAAACCGGGACAATGAATAACAACATCCCCGTAACGATGATGAAGGCGATGATTCCCACCGCGATGGGATAGGTCAAAGCTGCCTTGATCTTGCCCCGAAGCCGCACATCGTCCTCATAGAGTTCAGCGATCTGCAGCATGGACGCGTCGAGGAACCCGCCGACCTCACCCGCGCGCACCATGCTCACCATCAACGGCGGGAATTCTTGATGCTGGGCCATTGCATCCGAGATCGCCAAACCTTGCTCCACCTCTTGGCGGACGTCGAGCAGAAGATCGCGCATGGCGGGGTTAGTGGTCTGGTCGGCCAGAATCGTCAGGCAACGCAGGATCTGCAGTCCAGCGGACAGCATCGTGGCGGTCTGGCGCGCCATGATCGCCAGATCCTTCTTGGACACGTTGCCCTTGCGGAAGGAGATTTCACGATTCAGTCCCGACTTCGCTGGCTCCACGGCGATGGGAACAGCGCCCTGCTGGCGGATGATGGAGAGGGCCTCGTCCTCGCTTGAGGCCCGAATGGTTGACTCAATAAGACGGCCGCTTTTTGACCGGGCCCGGATGAGGAATTCAGACTGCGCCATCGCCGCTCACCCCCAGGATCTGGTCGAGTTCGACGACATCGGATGCTTTGGATCGAGCCATCTCGTAGGTAATCGTTCCCGCCGTGACGAGCCTGGCCAGATCCTGGTTGAGCGTGTGCATCCCGAATCGAGAACCAGTCTGCAGCATCGAGGCGATCGACTGCAATTTGCCCTCGCGAATCAGATTCGCAACAGCGGCTGTAGTCATCATGACCTCGGTTGCCGCAACGCGACCGTCATCGGCAGCCGTTCGGCACAGGACCTGGCACACGACCGCCTCCAGACTGTTGGCCAACTGCGTGCGCACCTGGGCCTGGCGATCACCGGGGAACACGTCGATAATGCGATCAATCGTTGAGGCTGCCGAACTCGTGTGCAAAGTTCCAAAGACAAGGTGACCGGTCTCCGCCGCAGTTAAGGCGATGGCGATGGTTTCTAGATCGCGCATCTCACCGACAAGAATGATGTCGGGATCTTGGCGCAGGGCGCGCTTGAGGGCTTCACCGAAGGAGTCGGTATCTCGACCAACCTCACGTTGGCTCACCAGACTTCCACGATGCTGATGCACGAACTCGATCGGATCCTCAATGGTCACGATGTGCCCTGAGCGCAACCGATTTGCGCGGTCGATGATGGCCGCCAGCGACGTTGACTTTCCCGATCCCGTCGGGCCGGTAACCAAGACGAGCCCACGCGGGAGCATGGCCAAATCCGCGATTGCTTCAGGCAAACCCAGGCTTTCCAGCGGGAGAATCTCCCAGGGGATCGCCCGCAGCACCGCGCCTACAGTACCTTGCTGCTGGAATACATTCACCCGAAAGCGCGCGGCTCCGTGGAGTTCGTATGCGAAATCCAGTTCGTGGTCCTCTTCAAATCGCTGCCGCTGCCTCTCGGTGAGCACCCCGTAGATCGTGCCGCGAACATCAGTGTCGGTCAAAGGTGAATGCCCGGGGATCGGCTCGAGGTCGCCATGAATGCGTAGCATCGGTGGGGACTTCACCGACAGGTGCAAATCAGATCCGCCCCGTTCCAGCAAGAACAGCAGCAGTTCCTCAAGCGCGATGCCCGTGGTGCGCTCTCGATCACGGACCGTAATGCCAACGTCACTGGGCGGAGGCGGTGCAACAGGTGACGGAGGGGGAACTGGGGCGGATGTGGCTGCCGACGGATCATGGGTCGGTAGGGAGAATCCGCCACCGGGGGTGCTCACGAGACAACCCGGAGGATCTCAGGAATCGTGGTGAGGCCCTGGGCAACCTTCAACCACCCATCTCGGCGCAGGGTTCGCATACCCTGATCGACCGCTTCCTTCTCGATATCGGCGGCCGAGGCACGCTGAAGCACCATGGCGGAGAGGGCATTGTCAATCGGCATCACCTCATGCAGTCCGATTCGACCCCGATACCCAGTGTACGCGCAGCTACTGCAGCCAATAGCTTCGTAGAAGTTTCGGGGAAGATCTTCAGGGGCATTGAATCCCACCGCGTTGAGACTTTCGCGCGTCACCTGA
>JAFMCH010000064.1 GCA_017857875.1 Actinomycetota bacterium | reverse complement strand
TGTTCGGCCGGGCCCTGCGTAGTGACTATGTGGGTGGCCAGGGGTTACCGCGGCGTATCGCACTGCCGGTGTTTGCCTCCGACGCGCTGTCGTCAAACGCATACGCGACCCAAGAGATCTTGATCGTTCTCGGGCTCGGTGGTGTGTCGCTCCTGGCATACGGGCCTTGGGTTGCCATCGCGGTGGTGGCCGTATTCGCGGTTGTCATCGCCTCGTATCGTCAAAATGTTCGTGAGTTTCCCAGTGGGGGTGGCGATTATGAGGTTGTCTCCGTCAACCTCGGTCGCACGTGGGGCGTAACGGCCGCCAGTGCGCTGCTCATCGACTACGTGTTGACGGTGGCTGTGTCGGTCTCGGCAGCCGTCGCTGCTATCGGCTCGGTGTCACCGGTGGTGTCGGACCATTCAGCATGGTGGGCGATTGGGCTGATCATCGCCATCACGCTGATCAATTTGCGCGGATGGGGGCGTTCGGGCCGACTGCTAGCCGTACCGTCGTATGTCTTTATAGGTGCGGTGGGTGCGTTGGTCGTCACGGCGGTGGTCCGGGTTTTGCTGGGAGATGACCTGAAGGCCCCGAGTGCAGACTGGGAAATCGTGGGTGATGAGGGACTAGCCGGAATCGCTCTACTTTTTGTCGTGGCACGCGCATTCTCTTCAGGCACAACGGCCCTGACGGGAATCGAGACCGTTTCAAATGGGGTACCTGCGTTTCGGGAACCGGCAGGCCGGAATGCCGCGTCAACGTTGCTTATCGCCGGGGTGGCTTCCATGGTGATGTTCGTGTCCATTACCTGGCTGGCGCTCTATACCGATGTGCGGATGACAGAAATGGACTCCGACCTGCTGGGCTTGCCCGAAGGCCAAACTCAGCAGATGGCGATCGTGCAAATAGCGGAGGCGGTGTTCGGCTCCGTCGCAGGACTTGTCATCGCCGTGGCTATCGCTACGGCGCTGATCTTGATTGTGGCGGCGAACACCGCCTTCAATGGATTTCCGATCCTCGGTTCGTTGTTGTCTCGGGATGGCTACCTACCCAAACAATTGCGGACCCGAGGAGATCGGCTCGCATTCAGCAATGGCATCGTGCTGCTGGCGGCCGGGGCAGCCCTCTTGACGGTGGCATTCCAAGCAGATCTGACATCGCTCATTCAGTTGTACATCGTCGGTGTCTTCGTCTCGTTCAGCCTGACCCAGTTGGGCATGATTCGTCACTGGACGACGCGACTGCGCGCTGATCGCATGGGTGACGTTCGACGGAGGGCCGTTCGCGGGCGCCTGATTAACGCGGTGGGTTTCTTGGCCACAACCCTCGTCCTTGTGGTGGTGCTGGTCACGAAATTCACGCGCGGTGCCTGGATTGTTATTGCGGTGCTGCCAATCCTTGTGCTGATCATGCTGGCCATCCAACGTCATTACGATCGAGTCCGCCATGAACTCGCCGTTGGTGACGAAGAGACGATGGTGTTGCCCTCGCGCGTGCACAGTGTCGTGCTGGTGTCTCGCCTCCATCGGCCAACCCTCAGAGCACTGGCATATGCGCGCGCCACGCGCCCTGATGTGTTGGAGGCCATCACAGTAAGTGTCGATCCGGAGGACGCCCGCGAATTGCTGCGCGATTGGGATCGACGTGAGATTCCGGTGACTTTACGCATTCTTGATTCGCCCTACCGGGGCATCACTCGCCCAGTCATCGGCTACGTTCGTCGTTTACGCAGAGAGAGCCCCCGAGACCTCGTCACCGTTTTCGTGCCCGAGTATGTCGTCGGTCACTGGTGGGAGAGGCTGTTGCACAATCAATCAGCCCTGCGACTCAAGGCTAGATTGCTGCTGACTCCGGGCGTCATGATCGTGAGTGTGCCGTGGCAGCTTGCCTCCAGCGATGAAATCGCCGATCGGCTAGAGCGTGCAGACGGCGACGGTTCGGCCGTTACTGATTAGTGCTCCTGGAAGAACGCCTCGTGCCATAGTGCCAGCATGAGGAGTACAAAGATCCGGCGCGAGTGATCGGCGACACCTTCTGCATGTTCGCGGGCGAGGCGTTCGATGTAGTCGAGGTTCATATGTTCGGCGATGAACGCACTTCTTCGGATGGGCGCCAGAACGGCATCGGGGTCATTCGATAGCCAGACCCGCAAAGGTGTGGGGAAACCGAGCTTCGCGCGCCCCGCCGTCGTGTCTGGTACGCGGCCGCGGAATGCCTCGCGAAGAGCCCACTTGGTTGTTCCATCGCGGTACTTCAAGGAGTCGTCTACGCGGGCGGACACCTCGGCTACCGCCATGTCGAGGTAGGGAACTCGAAGTTCGAGGGAGTGTGCCATGGTCATGCGATCAGCCTTGGCGAGAATGTCACCCCGTAGCCAGTAGGCCAGGTCGATCAGTTGCATTTGCCGTGACTCGCTGAGCGTCGAGAACTCTGGTCGTTCGACCGCGAGCACGTCAAAGGGACGAACGTGAGTTCCCGCGTTGGGATCCTTGAGTAACCGGCTGGCTTGGTGGGGGGAAAAAACATACGCATTGCCGATGTATCGCTCGCGCAAAGGCGTAGTTGCGCGGCGCAGGAAGTTGCGGCCCGGAAACGACTTGGGTACGCGCAAGGCCATTTTGGCGGCCTTTCTGCCAAGGTCTCCGGGTGTCTTGCGCACGCGATCGAGGTCGATTGGTTCGCGGTAGATCCGGTATCCGCCAAACATCTCATCTGCACCCTCGCCCGAGAGGACGACCGTGACATCTTTTCGAGCTTCGCGGGCCAGAAAATACAGGGCAACAGCAGATGGATCAGCGACCGGCTCATCGAACATCCAGGCAATATCTGGAAGCGCCGATAGATAGTCATTCGCCGACAAGATGATCTCGTGATGATCTGTGCCTAATGCTTCGGCAACCTCCCGGGCCTCGTCGAGTTCACCCAACTCCGCAAATCCGATTGTAAATGTGTGTACCGGGCTCAGCCCGCGGGCGAGTCGGGATTCCTGCACCAACGTGACCGTAATGGCGCTGTCGATTCCGCCGCTCAAGAAGGCACCCACGGGAACGTCGGCAATCAGGTGATGGGCGACGGAATCTTCCAGGACCTGCCGGATCTCGGCCGTGATCACCGGTGCATCGTCGGTTGACGGTGCGAACTCATAACGCCAGTATTCGTGCGCGCTGAAAAGGCCGGTCTTCAGATCGACATCCAAATAGTGACCCGGGGCGACCGAAATAATGTCGCGAAAGAAGGTTTCCAGCAGCGGATTGAATTGAAAGGACAGATAGTTGACCAGGGCTGGAAGGTAAACGTCACGCTGATATGTCGGATCGACGAGCAAACTTTTGATTTCCGAAGCAAAGGATCTCAATACGAGAGATTCACCATCGGAGTCAACGCGGTAGTACAGGGGTTTAATGCCAAATTGATCTCGCGCGAGGATCGCCCTCTCCTGCTCGAGATCGATAATCGCCAAGCCGAACATGCCTCGCAGGCGCGTGAGAGCCGTATCCACATTGTCAAATCCCGATGTGGCCAGCAAGGCGAGAACGACTTCAGTGTCGCTATGTGTGGTGAACACATAGCCGTCGTCGATCAGTTCCGCGCGCAATTCTTTGAAGTTGTACAGTTCGCCGTTGTATACGAGGCCGTATCGTCCATCGGCGGTCCACATGGGTTGATGTCCACCGGCAATGTCGATGATGGATAACCGACGCATACCCATCGCGCACAGATCACCGATCTGCACACCTGAGTCGTCAGGTCCGCGATGTGTGATCACGTCAAGCATGGGTCCGATCAAGGATTCGGTCTTCGCGGGCGGTCCGAGTGTTCCGGCAATTCCACACATGCGAAGTGACCGTTCCCTTCATTGCGATCGCGGCCAGACATCCGCGCTCCGCGACGCTAGCACGCCTTGGTGGGGGTGCCGGGCAGTCACACGGCAAGCGGTATCTTGGCATTTACACCGTTGCACGTGTCCGAATTGACAGGCTCTGGGTCCGTTGCGCCCCAGAACGCCCGTTTTTCGACACGTAGTTCACCGCCGGGAGGCATCACGATGGCAAGCATCAATTCATTCGACGCTCAGTCACAGTTGCGAGTAGGTGATCTGTCGTATGAAATATTTCGTGTTGATGCTGTTCCTGGGCATGAACGATTGCCGTTCACCCATCGGATCCTGCTAGAGAACCTGCTTCGCACCGAAGACGGCGCGAATGTGACCCATGATCAGATCGCCTCGCTGGGAGCCTGGGATCCTGAAACTGAACCGCACGAGGAAATCCAGTTCACCCCCGCTCGCGTGGTGATGCAGGACTTCACCGGGGTGCCGGTCGTCGTTGACTTGGCCACCATGCGTGAGGCCCTTGTTGAGCTCGGCGGAGACCCGGCCAAGGTAGAGCCTCTCGCTCCGTCTGAATTAGTGATCGACCACTCGGTGATCGCGGACTTCTTTGGCCGCCCGGACGCTGAGGAATTGAATGTGGCTCTCGAGTACGAGCGAAATCGAGAGCGCTATCAATTCCTGCGCTGGGGTCAGGGAGCATTCGAGGAGTTCAAGGTCGTCCCACCTGGAACGGGGATCGTTCATCAGGTGAACATCGAACATCTTGCCCGCGTGATCATGGATCGCGGCGGACAGGCGTACCCCGACACCGTCGTGGGCACGGATTCACACACCACCATGGTCAACGGCCTCGGGGTGCTCGGCTGGGGTGTCGGTGGCATTGAAGCCGAGGCGGCCATGCTTGGCCAGCCGGTGTCGATGCTGATTCCGCGGGTCGTGGGCTTCAAACTTCGCGGATCGCTGCCCGAGGGCGTCACGGCAACCGACCTAGTGCTGACCATCACCGAACAGCTTCGTGAGCACGGTGTCGTGGGCAAATTCGTGGAGTTCTATGGCGAGGGCGTGGCGCAGGTGCCGCTGGCAAACCGCGCCACCATCGGCAACATGAGCCCTGAGTACGGCTCGACGGTGGCGATCTTCCCGGTTGATGAGATCACGCTGGACTATTTGCGCTTGACCGGTCGCTCGGCCGAACAGATTGCGCTCGTGGAGGCGTACACCAAGGTTCAAGGTCTGTGGCACGCACCTGAGACCGAGGCGTCCTACAGCGAATACCTGGAATTGGATCTGGGCACCATTGAGCCGTCGCTCGCCGGGCCGAAAAGGCCGCAGGATCGGGTTCGAGTCGCACAGGCTCAGGAACGTTTCGTCGATGCGCTGGCTTCCTACACTGATACGCCTTCACAGCCGACAGCGGTCACCATGCCAGATGGAACAGATTTCACCATCGATCACGGCAGCGTCGTGATTGCTGCCATCACCAGTTGCACCAATACGTCAAATCCGTCTGTCATGGTGGCCGCTGCACTGGTGGCTAAGAAGGCGGTCGAACATGGCGTAGGTAGCAAACCATGGGTGAAGACCACGCTGGCGCCAGGTTCGAAGGTGGTGTCGGATTATTATGATCGTGCCGGCTTGACGCCGTACCTGGACAAAATGGGATTCGACCTCGTCGGTTACGGATGCACCACCTGCATCGGGAACTCCGGCCCCATCCTGGAACCGGTGAGCGCGGCGATTAACGAATTCGGCCTCAACGCCGTATCGGTCTTGTCAGGTAATCGTAACTTCGAGGGGCGCATCAACCCAGACGTGACGATGAACTATTTGGCCTCACCGCCGCTTGTGGTTGCATATGCGATTGCCGGCACTATGAACATTGACCTGTTTGAAGATCCATTGGCGCACAATGACAATGGCGATCCGGTCTACTTGCGGGACCTATGGCCCACTACTGCGGAGATTGAGGCGGTCGTCAACTCCGCCATCGATGAATCCATGTTTGCCGAGCGTTACGCGCACGTGTTCGATGGTGATGAGCGCTGGCAGAACCTGCCGACTCCCACCGGCAACATGTTTGAATGGGATCCGGAGTCCACCTACGTACGCCGTCCTCCTTACTTTGAGGGGATGCCTGCCCAACCGACACCGGTGACCGATATTCAAGATGCGCGCGTCTTGGCGCTCCTCGGCGATTCAGTCACTACCGATCACATTTCACCGGCCGGTGCAATCAAGGCAGACAGTCCTGCCGGTGTTTACCTGCAGGCGCACGGAGTAGAGCGCAAGGATTTCAATTCCTATGGTTCGCGGCGCGGGAATCACGAGGTCATGATTCGTGGCACCTTTGCCAACATTCGGCTACGCAATTTGATGCTCAAAGATCAGCAAGGCGGGTTCACCCTAGATTTCACCCAGCCTGGTCATCCGATGACGACGATCTTTGACGCCGCTGAGGCCTATGCGGTCAACAACCGACCGTTGGTGGTCATTGCCGGGCGTGAATATGGCTCAGGGTCATCACGCGACTGGGCCGCCAAAGGCACGGCTTTGCTCGGAGTCCGCGCGGTGATCGCCGAATCCTATGAGCGGATTCACCGATCGAATCTGATCGGCATGGGTGTCTTGCCGCTGCAGTTCCAACCCGGCACGTCGGCGGAAAGTCTGGGCATCACCGGGCATGAGGTCATCTCCATCACCGGTGTGACCGCACTTAATGAGGGAATGCCGCGCGAGGTGTCAGTGGTGGCGGAGGGAGACGACGGTCGCACCATCGCCTTTACGGCGGTTTTGCGAATCGATACCCCCGGCGAGGCTGACTACTACCGGCACGGTGGCATCTTGCAGTACGTGTTGCGCTCGCTGGCCGCGGCAAACGGGTGAGACGGGTACTTTGCCCATAGAATCGCATGGACGAGGTTCGATGAAGCCCGGCCCGACAGGGCATTGCTCACTCAGGAGGTGCCCGTGTCTATTCTCGACGGGATTTCCACACCCCTAGATCTCAAGAACCTCACCCGTGAGCAGCTTGATCAGTTGGCCCTGGAGATCCGCGCGTTCTTGGTTGATCGGGTAGCCCGAACCGGTGGGCACCTGGGGCCGAACCTGGGTGTGGTGGAACTATCAATCGCCCTACATCGGGTATTCGATTCACCTCGCGATGTCATCTTGTGGGATACCGGTCATCAGGCCTATGTGCATAAAATTCTGACCGGCCGGGGTCCGATGTTCGACACCCTTCGCCAACGTGGCGGGCTATCGGGTTATCCCAGTCGTGCTGAAAGCGTGCATGACGTGATTGAAAACTCACACGCTTCAACGTCCTTGTCCTACGCCGACGGCATCGCCAAGGCGCTATCACTCGATGGCACACTGGGCGGCGAAGTTGGCCGACATGTTGTCGCGATCATCGGCGATGGAGCCCTCACCGGCGGGATGTCGTGGGAGGCGCTGAATAACATCGCGGCCGAAGATCGGCCCTTGATCATCGTCGTGAACGACAATGAGCGTTCATATTCACCCACAATTGGTGGGCTGGCCCATCATCTGTCCACGCTGCGGACCACGAAGGGGTACGAGCGGTTCCTCAGCTGGGGTCGGCGGTTACTCAAGCGCACCCCGATGGTGGGAGAGCCCGTATACGACGCGTTGCACGGTATGAAAAAGGGCCTCAAAGACGTTGTGGCTCCACAGGGGTTATTCGAAGATCTCGGCCTGAAGTACGTCGGCCCGATTGATGGTCACGACGAAGCCGAGGTCGAACACGCACTACGGCGCGCCTCGACGTTCATGGGGCCGGTCATCGTGCATGTCATTACCGAAAAGGGCCGGGGTTATGCACCGGCTGAACTTGACGATGCCGATCGATTCCACGGCGTGGGGATTATCGATCCCGACACAGGTCGGCCGTTGGCTAACAAGGGCGTGACCTGGACAGGAATTTTCTCCGATGAATTATGCGCAATCGGCGCACGAAACGACCGTATCGTGGCCATTACCGCGGCAATGGCCGGGCCCACGGGTCTCGCGGACTTCGGTGAACAGTTTCCAGATAGATTTTTTGACGTCGGAATCGCCGAGCAGCACGCCGTCACCTCAGCAGCTGGCCTCGCATTTGCCGGTCGGCACCCGGTCGTTGCGGTCTATGCCACATTTCTCAACCGGGCATTCGACCAGGTGGTCATGGACGTTGCGCTCCATAAGGCCGGCGTGACTTTTGTCTTAGACCGGGCAGGAGTCACTGGTGATGATGGGCCAAGCCACAACGGCATGTGGGATATCGCGATGCTCTCCATTGTCCCGGGCATACACATAGCTGCTCCGCGAGACGAAGACACGCTGCGAGAGACGTTACGCGAGGCGGTTGCTATTGATGATGCGCCCACCGTGGTCCGTTTTCCGAAGGGCTCAGTCGCCAAACCCATTCCCGCGTTGGCTCAGCGCGACGGCGTAGATGTGCTTCGCCTCGCTGATCAGGCTGATGTGTTGGTGGTTGCCGTGGGCTCGATGGCGCCGGTGGGCCTTGCCGTTGCCGACCGACTCGAAGCGCAGGGCATCACCGTGGAGGTGCTGGATCCGCGCTGGTTGCTGCCGCTCAATCCGACGCTCGTAGCGTCCTGTCTGGCCGCTAAGCGCGTGGTGACCCTAGAAGATGGCCTCCGGCGTAGCGGCATGGGTTCGGCGCTTCGCGATGCGATGGCAACCCAACACAGTCTTGTGCCCGTGTGGTCGTTTGGCCTACCGGAGGAGTTTCTCGACCAGGCATCACGCGCAGAGTTGATGACGAAACACGGCTTGACCGCTCAGGAAATTTCACGACAGGTCGTGGAGTGGGTGTCGGCCGACGTGCAGGTCACTGAGGTTCCTCAAGATTCTCAGCCTCGATAGCCGCTGTCGTCAGCACGTCGCACAGCGCTTGTGCCACGAGTTCGCGCTGCCAAGGGCGCACCCCTAACTCGACCAGCACCACCTCTACAGACTCCGGAGTGGGCTGCTGCGGGGGAGTCCACAGAAATCGGCGCAGTGTTTCAGGCGTGATGAGATTTTCCAGTGGCACGTTGACGCGGTCACCTATCAGCGTGAGTTCCGCGCGTGCTTGGCGCAGTCGAAGGGCCGCTGGTGCATCCTGGCTGGCCCAATTGCGGGCAGGAGGCGGGCCTTGGGCGGTCGCCTTCAATGCGGGCAGCTGCGAGTCGGTTTCGTTGGTTGCTGACTCGATTGCCGCCCACCAATCGCGCCGATGGCGGGCAGGGTTACCGCGGCTGACCTCTTTACGCCCGGTCAAGACTGCCAGGCTCTCGGGTGGGTCAAGGGCCAATGAGATCACGCTGGAGTCGGGCAGCAGACGACCTGGGCTGAGGTCGCGCTGGGCGCCGAGGTAGTCACGGGCCTGCCAGAGTGATCGCACATAGGCAAGACCTCGTCGGGTACGCACGGAGTGCAGCCCAGACGTTCGCCGCCAAGGTTCTAGTCGTGTCGGCGGTGGTGGTGCATCGACGAGCGCCGCAAACTCCTGCTCGGCCCAGGCCATCTTGCCTGCTTGCAGCAGGTCTTCGGCCAGTTTTGCCTGCAGCGCAGGGAGAACCTCGACATCTAGGGCAGCGTAACGGCGCCAAGAGTCGGGCAAGGGCCGAGTAGACCAGTCGGCCGCGCCATGTCCCTTTTCGAGGTATGCGTCCAGTTCGCTAGCCACCAGATGGCCCAGGCTCACTCTCTCGCGGCCGAGCAAGCGGCCGGCCAGCTCAGTGTCAAATAGTCGCTCGGGCACCAATCCCACCTCGGTGAGGCAGGGTAGGTCCTGATTGGCCGCGTGCAAGATCCACACGTGTGGGCGCAGGAAATCGGCGAGACGAGACAGGTCAGGCAATGCGGTGGGGTCAATCAGCCAGGTGCCGCCCTCGACTCGGTAAAGCTGAATTAAATAGGCCCGCTGTCCGTAGCGGAAGCCCGAGGCACGCTCGGCATCGATACCGATGGGACCAACGCCCGCGGCCAATCCAGCCAGAGCGCGGCTGAGACCGCGCGGGGTCTCGATGACGTCGGGGATTCCGTGCAGGGGCTCCAGGGGTATGGGGTCTGACGCAGTCGGTTCTGCAGAGATCGGAGCCGAGGAGGTCGACGGCGTCGGGGAATCGATCAATGTTCTACGAGATCAGACGTGACCGCGACGGGGGCGGGCAAGAGGCCGGCTGCTTGGGCCAGCAAGCAGGCCCAAGCTCTGGCACTGTTGCCAATCTGCGCGGCCGGCTGGGTGGGTGTCCACGAGGCTCGGATCTCAACGTGTCCGCGTGCTAGCGCCTGTCCCGGTTCGGCGGCTAAGGTGCCGAACCCCTCGCTGCTGACCTGTGTCACGGTGCCACCCAGGGCAGCCACCTCACAACGAGCTTCGTGCAGGGACTCGGTCAGCCAGGCCCAGCCAACGCCGGGCAGGAGCGGGTCGGCGGCCACGTCCATTTCAACGCTGGCTCGCACAAACATCACCGCACGGAAGACGCCCATCCAGGCATCAACGCCCTCGGGATCGTGCAGCAGTACCAAGCGCCCTGAGGCGACCTCATCGGTCTCATCTGCTATCGACCCGCTCAGCGCCACCGAGTAGGGGGCGAGCCGCTGGGGTGCAGGTGTTTCATCGACCTGCACCGCCGATCGGTAGCGAACCCCACGGAGGCTGGCCAACGCTGCGTCGAACGAGGCACAACTGACCGGGGGTGACGACATCGCCTCAGATTACGCGCTGAACCTGGTTAGGTCGGGCTTCACACGCCGAGCTTGGGCCAATGCAGATTGTTTAAGGGGCGTTGTCCTCGAGTGGGGCCAGCCGCAGGCTCACCGAGTTAATGCAGTAGCGAAGATCGGTGGGTGTGGAATAGCCCTCACCAGAGAACACGTGGCCGAGGTGGCCATCGCACGCGGCGCAGCGAACCTCGGTTCTGACGGTTCCCAGCGAGCGGTCTTCGATCTGCACGACCGCATCGCCGGCTAAAGGGGTGAAAAATGACGGCCAACCGCAATGTGATTCGAACTTGGTGGATGAGGAGAACAACGGGGCACCGCATCCCCGGCATTCATACACACCGGGACTGGTGGTCGAGACATACTCTCCTGACCACGGTGCCTCGGTCCCGGCCTCGCGCAGCACGTGGTATTCCTGCGGGGTCAGTTTCTCGCGCCACTGCTGCGGGGTTCTGCCACCGGGCGGGTCTTGATGGTGGCCAGAGGTTGCGGGTGTCGGCGTCGTCATGAGGCCACCTTAGAACCACATCGGAAGTGCTGCATGGACAAGGCTAGGCTGACCGTAGCTTGTCCGACTGTGGTGGGAAATGCGAGGAGCGTATGAGCGATATTTTGGACACACGCGGATCGTGGCTGTCGGACGAGGACCTTGACCTGGCCCGTGAACGCTTACCGATTGTTTATATTGACGCCTTGCCCGTGCGAGTTGACGCCCTGGGCAACGTGACTGAAATTGGTCTGCTGTTGCGAGGTCGACACGATGGATCGCTGAGCAGGGCCGTTGTGTCAGGTCGCGTTTTATACGGTGAGCGCGTGCGCGAGGCGCTACTGAGGCATATTGAAAAAGATTTGGGAACCATGGCCCTTCCACGCGTGCCGGTAAGCATCTCACCCTTTACAGTGGCCGAATATTTTCCTGATCCCGAGGTCAGCGGATTCGTTGACCTGCGCCAGCACGCGGTGAGCCTGTGCTTCATCGTGCCCTGTGATGGCGACTGCACCCCCTCACAGGACGCCCTGGATCTGGCTTGGGTCACTCCTGCGGAGGCGTTGTCTTACACCTTTCAGGCAGAAATGACCGGTGGCCAGGGTCGACTTGTTCGCCTCGCGCTGGCCCATTGCGGCTATTTGGATTGATCAATCCCCACCGCGTGGTCGGTCAGGGAATGACACGGCCCGCCGCGTAATTTTCGCGGTCAGCGCCTCGGTGAGATCAGGCCAGCGGAAAGACTCTGACATGTGGTTCAAGCTGGTGGGTAAGTGCGTGGCGAAGTCTTCGCGACCGGCGGCAACGAGCTGAGCTTTGATCACGGAAAGTGACATGGGGGAGCAGTTATCGGCTACGTCACGTGCCCAGGCCATGGCTGCCTCGAACGGGTCATCGGCGATCTGGTGAACCAAGCCGATCTGGGCGGCTTCTTGAGCGGATACTGGTCGACCACTTAACAGAATCTCATACGCGCGGGCTGCGCCAACCTGGCGTTGCAGTAGCCAGGCGACTCCGTATTCCGCGGTCAGGCCCAGCCGCGAGAATGCGCTGATGAAGCGCGCTGTGGGCGAGGCAAATCGCACGT
>JAFMCH010000063.1 GCA_017857875.1 Actinomycetota bacterium | reverse complement strand
CACCGCCCACAGCACGGGAATCCAGCGCCAGGAGGCGAATTGCGTGAGCGCGCCGCAGCCGTGACGACGAGCGTCAGCATCGTCTAGCCGTACCGTTCGACCAGCTCCGGTGCGACCTACCAGACACGATGACTGCCCTGGATTTGTCGTAACCGGGGCTGGTTGAGGGATCGGCTGATGCATCATCGGTGCTGCTGGTGATCTCGGCGATGGAAGCAATCGCCTCTTTCACGACGAGCGAGTCAGGCGAAATGCGCAGTGACTACAAGCAGTGACTACAAGCAGTGCCTACAAGCAGTGACTACAAGCAGTGACTACAAGCAGTGACTACAAGCATGCGCGCGCAGATGGTTACGGGAGGACAGACTCAGTGGGGAGTTCTTCACGCAGATCGGCAAGCATGGCTGCGTGCAAGTCGAGGCGCAAGATCATTCGGATTCGATGATCAGCGAGGAACTCGGCTATGACAGGTCGATGGCTGTGTGCGATTAAACGTGTCTCGTGGGTAGCAATCGCGGCCACAGTTTGTTGAATGGTGAGTCGATCGATTCCGGAATCGGCTGTGATGAGGCGTTCAGGGAGGATCACGGCCCAGCGGTGCCATCCCTCGAGATCGGATCCGTCCGCGGTGGCCGCGGCACCAGCGGTCATCGCGATACCAACACCACGGTCGCTAAGAAGTCGAAGCGCCTGTCCACCACCCGTGGGGATCGTGTCGAACACGATCACGAGTCGGGCGCACTCCACCCGATTTAAGTAGGGCGAAACCAGATTGGGCAGTGCCAGGAGACCGATATCTGGGTGGAGTAAAACAGAGGGAAGGTGCACGAGCACTCTGCAGTCAGGGTCCTCATCCGCAGACACATCGTTAAGAACAGGCTTGAGGCGATGGAGGATGGTGTGGGTTGCGGTGGCTGCCAACTCTGGTTGTCGGCTCACCAGGGAGATGAACCCCTCAGGGTCCGTGGTGCGAGTACGGGTTGGAGAACCATCCCAACCCACTCCTGCGTGCACTGCCGTGAGCCGCCCGGTCAGATCAAGCACGGGTTGGAGAATGACAGGGAAATGCTGCACAGGATCAGAATCAAGGTCTTCTTGGAGCCGCGCCGTGAGATCGACGGCAACAGTTGGCGTGCCGCTACCGGTGATGGCCTCCGGTGTGATGTCAATCGTGAGCATGTCATCGATAGCGAAGGGGCTTCGCGCGCTTTGATCAATGAGCAGTCGCTGGGAGGCCTGTTCAATCAATCCGTCGAAGGAGAAATCATCGACCTGGTGCA
The DNA here is from genome assembly GCA_017857875.1 of Actinomycetota bacterium. Classification (GTDB taxonomy): domain Bacteria; phylum Actinomycetota; class Actinomycetes; order S36-B12; family S36-B12; genus M55B157. The sequence goes on along the minus strand of JAFMCH010000063.1, from coordinate 10,924 downwards.
CGGAATATCCAAGCGAGATTCCGATGTGAACGCCGATGTCGCTGTGTGTGGACAGAACTGAGCCGTGATCATTGATGTCGCGCTGGAGATCTCGGAGGAGCCCCACTCCGTTTCGAATAAGCGGACCTGAAGTGAAGCACACCCAGATCCGCCCGTCGGGTTCGTAGCAGATGAAGTTTTCATACCCGGTGAAACCGGCGTATCCCTGCACGAGTCGCATAACCTGAGCGATTGCGGCGTGTTCGAATCGTCCGCCGGAGAGAGCGCCGAAATCGTCGATTGCGAGAACCCCGACGAGGACCGAGTGGCTTTGCGGACTGGTGTCGGCTCGTACGCGCATTTCGTCAAATGCGCGCTGGAATGACTCCATCGTGGGCCACAGATTGCGGTCGAAGAGTGTTTCGAAAGCGGTGGCGAGGCGGTCTTCATCTGAGGCGACCAGGGGTGTGAGGATCGATGCCGTCGCAAGATGCTGAAAACGCTCGATGACACCGAGGGATCGGACAATGAACCGTGACGGACCGATAAATCCGGCAACGGTGATGTCTGAACTGTCCCGGTGACCCGGCGTCGAATAAAGGGGAATCCTGATCGAGGGAAGATCGGTCAGATCGTGATAGTCGGGCGTGGCGGGTTGAGCATGAACATCGGCAATGGCGAATTGGCGAAGGACGCTGCCATCGAATCGATGGACAGCCACGAGTGCGCGTGTGGCACCGAAAACCGAAAGCGCCATGCGCGAGGTCACGGCCAGTGAAGCTTGGCGAGCCAGATCAGGGTCGAGGGAGCCATCTGCAATACGACCAAGAATGTTTGCCTGGTGGCGGCTCCAACGACTGAGCGTGCGCAAGGCATCACGCCGCCACAATCTGATTGAGGCGAAAAGCAGGATCAGCCAGGAGGCCAGGAAGACACCGGTCGCTGCAAGTTGGCCGGCGAATGCCGCGTTTCGCGGTTCGATCAGTGGTCCCAGAGTGACCAGGTAGGCGCTCAACCAAGCGATGAGGGCGCTCACCACCATGACGACGATGCGTCGGGAGTCGATGAAGTCTCGGGCGAAGGCCCAAGGCTCATCAACACCGTCAACCCAGCGCTCCAAGGCGTTGAGCACGAGGGTGGCCGAAGTCGCAATGAATGCAGCGAGGAGCAAGGTCCAAAGTGACGAGCTCATCATCACCGATTCGCGAAGCGAGAACACCACCACAAAAGCGATTGCTGCGACAAGGCTGGAGTTCCATGCTCGTCGCAGCGAGTGGAATGCAGCGTTGACATCTTCGCGGTGATGGCGTCGGCCATCGACGATGGCTCGAGCAGCGAGGGCGAGCCCGAATGTGGCACCAGCAAGGAAGGGTGAATAGGACAGCCCGGCGATCATGGCACCGACGAGGATGGGCTCGAAGGTGATGGTCGTGGACTGCCAGGGTCGAGGTCGGGCCAGCGGATCGCTGAGAACCTCTTCGGTCAAGGTTGCACTTCGGGTGCGAAATGTTACCGGAGGGGCCAAGACGCTGACCAGCGCCAAGACTGAGGCGGCGGCAAGCGCCAGTGAGTTGCCACGTCCGCTCGTCCAATCAGATACAAGCCCAACAAGGCAGATCGCCAGTCCGGCGAACCCTGTGATGATAGTCACGACGACGGCCAGGCCGGCTCGAATCTGCAGTCGGGCGTTGCGCTGGCTGCCGCGCGAGGCGGTCGTCAGCGGCAGGAACATCTTGCCGATCTTGCCCAGGGCCGCCCGGGGCGCCGTTTGCTGCGTCACATCCTGAGAGTAGCCCCTCCATGACCCCGTATCCCACCCGTCACACCGATCTCATGAGTCCCAGATGCCGGGGTAAGAGACGTGCCGTGGTCCGATACTCCTCGAGACGATCGAGGGCCCGAAGCTGGGAGAGGAGGTACTCGTCGTGGATTGCCAGGCGATCGGTGCAGGCCACAAGCCTCATCGCGAGGAAGGATTCACCCTTGTCGAGGTGATCGCGGCCACCGTGATCTTCGTCTTGATCTCCACCTCGGCGATGGTTCTCCTGGTACAGGCCCTCCAGATCGTGCGATCGAACTCCGATCGAGTTGCCGCCGCCGCAATCGCTCGTGGAATTGTCGAAGATCTGCAGGATCAGGGAGCGGAGTTCCTTAATCCCGGGCTCACCACCGAAACCGTTTCTCAAGGTGGCGTCAGTTACACCGCCTTGATTGATGCGGCCTGGGTGTCAGTAGACCAGGAGGCCGATCCATGTACCACGACGGTCGATCCGACGGGCTTGGCTTTCATGCGCGTCACGGTTGCGGTCTCCGGTGGGCGGTTGACTGGCCCCCAGGTGATCGATGCACTCGTGCCTCGGCGTAGTGAGGCTGTGATTTCTGACACCGGCAGCGTCTCGGTGCGCGTCATTGACGAGACAGGACTCGGGGTGCCGGGGGTGGCCGTAGATCTTTTCGACTCGGTGACAGGCACAACGCTGCCACGGTTCCTCACTGGATTGACCGGATGCCTGCTCATCCCGCAGGTTCCGACCGGAACGGGGTGGTCGGTCGCCATTTCTAAAACCGGGTACGTCACGCCGGGGCCGGAGCAAGACACGCTCGGAGTCCATGTCGCCAGCGGGGCCAACGCCCCGGTGTCCTTCGTCTATGCCGAGTCGGGCCAGATCCGGTTACGCAGCATCGATGATTCCTATCCACTCATCAGAAGCGACGCACTATCGCTGACCCTTGACCCGTGGAACCTGCTACCCGACCCGCCCTATGACTTCCCCTTCGTCATCGGCGGTCTCTTTCCCGGCTCGTATCAGACATGGCCGGGGACGTGCTCGGATTCGGGTTCCCGCCAGACCACCGTGGTCGTTGCGTCAGGAGAAACATCTGTCGCCCGGTTGGAGGGCAACCTCATCCAGATCGTGGCGCCGCCGGGGACAGAGGTGACACTCGAGCATCAACCATTGCGTGAACAAACCTCATGTCCCGATGGCGTCGTTCCCCGCTACACCCTGGGCGTCGTTGATGATTCAGCGATCCTGCGCGCTAATGTGCCGACGGGTGCGTGGGCTCTTAAGGGAATCACCTTCGACGACACAGTTTTAGATGACACCGTGATCGACCTCACCGGCTTGACCGTCTCGCCATGCAGCACCGGGTGGGACCTGGGCTTGACCGCTGCGGTGGATACGGCAGGGTCGCAGCTGGTGACTCTCGCTAATCAACTCGCCGATGATTCTAATGCTGGGGTGGTGACCCAGAACTATCTGGTAAAGGCAGCGCGAGAGATTCCTGTCGCGTTCGAGCGCGGTCCTGCGGCTGATGAGATCACGATCCAGCAGAGCCTGGGCGCGGTGCGAGCCCGCTTAACCATCGGTATCACAGCTGCAGACCGAGCCCGGATCCGCGGCGAGGCCAACCTGGTGGTTGGTGACCCTCCCGTTCCGTTCACTAGTGCCCCTTCGTGCGTCGAGGTCACACCATGAGGAAGCAGGCTCGCGCAATCTCACGTGATGAAGGCATTACCTTGACCGAACTGCTGGTCGCGATGGGAGTTTTCGGCGTGCTCATGGCCATCGTCGGCAGCGGGTTCATCTCCGTCTTCAGCGGTATTCGAGACGCGACGGCGTTTTCTGGCGTTCAACAGGATGAACGCAACTCCATGCTATTCATATCGAGGGCGATTCGATATATCGACAACGAGTCTGAAGGCTTTAATTCCCAGCCTGCGATCCTGTCGGCTAACGCGACGGAATTCGCCTTCTTCACCAACGCCGGCCTAGGACTGATCGAAGGCGTCCCCGATCGAGTGAGGCTCAATGTGGTTGCGGGCGGCACCAACCCTGGCCTCACCGCTGTAGTTGCCGAACCCAATCTCACCGATGGTGTTGTGTCTGGGTATACGGATTCGACCCCGCTCGTGCTCATGCGCACGACCTCGGCCCAAGATCCGGTAGTGACGTTCACCTATCTCCGGGTCGTGGAGGATGCGTCTGGTGCGCGCGTGGATGAGGAATACATACCTCCTGTCACCGACGACTCCGCGGTCTTCCTCGCCTGGGCTGCTGATATCGACAAGGTCCGGGTGCGACTGGCCGATTCCCTGTCAGGAATCTTTACCGAACAAACGATTGTGCTGGTGAACCAGCGGTGATCGATACGACTCGATGGTCAAGCATGAACAGGCCACCACCGGATTCCGGCGTTGCGATGATCATGGTGATCATCTGGAGTGCTGTCCTGCTGGTCCTGGTCTTGATGGTGAGTCAGGCCGTGATTGCGGCAATCCGCCCCTCCGACGCGAATGAGACCTCATTTAGAGCGCTCGCGGCCGCTGAGGCGGGTGTCGATGACTATCGTGCGCGCCTAGCCCTGGTTGGGTCTCCCGCAAGTGTGACCAGCGCCGCACTGACCGGATGGGTTCTTATCCCCGGAGGAACGGACAACGCGTATTTCACATACCGCCTCATCGTGGATGAGACATTGAACACCGGTGAGATCAAAGTTCGCTCGACCGGCTTCGTTGCCGGGGCGACACGAACGGTTGATGCGATCCTTCGCAAGCGCACCAGTTATGACTACGGATATGTGAGCGGCACCGAGACGGTCCCCGGTGATTTCCCTGATGCCTACTCAGGAAAGGGCGGCGAACTCACGCCCGAGCAGGCAGATGCGTTCTGCAGCAAGCAATGGTACGAACCGGCCTTGAAGTCCACCGCGAATAGTGAGCTTGGGCCCCATCGCAACTCAAGGAGCTGCGAGTTCGTGGCGGTCGAGTCCAACGACCGGTGGTACGGAGATGTCCACACCAACGATGTTTGGTACCTCGGTCCAAGCCTTGGCAGCACCTTCGAGGGTGTGGTGACTTCTTCCTGTCCCGATGGTGATGGATCCGTTGGGTGTCCGCCGACTCACCGTTGGATAGATCCAGCGGTTGTACCTGCGGGTAACGCCAGCAATCCATCGGATTATCTGCTTAATGAAATTCCCATCACGACCGAGGTGCCCTGGAACCCTGAATACGCGCCACCTCTAGATCTTCCCCCGACCCCGGCGGAACTGATTGCCCGAGCTCAGTTGTCAGGGTGTTATTTCACCGGACCTACCCGGATTCGTTGGCACCCAGGTGGAGTTGTCGTTGTGACCAGTCCAAACACCCAGGATGGGTCTATCAACTCCTTCTGCCGTGAGCAGGCTAAGTCCTACTTTGCCGCCGACCCCGATAACCAGACAACCATGGTGCTCGATTACGACACCATGATTGCCAATGGCTTCAACGGTGTGATCTACGTAGCCGATGGCCAGTCGACCGCAGTTCCATCCTGCGCGACGAAATCAACCAGCACTATTTTTCCCTTCGTGATTCCATCCACATCGACCTACAGCGAATTGAATACATATGCGTTCCCGCCCTCGCAATCCTTGATCAAAAGTGGCTCATCCTTCGGATTCCCCGTGGCTAGTACAAAAACGACCGACCCGTGGGTGGGATCGACTGGTTTGGCGACGTGCTCTTCGGGCCTCGCCTACATCCAAGGTGCTTACCGAGGAGAATTGACCCTTGCCTCAGAATCCGACATTGTCATTACCGGGCAGCTGTGGGATGAAAATCTTGCGCAGGGGAATTGGACAGAGCCCTTTGACGCCAGCGGAATCTCGGTACGCGACTATGGCGTTCCCCCGACGGATTCCCCGAATGTTCTGGGCCTCATTCCAGATGGTTACCTCTACGTATACCTTCCGACGTCTGAAGATGGTGGCAACACCTGGCGAGCGACAAATCTGGACAATCTGGCAATCAACGCAGCTGCTCTCATCTTGAATGGCTGTTTTGCGGTGCAAGACTTTGATGTCACCGTCAGCCGCGGGATCTTGAAATTTGTCGGATCGTTGGCGCAGGAACATCGATGCACTATCGAGAAGCCGACCGGCAACGGCGGTTATGAGCCCTTCACCGTCTATTACGACGACCGTCTCGCTCGCACGGTCGCACCGCCGGGTATTTCTGATCTGTTCCGCGAGCCATGGCGTCAAGTTCGCATCAGTGAGGTGAATCCAGCTCTTGTCGATGATCTACCGGCTGGCCCGTAGCCGGGAGTAGTCTCAAAGGTGCCGGGCGCTGGATCATGGGGGGGCGAGATACTGCCCGCCCAGGATAACGATGATGAGTAATGAATGATGAGTAATGAATGACGAGTAATCCTTTGAGCGATCACCACCATCGCCGTCGGGCGCGCGATCTCGCTCGGATTGCCGCAACCCGAGTCACCGAAGGCCGTGACCACGAGGGCGCACTGCTGGCCTGGGGATCAGACCTTGAGGTCCTCCAAGAGTCCGTACGCCGGGAACTCGTTGAGCGGGCCGGTCAGTCACCGGCGGATTACTACCAAGCTTTTGAGGGAGCCTTTGCGGCGGGTGATGGTGACGTCGCCTCCGAGCCCGTCGCCACGGCAGAATTGGCCCGAGCTCAAGCCCGCGATGTGGCACTCCAGCGACTGCGCCCCATGACCGGTGACATTCATCCTGAGTGGCAGCCGGTCCCGGGACTAGACGTCATTCCCGAACCGACCCCGCAGTCGGCTCAAAAATTTGCGTTGTCGCGCCTCGAGGGGCATTCGCTGGAGGAGTTTGCTCGACTCCGCCAGGCTGCTGCTGACAAAGACATGCGGGCCGCCCTCGGTGCCCGGGTCAAGGGGGAAACCGTTACAGCGATTGAAAAAGCCTACGCTGCAGATATCGCGGCAACCGAGGCCTACCTGGCCTCCTCAGCCGCCGCGGCCGGCGACACCCTGCTGCTCACGCTGGTGTGCCGATGGGAATTGATTCTTGAAGAACTCCGCAGACTTGAAGGTCTGCCCGCGGATTTTGCTGCCGCCGTGCATCGGGTTCGCGACACGATTTGTGCTGCCTTATCGTCCGCGGATGCCCAGCGGCTGCGCGTCCAGTTACCCTCGATTTAGGTCTACTGCGGATTGTCGTCGAGCAGCCCCGCTTCCTCGATCAGTTTTTCGACATTTGCAAAGAGATCACTCAGTGGAGACTGCAGTACGAAGATCGTTCCCTTCAACTGCATTGACGCACCTTCACCACCCTCGGGTGGGATCGACACATTCGTGTTCTGGATGAGCAAAGAGCGCTCCAATTCGGTCAAATTTTCCAGGAGTCGACCGAATTCGGCTACGGAACCACGCACCGTGAGGTCAAGAGTGATGGTCGCAAGACGAACCGATGGATTCTGCGCACCTGGATCGATCGGGGCGGGCACGCCGGTGCTGAGCACGGTGATGTCATTCGGCGGGATTCCAGCCTCGTTGGCAGCGTCGGTGATCTGGGTGAGCAAACTCGGCAGGTCTGCCTCCTGCGGTATCGATGCGAACAGCCGCTTTGCGTCCTCGGCCGCCGCTGGGATCTCGCGGGCCTGTTCGCGAAGTCGCGAAAACTGCGATAACGCTTGGACGTTGGCAAGTTCAATCTGCTCAGCCTGGGAATTGAGGTCACCTGCGGCTTGAATGCGAGGCCCGAGCGCGAAATTCCAGGTGAGCGCGGTAATCGCGAGGATGACCAAAATTCCGAACAAAACGGTGAGACGGACCTTGGAGGTCATGCGCCCCCTCCGTCGGTCGGGGTGGCAGCTTGGAGGATCTCTGCGATGCGCTCTTGGCTGAGCGGGGTCACTAATGCATCCGTTGAGACTGCGGCGGTGCCGTTGAAGGACACCGCCTCGTCGCCGCCGACGGTTGTGGTCGTGACGTAAGGGCCAATGAAGAAGGGATCAGCCTCCAAAGCGAGGAGAAATTGCGATACCTGTGCCCGATCCTGAGCAGTCGCGGTGAATGTCAGGCACCCGATTGCGACCTGGGATCGGAACGGATTCGGATTCGGGCACGGATTAGGAAGGTCACCCGGTGAAGGGATGCCGCGGTATTCGACGCTGATGGAACTCATTCGAACGGGGGTGCCCCCTGTTTGTCCAGCGTCGATGAGGGTGGCGATGACGTCAGCGGCGCGAGGCTGCGCCGCGAGAGTCAACTCGACGATCGCCTGCTGCGTACGAATCTGCTCGAAAACCTGGTTGATTGGCGAGAGGCGAGCGATTTGAGCCTGCAGGATCTCGTTCTCATCCTGCGCGAGAGTCAGTCGTTCCTGTGCCTGCCGAATCGCTGAACCCTGAAGCAGCCACAGTCCCAGTCCGGCGACGACGAGGAGGGCAATGAGGATGACCAGGAGTCGACGCACCTTCGTGAGTGCGATCGACTCGCCAACGCTTGCCGGGAGCAGGTTGACTCTGGCAAGTGAGGGAACGAAGGCGATTCGGGACTGCTCACTGCCGCCGCGATCGAACAGTTTCTTGCGCGTGGTCGTCATCTCGGCCTACCCATCGCTAGCCCGATCGCTGCGAGGAGGACCGAATCCTGCGGCCGCTGCCGCTCGACTCGACTGGATACCGGCAACCCGGCGAAGGGGTCGGGCTGTTCCACGGGGACAGCGATCTCGGTGGCGATACGTTCGGGCAATCCGGTGAGGTCCATCGACCGACCGACGAGAGCCAGGCGCTCCACGGTGCTCCCAGGGTGGGAGGAACGAAAGTAATCCAAGGAATTGCGAATCTCGGCCACAACGGTGGACGCCCACGGATTCACGATGGAGATCACCGCTTTGGTAGGACCGTCTTGGGTGGGAGCGACCGGGGCTGGAAGTGACGCGAACACACTCGATTCAGCGAGCGGCGCCACGAGCGGCGGAGGGCCGTTCAGGCCGGTGGCGCGCTTCAACTGCTCGGCCGAATCTGTTTCCAGGGAAAGGGACTCGGTGATCGTGGATGTGGCTTTGGCCCCACCGACGTTGCTGACTGTGCGCAAGAACAGCGGCTGTCCGGAGCGATAGATCGCCATCGTGAGGTGATCAGCGCCCAGATCGACGATGGCGTGCACGGAATCGCTTGCGGTGAGGCGACCTTTGCATATTGCCCGGATGAGACCGAAGGACGTGGCGTCTGCGTTCCGGGGCTCTAGCCCGGCCTTGCGCAGCAGCGTGGACATGTCGACTACATCTTGACGGTCACCGGCGACGAGCAGGATCCGATTCATGTCGGTGTCGCGTCCGGCGGCTGGATCCGCGGGAAGCTCGGCGAGCACGTGGTAGCCGAGGGTTGTCGTCGCGGGGTCGACAGGCAGGACGTCAGCCACCTGGTAGCGAAGAGCCGAGGAGAAATCTTGTGGGGGCATCCACGGCAGATCGACCTGCCGGGTGAGGAGGCCGCTATCTGCGAGCCCGAATACGACGCGCCGGCTGGTGAACCGACCCTGGCGCCACAGTCGACGCAGCGCGGAAACAAATGTCTTGGCTTCCCGGGGTACCCCGTTCACCACGACACCGGGGGGCAAATCCAGGGCGGCAAATCGTCCCACCCGGTACGTCCCCGACGAGTCGTCCCAGGAAACAGACGCCGCGCGCAGGCCTGTTGCCCCGATGTCGAGGCCGACGAACGATCCGGAGAGACCCTCCCTCACGATGCATCCCTCATTCCCACGTGTCCTGCGCTGGTCAGATCGCCCAAGCGTGGTCCGACACTAGAGGATGTGCCTTTGCCGACTGAACCGCCACAGGTCTTTGGTGCGCCCCGGTCCCTGGAGTCCCTATGCGCGCTCGCTGTCCAGTGTGGGGCGTCGGATCTGCACATGAGGGCTTCGGTCCCACCCAGGATTCGCGTAGACGGGGAATTGGTCGTCCTCGACCAGGAGGTTGTGGAGGTCGAGCAGATCAATGCCCTACTGGGAGAGACGCTGCGGGCTGGAAACCGATCGGCGGAGGCATTATCCGATGAGGTTGAGGCGGACTGGGGCATCACACTGGCGGGTATCGGACGATTCCGGGTCCACGCGTACCGCCAGCGCGGCACCTGGGCGATCGTGTTGCGCAGTGTCGCCTTGACGGTGCCGGGTTGGGAGCAGTTGCGGCTGCCGAAGGGAGCCGCAACCTGGGCGCACGATCGAGGTGGGCTGATTATCGTCGCCGGCCCTACCGGGTCGGGCATGCCATTTCCCGGATCATTGACCTCGTCTCGCCCGTGGAACAGGGGTTGGTTCGCGGGATTCTCGGTGAGGTCATCCGTGGGGTTATCTGCCAACGACTCGTTCCGTTCGCCCATGGCCCGGGTCGACGGGTCGTGTGTGAAGTGGCCGAACCTACCGGGCGGGTGCGCGACGCGATTCGTGATCCGGCGGCGTTGTCAGGACTCCTTCAGGTTCTCGCCGAGGGTGAGTTTCGCGGGATGCAGACCCTTGAACAGGATGCGGTGCGCTTGGTGCTCTCCGGCGACATCAGCCTGCACAGCGCTGAGTCGGTCGTGGTGAACGTGGCCGATCTCCATCTTGTGCTGCGGCGTGCCGGTTTCGCGGTTGAGCAACTATCCTCAGCCCATGGGGTCGCGGCAACAAATGAGGCAGCCTGATGAGCATCGCTGAGGTCCTCGTCGAGCACGGGCTGGTCACGTCCGATCAGGTAGAGGCGGCCCGCGCGACTGCTGATGCCATCGGCGATTCGGTTGTCAGCGTTTTGGTTCAGCAGGGTGCGGTGGCCCGCAAAGACGTGGTTCGCGCCACGGTCGAGGCGGCAGGATTGGACTTCGTCGAGATCATGGACACCCATTTGGACTCTGCTGTCGTGGGGCTGCTCACCGGTGATCAGGCTAGAAAGTACGACGCGATCCCCGTCAGTCTCGATGGCGAGGTACTCACGATCGTCACGGACTCACAGACCGCCATGGACTGGCAGGTTCGAGACGATCTTCAGGCCATCACTCGTCACCCTGTTCGGTTCGCCTGCGCGATGAAGTCAGAGATCACCACTCGCATCAACCAGGTGTATCGAGCTGAGGCGGAACTCGGTGCGCTAGTTCGTGACATGCTTGACGATAACGATGCCGTCGATGTCTTGGCACCGGTCGCCGCGA
>JAFMCH010000062.1 GCA_017857875.1 Actinomycetota bacterium | reverse complement strand
CAGAGCGTGTTGTTGCCCGCTCCCGTTGAACTGCCCTGTGGTCCCGGGGATTCCGGCCCGCTGTGTGATCGTGAAGTGGCCGTAGCCGACACGATCGAACGATTCGGTGGAGAAACCCTGCGTACCTTGTGGGGTCTGCAGGTGGTCTGCGGTGGTGACCTGCTGCAACCGAAGGCGGGCGCCACCCAATCCTGTGATCATCGGGCCACCGGAGATATGCGTGTGTATTCCGGTGCCGGCCACATGCACCTGCTTGGTCGAACGATCACCGTCGAGCTCAACCCCGACACTCCTGATGCCCAGACCCTCGTGGACATCCAATCCTGGGATTTTGACAACCAGGCCAGCACCGCCATGCCCGAGCCCGTTGAGGTCAAGAAAGGCGATGTCTTGCGAGTGACCTGCACGCATGATGTGGGCTTACGGCAAGTGCTGCCGGCCCTTGCCGATGTGCCAGCCCGCTACGTCACCTGGGGTGAGGGCACCAGCGACGAAATGTGTCTGGGGATCTTGTCTGTCACACCTGCCTAGACACCGGGGCGACGCAATGGGAATAGCCGACGACGACCCCTCGGGGGTCGACACTGATCGAATCTGGACTGTTCCCAACCTGTTGAGCTTGCTCAGGCTCGTTCTCATACCGGTTTTCTTGTGGTTGCTCCTGGGGGCTCAGGCCGATCTATGGGCGGTGGCCGTGCTGGTGGTCTCCGGCGTCACCGACTATCTCGACGGTGCGGTGGCGCGCAAGACCGGGCAGGTGTCGCGCCTTGGCCAACTGCTAGACCCGCTCGTGGACCGGCTTACGATCGCGGCAGTGCTCATTGGTCTGGCCTGGCGAGCAATCATCCCGTGGTGGTTGGTGGTGCTCCTGGTCGGTCGCGAATTGGTGCTCCTGGCGCTGGTGCCGATGTTGCGAAAACACGGCCTCATTGCCTTGCCGGTTCATTATCTGGGCAAGGCTGCGACCTTCGTGTTGTTCATCGGGCTACCGCTGGTGATTGCGGGAACGGGAACGGGCACGTGGGAGCAAGTGGCTGATGTTGCTGGTTGGGCGTTCATCATCTGGGGAGTTGTCCTGTATTGGTACGCCGCCGCACTCTACGTTGAACAGGCTTTTCGCATCATGCGCCGCGGTGGTGCCTTGCCCAATGTCGGCACCCATCAGTAAGTTCATCCCAAGGCCGCTCACTCATCAGGCAACACACCCAGGAGGCACCGTGATCCCCGACGATCTGCACTACACCGGCGAGCACGAGTGGGTACGGCTGACCGACACGCGAACAGTCGTGGTGGGCATCACGCATTATGCCCAGGATGCCCTTGGCGACATCGTGTTTGTCGATCTACCAGCCGTCGGCACGCAGTTAGCTGCCGGAGCCACGATGGGTGAGGTTGAGTCGACCAAGAGCGTGAGTGAGTTGTACGCCCCATTGGCGGGAACGGTGGTGGCACGTAATGACGGTGTCGACGCAGGACCTGAAGTCATTAACGAGGATCCATACGGCGCTGGCTGGCTGGTCGAGTTGACCCCTGCAGACGCCGATGACGTGGAGTCACTGTTAACGGCAACCGCCTACGCTCAACTACTGTCCCAGGGTTGACCTGATGAGTAGCGACCATCCAGAAGCCGGCGGCATCGAGCGAATCGGTGTCCGTGAGTGTGTGGCGTGCGGCCAAGCTGCCGATGTGGAGGCTCGGTTCTGCTCTCATTGCGGGGCGCCATTGCCAGCCCTGGCGGAGAGTCCAGCGGAGTCGACCTCTATGGGCACCTCTGGGCCCCACAGCAGTGGGGCGCTGCCAGCGGTCGGCTCAGGCTTTGTCACCGGTGTCGAACCCGGTGCCAGCGTGCTGGTCGTCAGTCGTGGCCCTGGAGCAGGTGCGTCCTATCTGCTTACCGGCGACATCATCACGGCGGGTAGATCGCCAGACGCCGACCTTTTTCTTGACGACATCACGGTGAGTCGCCATCACGCTCAATTTTTGCGTGCAGGCCAACACTGGCAGGTTCAGGATGGACATTCGCTCAATGGCACCTACGTCAATCGCGAGCGCGTAGAAAAGCACACGCTGGCGCCCGGAGATGAAGTGCAGATCGGCAAGTACCGATTCGCGTTCCTCGTGGGCGGTGAGTGACACCGACGGGCCAACACGACGACGCATCGATTCGCAGTTCTTGCGGATTGGTGAGGTCGTCACCGCATTGGCCGATCAGTTCCCGGGTTTATCCGCATCCAAGTTGCGCTATCTGGAAGCTCGCGGATTAGTAGTTCCTCAGCGGAGTTCTGGCGGTACTCGACGATATTCGCCCCGGGATATCGCCGAGTTGAGTCAGGTCCTCGCCTGGCAGACCGCCGAATACCTGCCACTGGACGTGATCGCTCAACGTCTGATCGATCGAAGACTCCGTGAGGTCATCGCCGTCACGGATGAAGTCGTTGACGACTCGGATGAGTCTGCCGAGACGGCCTTGCTCCCAGGTTTGCCCGCGGTAGCGATGTCTCGAGCCCAGATCGCTGAGATCGCCGGAGTCGATGAAGGCATGGTCCAAGAGTTAGTCGACCAGGGTTTGATTCGACGATGGGACTCATCAGCCGTGTTCGTGTCCCGCGCGGCGGCTGCTTTGCTGGCCCATGGGTTCACGTTGCGTCACCTGCGGACGATCCGGCTCAGTGCCGAACGAGAATTGGACCTCGTCGACTCCCTGGGCCTGTCACATTCGCAGCGCCAGACACAGTCCGCGGCCATCATGAGGCTGCACGTGGCCTTATTGGGTCATGCGCTGGCTGAATAGTGATCGTTGGATTGTTCTGGGACACCACTAATGCGGCTAGAGTACGAGCATGAGAGCTGTGGAGGTCGTAGGTGTTCGTGTTGAGATGCCCTCGAATCAACCCATCGTGCTGCTCAAGGAGCTCGACGGCGAGCGGTACCTCCCAATCTGGATTGGTGCGGTCGAAGCAACCGCTATCGCCTTTGCCCAGCAGGGGGTGGTACCAGATCGCCCACTCACCCATGACCTACTCAAGGAGGTCATCAGCGCTCACGATTCGCAGGTTGACGCGGTCAATATCGTGGCGCTCGAGGAAGGCGTGTTTTTCGCCGATTTAGTTTTTGCCAACGGCCTGGTCGTTACGGCTCGACCCTCGGATGCGATCGCTTTGGCCTTGCGTACAGAAACGTCGATTTACGTGGCCGACGATGTTTTTGACGAGGCAGCCGTGGAACTGCCCGAAGAGGGCCCGGATGAGAATGTCGAGGTCGAAAAGTTCCGAGAGTTCCTCGATCAGATTTCACCTGAGGATTTCGGGGCCGGCCCCCAACCCCCGCCGGAGAATTAGGTCCATCGAGACCTGCGCGGCGGGTCGTGTTGACCCTGACGAAGGTTGTCCCTAACGTGGGCGCTGTCGCTAGATTGCACCATCCGATCACTACATTCGCAGGGTTGAAGGAGGGTTCGCTGCCATGGATACTCCCTTTGACACACCCGGCGTAGTTGCTGATGCGCTGTCGATCGAGGCGGTTGAGATTGATCTGACCCAGGTGCCGCATACGGTTGATATCGAGGGGTCGTTCAACCAGTCGGTGCTGTTCGACGAGGGTTCGCTGCGACCTGCGGCGGTGTCATTGGGGTACCGCGGAACTGTGGCGTGCGCTGCGGCCGGTATCACCTATCGACAACTGGACTATTGGGCGCGAACGGGCCTCGTACAGCCAAGCATTCGATCAGCTGCTGGATCTGGCACCCAGCGCCTATATTCTTTCGGCGACATCTTGATCCTTCGCATCATCAAACGCCTGATTGATACCGGCGTATCGCTGCCAAATATTCGAACCGCGGTTGAACACCTCAACCATCAAGGGGGAGATGACCTGGCGCGGATCACCTTGATGAGCGATGGCGCCACGATTTATGAATGCCGCAGTTCCGAAGAGGTGATCGACCTCGTGCGTGGTGGTCAGGGTGTGTTTGGAATTGCTGTGGGTCGAGTGTGGGCCGAGGTCGAGGGCACGTTGTCGGACTTGCCCGGCGAAGACACCTCTGGTGCAGGCGTGCCGGCTGACGCAGACCCGGCCACCGATGAACTTGCGGCGCGTCGCTTGTCCAGGCGCTCGGCGAGTTAATGCCCTAGGCTGCGCTCATAACTGAATGATCGGCTGATTGATCCCGTGCGGGAGAGCGCTACAAGTGCATCCTGCCGTGGCCGCCGAAGGAGCAACCTCCCCGGAAACTCTCAGGCAACCGAACCGTGCGGGAAAGGCAACTCTGGAAAGCGGTCCGTGTCGTTTGCGGTCCCACCGACGGTGCAAGCCCCGCCCGGGGTGAAGCTCTCAGGTCGTGTACGACACGAGACCAGAGGGGGAACGGTGGTGGCCATCCGGTCGCCACGTCGTTCGCTGGTTTCGACCAGTTCACCTGTGGAGCCGACATGACGTCAGATTCATCCCCCTTCGCCGCCCGCCATATTGGCCCTACCGATGCTGAAGCCGCGAATATGGCGCGCGCTATGGGGTATGAGAGTGTCGATGCTCTGATTGACACTGTCGTGCCTGCAGCGATCCGCAGCAAGGAACTCACGTTCTTGCCCGAGGCCTTGACCGAACCGCAGGTGCTGGCCGAGCTGGCGGCGATTGCGGCAGAAAATCAGGTCATGGTGAGCATGCTCGGGCAGGGTTACTACGACACGGTGACGCCCATGGTGATTCAGCGCAATGTCTTGGAGAACCCCGCCTGGTACACCGCCTACACCCCCTACCAGCCTGAAATTTCCCAGGGACGACTTGAGGCGTTGCTCGCGTTTCAGACAATGATCGAAGATCTCACTGCACTGCCGGTGGCTGGAGCATCCTTGCTAGATGAACCCACGGCTGCTGCGGAGGCTATGTCGCTGTTGCGTCGGACTCATAAGGGCAGCGGTGCGGTTTTCATTGTTGATGCAGACATTCATCCGCAGACCTTGGCCGTCATGGAGACTCGAGCCGAACCCGTGGGTATCAGTCTCGTGCGCGTTGATTTGCACAGCGACAGTCGTGCTGAGACGGCGGCGAGCAGACTGTCTGGCGCCCTTGCCGAGCACGATGCGTTCGGCATCCTGCTGGCCTACCCCGGGAGTTCAGGGCGCATCACCGATATCGAGCCACTGATTACTGTCGGGCACGACCATGGCGTCCAGGTAGCGGTTGTCACCGACCTGTTGGCCTTGACCTTGCTGCGCCCACCGGGGGAGATGGGTGCCGACGTCGTGGTGGGTTCAGCCCAGCGTTTTGGCGTTCCGATGGGTTTTGGTGGGCCGCACGCGGGGTTCATGAGTGTGCGCGCCGGCTTGGAGCGCAATATGCCGGGTCGACTGGTCGGAGTTAGCGTCGATGCGGATGGAACGCCCGCTTATCGATTGGCACTGCAGACCCGCGAGCAACACATCCGCCGCGAGAAGGCAACCAGCAACATCTGTACAGCACAGGTGTTGCTGGCCATCATCTCTGCGATGTACGCCGCGTATCACGGCGCTGATGGACTCACGGCGATCGCGACACGAGTACACGGACACGCGCGTGATCTTGCATCCCGGCTGTCTGCAGCAGGGATCCACGTGGAGCCCGGCGCGTTCTTTGACACCGTACGCGTACAGGTGCCCGCTCGAGCCGCCGTTGCGGCGGCTGCACAAGTTGGCATCAATATTCGTCCCGTCAGCGAAGACCTGATCAGTATCAGTGTGGATGAAGTAACCACCGAAGCTCACATTGATGCCCTGTGCAATGCGGTGATTGCCGGTGTGCGAGCCACTGAGTGCTCATCCGACGCAGGAGAGGCTGATCGCACTTGGCCCCAAGGCGTGCACCGGACGACGCCGTTTCTCACCCACCCAATTTTCACGCAGCACCGCACCGAAACCGAAATGATGAGGTACCTGCGGCGTCTTTCTGATCGTGATCTCGCCTTGGATCGAACAATGATTCCGCTGGGTTCGTGCACCATGAAGTTGAACGCTGCGACGGAGATGGCGGCCATCACGTGGCCGGGATTCGCGCGTATTCATCCCTTTGCCCCGGCCAATCAGACACGAGGCTATGCCCGAATCATCGCCGACCTACAAGTTTGGTTAGCGAACATTACCGGCTATGCCGCGGTGTCTTTACAGCCTAATGCCGGTGCTCAGGGAGAGTTTGCGGGCTTGCTCGCGATACGGGCCTACCACCAAAGCCGCGGTGATGAGTCACGTGATCTATGCCTCATTCCTAGTAGCGCGCACGGTACGAATGCAGCCAGCGCCATCATGGCCGGCTTCCGGGTGCAGGTGGTGGCCTGTGACGATGACGGCAACGTCGATCTGGACGATCTCAGGCAACGCATTGAGGCCAATGCAGGGCAGCTCGCAGCGGTGATGATCACCTACCCATCTACTCACGGAGTGTTCGAGGCCTCCGTCACCACGCTGTGCGATCTTGTTCATCAGGCTGGCGGACAGGTGTATGTCGACGGGGCGAATCTCAATGCACTGGTCGGCGTTGCCGCGCCGGGTGACTTTGGCGCAGACGTGTCCCACTTGAATTTGCACAAGACTTTTTGTATCCCGCATGGCGGCGGGGGACCCGGTGTTGGGCCGGTTGGTGTCGGTGCGCACCTGGCTCCGTTCCTTCCTGGCCACCCAGAACGCGTTGATGCCGGACCAGTCGGTCTGGGTTTCAACGATGGGGGAGTCGGGCCGGTGAGCGGTGCACCCTGGGGTAGCGCGGGGATCTTGCCGATTCCTTGGGCCTATCTCCGCCTTATGGGCGCGCACGGTGTCACCGAAGCGACGAAGCAAGCGATCGTTTCGGCGAACTACTTGGCCCATCGCTTACGTGATTACTACCCGATCTTGTACACCGGCGCTGCTGGGCTCATCGCCCACGAATGCATCATCGATATTCGTGGCATCACCAAGGACACCGGTGTCAGCGTTGACGACATCGCTAAACGCCTGATCGACTTCGGTTTCCACGCACCCACCATGTCGTTTCCAGTCGCCGGTACCTTGATGATTGAACCAACCGAAAGTGAAAGCGTTGCTGAGCTGGACCGGTTCGTCGATGCCATGGCTGCCATCGCCGCCGAAATCGGCGATATCGCAGCTGGCCGCATGAAGGTGGAAGATAGCCCGCTACGCCATGCACCCCACACCGTGGATTGCTTGCTTGATGACTGGCAGCGGCCTTATCCAAGACGTCAGGCGGCCTATCCGCTGCCGCATCTTCGGCGAGACCGGTATTGGCCACCGGTGCGCCGTATCGACGGAGCCTTCGGCGATCGAAACCTGGTGTGTTCGTGTCCGGCTCCGGAGGCCTTCGCCGAGGTGTAGCCCGATAGCCTCATCGGGTTATGGACATCACCGAGGGTTTACTGGCAGGCACCGTGCTTGCCGTGGCGATGGCAGCTTTTGCCCGTCATCGGGGATGGGGGATCGCGCTGCCAGTCCTGGCGGTGGGCATCGTTGTTGGATTTTTGCCCTTTGGCCCGCAGGCTCCGGTGAACGCGGGTGAGATTTTCCTCATCATTCTTGCGCCGTTGGTCTTTGGCGAAGCGTTGTCTTCGTCTTACCTGGACCTACGTCGCGTGGGCCGGTTGGTACTGGCACTGGCTGTTGGACTCGTGGTGATCGTGGCGCTGGCAGTCGGAGCGGTCGCTACCTGGCTAGTGCCTGGTATTCCGTGGGCTGTTGCACTTGCTCTCGGCGCCATCCTCGCGCCCACCGATGCGGTGGCGGTCGCGGCGGTGGCCAAGCGAGCGGGCTTGCCCCGGCGTGTAGTGACGGTGTTGGAGGGGGAGAGTCTGGTTAACGACGGCTCCGGGCTCACCTTGCTTCGGGTTGCCCTGGTTAGCGCTGCGGCCGGCAGCGTGTCGATTCCCGAGGCGGCAGGAGTGCTTGCGCTTTCGGTCTTGGGTGGCGTCGGACTTGGCGCGATTATTGGCATCGTTCTCGTTCTCGTGATCCGACGCACCCACGATGCCCTGGTAGCCAATGCGTTGGTCCTGCTGGCACCGTTTCCGACCTACTTCGTGGCTGAGGCCATCGAGGGCTCGGGAATCCTTGCCGTGGTCGTTGCCGCACTCATTGCCGCGCACGCCATGAGCGCCGACTCTGGTTTCCGTGGCAGACCGCAGTCTCTAGCGGCCTGGGCTCAGATCACGTTCTTGCTCCAGGCATTCGCCTTCTTCTTGATCGGCATCGAACTTCCCGAGTCTCTCAGCCGTGTTCGTTCCGAGCAGTGGCCTATGCTCGTCGGCCTCGTATTTGCGGTCTTGGCAACGCTGATCATCACGCGATTCGCCTTCGCGGGACTCATGTGGCTGATCACAATGCGCCAGGAGAATCGGGCGATCGGCGGTCGCGGATGGATCATCATCGGCTGGTCGGGTGCCCGTGGTCCAGTCTCTGGGCTCGCGGCTTTCAGTCTGCCCGTGCTGTTGGAGAGTGGTAGCGCTCTCCCAGATCGCAATCTGCTGTTGGCGACGTCGCTGTGCGTCATCGTGCTGACCCTTTTGTTGTCCCCGACCATCGGACCGCTCGCGCGGCTGCTGAAACTACCGGTAGACGAGGACAAGCAGACCCAGCGACACCGGCTGCAGCAAGCGATGGCAAAGGCGGCTCTGGAACGCATCGATACCCTGTCAGATGACGCGGAGGCTGATGATGCGCCGATCCCTGATGCCGTGCTCGCACCCCTTCGGGCAAACTTCGAGCGTCAACTAGACCGGCAAAACGTCAAGAAGGCGCGCGAGGTCGAGGATCCACAACTGTTCAACCGACTGCTGATTGAGCTACTGCACGCCCAGGCCGACGAACTCATTCGTCAACGTGATCTGCGTGCGATTCCTGATTCGGTGATCCGATCGATGCAGCACGATATTGATCTTCAGATCCAGGCCGTTCGAACAGCGCGTGGCACCTAGGCTGTACCTATGACGGCTAGCCGGGTCGATTTGCCGATCGTCGCACGGGGAGTATGTCCACACGACTGTCCAGACACGTGCTCTTTTACCACCACCGTCGTTGATGGTGTTGCTGACAAGATCACTCCCGCACGAGATCACCCGGTAACTCAAGGGTTCTTGTGCACGAAGGTCAATCGATACCTCGAACGTACCTACGCATCGGATCGAATTACCCAGCCACTGCGTCGGGTTGGTCCGAAGGGGAGTGGGCAGTTCGCCGCGGCCACTTGGACACAGGCCCTCAGCGCGATCGCGGCACGTCTCACCGACACGGTTAGTAGTTTCGGGGGTGAGTCTGTCTTGCCGTACTCCTACGCGGGAACGATGGGGTTGATTCAGCGTGAGGCAATGTCAGCCCGATTCTTTCATCGACTTGGCGCCTCCCAGTTAGACCGGACGATCTGTTCCAGCGCCGGCATGACGGCGTGGGCGCATACGTATGGATACTGCGATGGCCCGGGTGCGGACGAGATTGGAGACAACAAACTCATCGTGTTGTGGGGAACAAACACCCTGACCTCCAACCCGCACCTATGGCCGAAGATTCGACAAGCACGAGACCACGGCGCACGTTTGGTATGTGTCGACCCGATCCGAACGCGCACCGCCCAGGCGAGCGATGAACACATCGCGCTCAGGCCAGGCACCGATGCCGCCTTGGCACTGGGCATGATGCACGTGTTGTTCCGCGACAACCTTGCGGATTTGGCCTTCCTCGCTGAACGCACATACGGCTGGGAAGCCATGCGTGACAATGTTTTGTCTAAGTGGCCAACTAGCCGTTCCGCGGAGATCTGTGATGTGAGCGAACAGGTCATTGAAGATCTCGCCACTCAATATGGCACGACGCAACAGTCCTTCATTCGACTCAATTTCGGCATGCAGAGGCATCGTGGGGGAGGGTCTGCGGTGCGTGCCGTGGCGTTGCTCCCAGCGGTCACTGGTGCGTGGCGGCAGACGGGCTCTGGTGCCACACTGTCCACTTCGGGCGCCTACCACTACGACAAGGTCACGCTGCAAAGAGCTAGCTGGCCGCCATCCTCGACACGCACCATCAACATGAACCAACTCGCCGATGCCTTAACCGAGCCCGATGCGGGCGTCGGTGGACCACCTGTGAAGGCCCTGATTGTGTACAACGCAAATCCGGCAACGGTTGCACCGGATGCTCAACGTGTGCATTCCGGCTTAGCACGAGACGACCTGTTCACGGTGGTGCTCGAGCATTTCCTCACCGACACCGCGAGGTACGCCGACTGGATTCTGCCGGCCACCACTCAGCTGGAGCACCTCGATGTGCATGCGGCATACGGACATCACTTTGCGAGCATCAACGAGCCGGCTATTGCGCCGGTGGGTGACTCCCAATCCAACTCGCAGATTTTTCGCATGCTGGCGGCCGCCATGGGTTACACCGACACGGAATTTGCAGACACCGACGAAGATCTCCTCAGGCAGGCCCTGGGCGAGCAGAATCCCCTCATGCCTGGCATCACCGTTGAGTCATTGCTCGAGCATGGATGGCAACGCGTGGCACCAGCTGGTCGTACCCACTACACACACGGGCGACTGCCCACCCTTAGCGGGCTCATTCAATGCCAGGCCGATGAACTCACCGAATTGGGTCTGCCCAGCCTTCCTGACTTCGTGCCGCCAGCGACCTTTGGCATCGCGACGAATCAAGAGAAAAATCTCGCAGATCGCCAATTCGTTTTGCTGACCCCGCCCGAGCATGAATTTCTTAACTCAACCTTCGTCAACATCCCTCGATTGGCCAAGGCAGCCGGTCGCCAAACGCTGCTGATGCACACCGCGGATGCGCAGGCCTTGGGAGTCACCGACGGTAAAGCCGTCCGAGTCTGGAACGACCGAGGAGATTTCCTGGCCATGGCCTGCATCAGCGACGACACCAGACCTGGCACTGTGTGCGCCCACGGTTTGCGGTGGGCTACCGGGAGCGGACCCGGGGTTAATTCGGTAACCGACGGGGCACTCACCGATCTGGGACGCGGAGCGACCTTCTATGACACGGTCGTCGCAGTGACACCGCTGTAGGAAAAGCGTAAATGTCATAATGTAGATTATCGGCGTCAGTCCAATGAGGAGATATTCGATGCTCAGGGGTGAACTCCGACCCACCTTTCGCGCCTTTGCTCACCGTGGCGGTGCTCAGGAAAGGCCCGAGAACAGTCTGGCTGCGTTTCAGCACGCGGTTGATTTGGGCTTTGTCGATCTTGAATTGGATGTGCGGGGCACGAAGGACGGTGTGGCTGTGGTCCATCATGACGCGACACTCAACCGCACAACAGACCGCGTGGGCCGGCTAAATGACCTGACATGGCCACACGTGGCTCGTGCGCGTATTCACGGACGGTTTCCGATCATGCGGCTTGAGGAGCTGCTTGCCCGGTTGCCCACCACTCACCTCACTGTTGATGCGAAAGACGCCATGGCGGTGTCGGCAATCACGGCTGCCCTTGCCTCCCTATCAGACCCCGGCCGGGTGACGGTCACCTCCTTTAGCGCCCGACGCCTCAAGGCCCTGCGTCGCGATCTGCCGGTTTCATCAGCGGCTCATCCTGGCGAGGTTTGGCGGGTGTGGCGCAGCAGTCGTCGCGGCACAATCCCCCAAATTGAGGGTCAATCGCTCGCTGTTCCCAAACGTATTGGTCGACGCACGCTCCTCACGCCACAGTTCATTCACCATGCTCACAGTATGGGTTTACCGGTGTATGCCTGGACCATCAATAGCGAGACCGACATGCAAGCCCTCATCGAACTGGGGATCGACGGCATCATGACAGATCGACCAACGTTGTTGCGTCATGTGCTGCGACGCAATGATTTATGGTCCAACGAGTGATCGGTCACGAGGAGCGTGTGAGACGTGCAGTTGCTAATTCGCTGATGGCACCGGAGGCAGCAAAAGCCGCCAATCCATAGCCCCGCACGGCCCCGACATCACCCCGGAACGCTGTGACGGCGAAAGCGACGGCATCAACGCCATCGCAAAATGCCTGTGCCGCGATCCACGCATCAACCGGCTGCCCCCGCCGTAGAGCGTGGATTGTGCCGGCACCGATGGCGATTTCTCTCGCACCAGCCACTCGGGCCAACCAGCCGACCCGCTTGGCTGTGGGTGCATCGATACCTAACCCACGGGCCAACCCCACCGGAGAAATCAACAGTCCGGTGCCGATTACGATCCTGGTGATGCCCAAACCCCACACGACGACGTCAGGGAGGTCGCGTTGCCCGTGCG
>JAFMCH010000007.1 GCA_017857875.1 Actinomycetota bacterium | reverse complement strand
CCACCCGCACTACCGCCGGCACCCGCACCACCGCCGGCACCTGAACCGGAACCGGAGGTTCTCGCACCACCGATCATTCACCGTGTCGAGGTCGGTAACTCCGCTGTTCGGCTTACCTGGCAGCCGCCACCGAATGCCGACATGTTCGACATCGCCGGCTATCTGGTGGAGCAATCCGATAGCGCCGAGGGTGTATGGGCGCCTGCCACAGATGGATCGATCATCGCTGATACCCAAGACGTCGTGACAAATCTGGTCAATGGCACGGAGTATCTGTTCCGAGTTGCCGCCGTCAGCAACGGCGAACCCGGCGAGTTTGCCGTGCTTGATGATCCGGTGATTCCCCATCAGGATGCCCCGGCACTATCGGCGCCTGATGACACACCGAAACTAGGCGTGCCACGCCCGGGTATGAGTGTGATCGTTGACCCGTACGCAACCCACTCGCTGGCCGTGGCAGAAAACCTGCGCACCGACGCGGCCATCATCTCCGGCTCACATACTCACTGGATCATGTCGACCACAACCGGCAAGGGTTTGCGGCAAGGAACCAGCAGGCAAGGCGTGATTCTTCGCGCTGGAGGGTCGCTCGCGATGCGCGGTCATGGCTTCTTAGCATCATCCATGATTAGCGTGCACGTGCGCGCCAACGATTCGGAACAAGCGATTCACCTTGGTGATGTCGCGTCGGATCCGAAGGGGGAATCCATTGCAGAGCTCCAGATTCCAGCTGCGCTGCCTGCGGGCCGGTATGCACTGTATCTGACCGGGCTCTCACCCACAGGTAACACACAACACATCGCCGTGGGCACACAGTTGAAGCCAGACAGCGATGCCATGTTTTCGATGACCGCAGAAGCAGGCAACGGGCATGTGCAGGTAATCGGCCAGGTAACAGGCAGTCAGGTAAGTCAACCACTGCGACCGTGGCTGCGAAAGTTAGGAACGAGGGGATTCACGCCCGGAGTGCAGCGCATGGCTGTGCCAACCCAGGGTGAGTTCAGTTGGCAGCGCAAAATCCGTCGGCCCATGGTGATGCAGATGCGTACCCGCGACGGGGTGATATCGCCCAATATTCTCCTTCGCCCCCGCTAACCCCGCCGGCTCGCACCGCGTCGAGGGGGTGAGCAGAATGGGCGGGTGAGTGTGACCGACGCATCGACGCCACGCGTGCGACGCTGGCGTTCGACGAAACCACTCGATGTGCTCACCACCCTGTCGGTTTTTGGTCGCGGAAGACACGACCCCGTGCACCGGATGGATGGGCAAAATGTGTGGCGTACAGCGCACACCCCCGAGGGCCCCGTAACCATGTGTGCCACCCAAGACGGTGACCGCGGCGTCGAGGTGCGCGCGTGGGGTGCGGGGGCGCAATGGCAACTCGAGGTGGTGCCAGCACTGTTTGGTGAGACCACTTTGGCGGATTCATCCGACCATCTCGACGGTGCCTCGCACGCGGTCATTCGCGATGCTTATCGTCGCAACCGAGGCCTTCGGGTGCCTGGTACCGGGTTGGTATTTGAGGCGCTGGTCTTCGTGGTCTTGGAACAGAAGGTGGTGGGTCTTGATGCCATGGCGGCCCGACGCAGGCTAGTGAAGGAGTTCGGTTCGCCGGCCGCCACCGATGCGCCGGCGGGAATGATGGTGTCACCGAATGCCGAGGGGTGGCGCATGGTGCCGTCGTGGTCGTGGCATCAGGCCGGGGTCGACCCGAAGCGCTCTCGAACTATCGTCTCGTGCGCCAGGTATGCGAGTCGAATCGAGCAGGCCAGCGCCATGACGACTCCGGATGCGCGTGCCCGCTTGTTGGCGCTGCCAGGGATAGGTGAATGGAGTTACGCCGAGATCGCCAAGACCGCCCTTGGTGATACTGATGCAGTTTCCGTGGGCGACTATCACCTGGGCCGTTTCGTCACCTGGGCGCTCACCGGCAAGGAGGACGGTACCGATGACGACATGCTGGAACTGCTCGAGCCCTACCGGCCGCACCGCCAAATTGTGGTGCGGCTTTTGGAACTGACTAAGTTTGGGGCGATGCCGCGCCGGGGCCCACGCATGTCGCGCATCGACTACCGCAAGATCTAGCTCACCTAAACACCAAAGGAGCAGTAACGATGAGTGAACAGCCACGTGAGGTCGCGGGATGGCGCGGGCGCTTCTTCGAGGATTTCACCGAGGGTGATGTCTACCGCCACCCGCTAGGTCGAACCGTCACCCAAGAAGACAACACGTGGTTCACGCTGTTGACGATGAACACCAGCGAGTTGCATTTTAACGTCGAGTACGGCAAGCAGACTGAATTCGGCCGCCCACTGGTGGTCTCACCGCTGACGTTGGCTATCGCATCAGGGCAGAGCGTCACCGACCTTACGCAAAATGGCGTCGCGAATCTTGGTTGGGATGAGGTGCGGATGACGCATCCGGTCTTTGCGGGCGACACACTGTGGTCGGAGTCGCTCGTGCTGCAGGTGCGAGCGTCTGGCTCGCGGCCGCAGGCGGGTGTGGTGACCGTCAAGACCCGTACGCTCAATCAAGATGGAGTGGAAGTGTGTTCCTTTAAACGCACATTCTTGGTGCACCGCAAGGATTCACCGCATTTGATTGATCCACGCCCTGAACCGGTGAAACCAGACTGGAGTTAGGCTGCGATCAATGAAGTCAATTCTTGTCTATCGGCGCTTCTCAGATCTAGATCCACTCGGCCACGTCAACAATGTTGTTTTCTACGACTATCTGCAAGAGGCCCGACTTGGACTGATTGAAGACACGAACCTCGTGTTCGGCCACGGCTTCGCCCAACTGGTGGTCGAACAGCAGGTGAGATACGTACAGCCGTTGGCTTATGGGCGCGAGCCGATTCGGATTGATGTCTGGTTGTCGTCGTTAGCACGATCGTCATACGTAGTCGACTATGTCATCCATGATGACAACGACACGGTCGTTGCGACGGCAGTTTCGAAACTGGCTGTGGTTGATGAACACACGGGTCGGCCTATTCGCATCCCCGAGAAGGTACTCGAGCGATTGAGTCCGCATCTGATTAGCGATTAGCATCCTGCTATGGCGCTACTCGTTGACCCGGCGATGTGGCCGTGGCGAAATATGCTCTGGTGTCACCTGGTGAGCGATGAACACCTAGACGAGTTGCATGCTTTTGCCAGATGGATTGGCGTTCCGCCAAGGGCCTTCGGCGGTGACCACTACGACATACCTGAGCCGATGCGCGTCATCGCGATCGAGGAGGGCGCGATAGAGGTCACCACCCGGCACGTGGTGCGGGGGCTCTACAAGGCAGGAATACGAACACCGGCGAGTGAGCGCTCGCGTCTGCGCACGAGTGGGGGAATTACGCGAGTGAACGAGGTGCGGTGATTGTGTAGGTGGAGGCGGCCGTAGTGGCGGCAACCGACAAC
This sequence comes from Actinomycetota bacterium, assembly GCA_017857875.1. Classification (GTDB taxonomy): domain Bacteria; phylum Actinomycetota; class Actinomycetes; order S36-B12; family S36-B12; genus M55B157. The sequence continues at coordinate 46,625 of JAFMCH010000007.1, read as the reverse complement.
ACCGACGGCCACGCGCCCAACTGCTTGGCGAGTGGATGCGAACCACCGAATGCCCCGAGGTAGATGCCGACAGAAACGATGGCAGGAACGGGGCCCGCCGACCGCCACCACAGTGTGCCGCAGGTGATAGCGCCGGCGGCCAACACAACCCCGCCGAGTTCGCGGCGCTTGGTGTAACGGGCGGTGGCGTAGCCGCCGATCAGGGCGCCAGCAGCGATCGCCGATGTCAATAAACGCACTGGATCAACCTAGCCCACGCCTGGTGCGCCCGCCTGCTGTCCGCCGGGCTAACTGGGGTTCCATTCGAAGTAGGTCTCGGTATTGTTCACGATCCGCGGCAGCGTAGATCCAGTTGACACAGTCACCGAAACACCCGGATCGGCTTCTAAGCGGAGGTAGTAGCCCTCGATGCCCTGCTCAGCCACGAGGTTGAGCTGGAGAGTGAAGGAAACACTATCGAATTGATCACTGGGTACCGTGTAGATAAGAATTTGCGATTCGGAGATGTCGAGGTTATCGATCGACAACGGGTTGTCCAACGCATCCAAAACAATCGTGCTACCCGGTTGGAATGGTTCTCCCGAAGAGAAAGCGACTGGAGAAGTTGCCCCCGGGCCTTGACTGAGAGAGATGCCCAGTTGCTGCCCCAGTTGAAAATCTGACACTTGAAAGGTCAACTGCTGATACACCAATCCTGCATCGTCAATAAACAGCGAGACGTTGCTGAGTCGTTTCGGCAACTTCACCGGATTTTGCTCAATGACCACGGCGGTGTAGCGGAGGGTCCCTTTCTTGGCGTTGTAGCGAGGGCTAGTCAATTCCACCGCGATGCCTTCGTCGGCTCCGAATTGGATCACTGCATTGGGTGGATCTGCGTCGAAGCCATTAGTCGACCACTCGTTAACGAACGACCGTGTCGTTTGATTACCCGCCGATCGCGTAGGGCGATCAGCAAACCACAGCGTCGTTGGGTCGGTATTGCGCATTACTACCTTGTATTTCTTGCCACGGATTCGCACAGCGCTGGCACGGCCTGCACTTTGCACGAATAGCTTGCTCACGCCGGGCACAATGTCGCCTGCCGACTCGACCCTCTCGGTTGAATCGACTGCTGCGGGCCCGACCGCGGGTGGCGAGATGGCAGAAGCTGGGGCGGATACAACAAGCGCGATGCCAAGTGAGACCGCAGTCATCGTGAGCGCATGTGAACGGTTGATGGGTGCTCCCTAGGCAGTGGTGGGTACTAGAAGTCACCGGCGGCTTGCCGAAACTTCGTGAGATCACGATTAAGTTGTGTAACGACCGTGTCTGATACTCCCAGATTTTCGAAGACGTTGCTATTCAGGTCGTCGGTAGCCGCCTTTGCCAGGCGACGGCCGGCGGCGGTGATGGCAACGAGCGTGGTGCGACGATCGGTGGGGTGCGGCTTACGGCGAACGAGCGAGGATTGTTCGAGCCGGTCAACCGCATTGGTCACGCTGGTGGGATGTACCTGCAGGCGCGAGCCGATAATGCGCATCGGCAGTTCGCCACGTGAAGAGAATTCCAACAGCATGAGAACTTCGTAGCGAGCAAAGGTGATCTCGTGCGGGCGGAGCACGGCCTCAACGGCGGCCAGGGCGATCTGCTGGGCGCGCATGATCGCGGTGATCGCCGCCATGCCCGGTGCCGCCTCGGCCCAACCATGGGCACGCCATTGATTTTCGGCCTCCGCGATCGGATCGCGGGGACCAGGTATTGCATTAATCATGGACGTACAATAGTCGGAAGACCTATGATTTGGGAGTGAACCAGCCAGCCCTTCATCACCCCAAGCACCCGGTGCGCTTTGTCACGGCCGCGAGTCTGTTCGACGGCCACGATGCCGCAATCAACATCATGCGACGCATATTGCAAGCGCAAGGGGCTGAGGTCATTCACCTCGGACATGACCGCAGTGTGGCCGAAGTAGTAACGACCGCTATTAGCGAAGACGTCCAGGGGATTGCGATTTCGTCCTATCAGGGCGGCCACCTGGAGTACTTCGCATATTTACGCGAGCAACTTGATGCGGCGGGTGCGGGTCACGTCAAGATCTTCGGTGGGGGCGGTGGCGTAATCGTGCCGGATGAGATTGATCAACTACGGGCCATGGGGGTGCGCATATTTTCTCCACAAGACGGTCAGCGCCTTGGTCTGGACGGAATGATCAATGAGTTGATTGTAGAGTGCGATGTTGACCTAACTGCCAGCCCGGTTGACTGGGCTGGGTTGCGCACGGGCTCGGTAACGGATCTCGCCCGTGCAATAACGATTCTTGAAAATGGAAGTGACCAGGAGTTCGTTGCGCGCATCCGGCAAACGGAGACCAAACGAGCGGTGGTTCTGGGCATTACCGGCACCGGAGGGTCAGGTAAGTCCTCGTTAACGGATGAAATTATCCGCCGAATGCGCTCATTTAGCGAAGACAAACTTCGTGTCGCGGTCTTGGCAATCGACCCAACTCGACGTCGCGGTGGTGGGGCCCTGCTGGGCGACCGTATTCGGATGAATAGCATTTACGCAGACAATATTTACTTTCGGTCAATTGCTATGCGCAGTAATGACTCTGCGTTACCAGAGGCGCTCGATGACATGACTCTTGCCTGCTCACTTGCGGGCTTCGATGTGGTCATTATTGAGACGCCCGGAGTGGGCCAAGGCGACTCCGGTGTGGTGGATCACTGTGATGTGAGCCTGTATGTCATGACGCCCGAGTACGGTGCCGCATCGCAACTGGAGAAGATCGACATGCTCGACTTTGCTGATGTTGTGGCGGTCAACAAGTCTGAGCGACGTGGTGCCGAAGACGCACGACGTGATGTCGCTCGACAAATGCTGCGCAATCGATCTGCCTTCGATGCGACGTGGCAGCAGATGCCGGTGTTCTTGACGTCGGCCGCCCATTTCGCCGACGGCGGAGTTGACCGGTTGAGTGCAGATCTGATGCGGCGTCTGCAGGAACACGGATTGCCTACGTTCGCAGTACCCGACCTGTCAGACGACGGAGAGGTCGAGCGCTCCGTCATTGTTCCGCGCGGGCGAGAGCGTCACCTTGCCCTAGTTAGCGATTTGGTGCGCAGCTATCACGCATCGACCAACGAACACATTGACACTGTCCGTCGAATCCATGCATTGCGCGAGAGCGCAAAAGAGCTCCATGCCGTTGGGCACCAGGTGGAAGCCGAACTGGTCGAAGTGCTGGCCCAAGATATCCACCACACACTTGATGAACAGACCATCAAACAACTCACCGAATGGCCTCTGAAACGCAGTCAGTACGGACAATCACAACTCACCTACACGATTCGTGGTCGTCAGGTGCATGCGCCACTGACCCGCACAACCCAGTCACATCTTGAGGTGCCAAGGGTCGCGCTTCCCCCTGACGATGAGCCAGGGGCAATTATTCGTTTTCTCCGAAACGAAAATTTGCCGGGACACTTCCCCTACACGGCCGGAGTATTTCCCCTGAAAAGGGCAGGTGAGACCCCCGCTCGCATGTTCGCTGGCGAAGGTGACCCGGCTCATACAAACGCTCGCTTCAAGTTGCTCAGCAAGGGTCAACCGGCAATACGACTGTCTACCGCATTTGATTCGGTCACCCTCTACGGACGTGACCCTTCCACACAGCCAGATATCTACGGCAAGGTAGGCACGTCCGGTGTTTCCGTGGCCACGCTTGACGACATGAAAGCGGTGTATGAGGGTTTTAATCTGAGCGCGCCTGATACGTCAGTGTCGATGACGATCAATGGACCGGCCCCAACGATCCTGGCTATGTATTTCAATGCCGCGATTGATCAACAGGTCGAGGCCTTTACCGGTGAGCACGGTCGCGCCCCTGACAGTATTGAGCGTGACCAACTGCTTCGATCGACCGTGACCGCCCTGCGCGGAACAGTGCAGGCCGACATCTTGAAAGAAGATCAAGGGCAGAACACCTGTCTGTTCTCGACGGAATTCTCGCTTCGATGCATGGCCGACATACAGCAGTGGTTCATCGATCATGACGTAGAGAACTTCTACTCTGTATCGATCAGCGGCTACCACATTGCCGAGGCTGGAGCCAACCCCATTAGTCAGTTGGCGTTCACCTTGGCAAACGGTTTCACCTATGTGGAGTCCTATCTTGCCCGGGGAATGGCCATTGATGATTTCGCACCGAACCTGTCGTTCTTTTTCTCCAACGGCATGGATATCGAATACACAGTGCTCGGACGAGTGGCCCGACGAATTTGGGCGATCGCAATGCGAGATGTGTATGGCGCAAACGTGCGGTCTCAGCAATTGAAGTATCACATTCAAACGTCTGGGCGCTCGTTGCACGCCCAAGAGATGGATTTCAATGACATTCGAACCACACTGCAAGCGCTATGTGCCATATATGACAACGCAAACTCACTGCACACCAATGCTTATGACGAGGCCGTTACCACCCCATCGAGTGAGTCAGTGCGTCGAGCACTCGCGATTCAAATGATTATTGACGCCGAGTGGGGAGTGTCGATGAACGAGAATCCCCTGCAGGGATCATTCTTGATCGACGAATTGACTGACCTCGTTGAAGAAGCAGTGCTGGTCGAATTCGAACGAATTGCTGACCGAGGCGGGGTGCTCGGTGCGATGGAGACCGGATATCAACGCGGCAAGATTCAAGATGAATCAATGCAATACGAGCATGGAAAGCACAATGGCACTATCCCAATAGTCGGGGTCAATACGTTTCTTGCCGACGAGTCGGCTCCTGCCGATGACACGATGCGACCTGTTGTACTGGCACGAGGAACTGACGACCAGCGTGCCAGCCAACTTGCCCGATTAGCCCACTTCACCCAGCGGAATCAGCAGACGAGCGAAGCGGAGTTAACCGCGCTCAAGCAGGCAGCTCTCGCGGGAGATAACGTCTTTGCGGCCTTGATGACTGCGGTGCGCCACTGCACGCTCGGTCAGATCACCGAGGCGTTTTTTGAGGTGGGCGGTCAATACAGACGAACGGTTTAGCTGGGGTTGGCTTGGTCGGGGCACTGCTCGCGGAAGAAATCATCAATCGCGTCGCCGCCGGTGCTGAACTCCTCGGAACCGAAGATGACATTGAGTTCGTCGAGGATTTCCTGGCTATCAATGCCGTCACTGAGAGCATCTTCAATGAAGCGTCCGGCGTCTTCGGAGACGGTGACGAATGATTCGGCAGCGTTGGAGACACCGGGGAGCGCACGCGGAATGGCCTGGGCAGCAGCAACAAATGCAGTAGCACCGGAGCGAGCATCGTCCTCATTGCCCTCGGTTAGTCCACCGACGAACTGGGTGAGCGCCGCGCTGTAGTCAATGAGAGCGGCATTCGCTGCCTCACAGTCGACTCCTGAAGCACTTGAGTCGCCGCTGTCTGATGAGCAGGCGGTCAGGCCGGCTGCGAGCACAAGGGACGCAGCACCGGCGGCAAGGCGACGTGAGAAACGCACAGGGGAACTCCAAACGTGTGGGAAGTCAGCGGCGGTGGGCCGTTGCTCTACGGTACCTCGCCGGCTAACCCAAGGCCGTCCACACCTTGGTTCAGTACGACAAACACCAGATAGACGGCGACGAGTGCGCCCGCACCGATGGCCAGCATGATGAACAATCGAGCGCGTTCGCTGTACTTCAAAGCCACCTGCATGTCGCCGCGGCCCTTGGCTGAATTTGCCCGGGCAGCGAAATAGACGGCGGGCACGGCGAGGGGCCAAAAGCAAAAAATCAGGGTGAGGATAGACGGGATGAGGTAGTCGCGCACCATGACCGGGCTGCCATCGGCGTTGACGGTGTTGGCGGCCAACGCCGTGTGTGGTGCGGGGTTGGCCGACTCCGGAACCGGCACGCCAGCCCGGGGTCGCGTTTGCTTCGTCCAGGAGTCACCCGTCCAATACCGCTGCAGGTGATCGGTGAACGGATCGTCGTACCAACCCTCCGGCAGCGAAGGTGTGATCTCGCTCATGTGCTCAACAAGGTGTCGATGCGCGCAGCCAGGGCAGGTTGAGGTTGGGCTCCAACAACGCGATCAGCGACTTCGCCGTTGCGCAAAAAGACCAGCGTAGGAATGCTGCGTGCGTCGTAGGCCTGCGCTATGCCGGGATTGTCATCGACGTTGATCTTTACGACCTTGATCCTTCCCGCATAGACCTGGGCGAGGGAGGCCAAAACCGGTGCCACCATGCGGCAGGGTCCACACCACGGAGCCCATAGATCAACCAGCACAAGCACCGGAGTGTCCACCACCTGCGCGAAATTGGCATCGGTTGCATCAACGACCCAGGGCAGGTCTTTCTTGCACTTAGCGCACCGTGGGTGCCCTTTGCTGATGTGCGGCAGGCGGTTTTTGACCTGGCAATGGGGGCAGCTAGTGATGGATGCGGCGGACGTTGACATGGGTTCAGGCTTCCGGACTGGCGCCGTTAAAGCGAGAGACAATTGCCGCGTTCAAGATTTTTCGTGCTGAACGCGACGACATGATTGACCATCGAGAAGCAAAAGACATCAAGCTGCCAAGGCTCCCACTTGATCCCACGCTCAGGATTGATGCAGCCGATCCGATGCTCAGAATCGACGCAACTGAACCAATCGACCCGATACTGAGGAAGGATCCACGTGACGCGATGCTGAGAGTGGAGTCCACCGATGCGATGGACCAGCGCGAGCCCCGGCCAAGACTATTCATCGGGATCGGTCACCGTCGCTAAATCACCCGGGGGCGACACGGTGTGTTCGACCAAGAGTGCGGCACCGGTGGCACCGCCAAGATCACCCAGTGCCGCGACCAGCACCTGCGGTGGACGTTCGGGCAGGATCAGGTGCGGCATCATCGATTCGCGGATGCGGTCGACGAAGGGTGGACCAAGGCGACAGCCGAGGCCGCCGCCGATGATGACAGCTTCAACATCGAGCAGGTTGACGGCACTGGCCGCCGCGATGCCAACAGCCCACTCAGCTCGGTGGATGAGTTGCTTGGCCATTTTGTCCTGTTGGGCAAGAGCTTTAGCCCACACCCCACTGGCTAGTCGGTCACGTCCCTTGTGCTGCATGATGTGGAAGAGGTCGGTTTTGTGACCGTGTTTGACTCGGCGCCTGGCTTCAATTTCCATTGCCGAGCGACCCGCGTAGGCCTCGAGGCAACCACGGCGCCCACACGGGCACTTTTCGCCGTTGGGAACGACGACCATGTGACCGATTTCGCCCGCGGCGCCGCGACCCAACCAGAGTGTGTCATTGAGGACAACGCCCCCGCCCACGCCAGTGCCGCAAAAAATGCCCAAGAGTGACGAGTATGGCCGCCCAGCGCCGAGTTTGGATTCGGCCATGATGCCGACCTGAACATCGTTGGCCAACTCAATGGGGACGCCAAGAGCGTCACGCAAGACCGATGTAACCGCGACTGTGCCTAGCCAGTCGGGGAGGTTTCCCGCATGGGAGACCGTGCCGGCTGCGTGATCGATTTGGCCGGGTGCGCCCAAGCCGACACCCATTAGGTCGCTGGTTTCAGCCTGGGCATCGAGCATCGCTGATCGGACGGCGGTGACGATGGCCGTGAGCACGCCAGGCGGACCAGCGTCCTGGGGTGTCGGGATGCGGCACTGCCCGACGACATTGCCATCGGGGTCCAAGATTGCGACCTGGATCTTTGTGCCCCCGAGGTCAACTCCAGCACGCAGCATGCGAATCCCTTCCTACCGGCGCAGTCAGCAGTGGTCTGCTTGCACTCTACGCAGCCGGAGCGGTGCTCGTGGGCTCAATGGCCCCGCTTGGATCAGTCGTGGGCGCCGTTGGTGCGGGAGAGGGACAGCCTGGCCCAGACGCCGAGGGCGATGGGGTCAGGAGTGCAGCGTCAACGGCTGACTGCTCGGCGATGGCGGTGAAGGCTTGGCCTATGACCGTGTCGATGGTGGCGTCGGTGCGCGCATCATCAACCAAGACAGCACCGGGGATGTAGTAGGTCATGAGGGTTGCCGCGGACAGACCGGAAGGTCCATGTCTGATCTCTGCGGTGGCGCTCACGGCGCGGCCGACCGGATCATTGTCGATGGTGCCGATGATGAAGCCGCGCGTTTGCAGGGTCTCTGCGGTCGTGGCGGCAAGGCCGCTGCGGTCGGTGGCGTTGTAGATATTGGTGGTGACCTGGGAGGGGCTGGGAAGCCCGGCTCCTGGAGTCACGGTCACCGTCACGCATGGCTCTGACGTGGGAGAAGGGGTCGCAGATCCACCGCCGTTGGCATCGGTGTCACTCGCAGCGCCACGGATAATCACCGAGAGACCAAACCCGGCACCAAAAAGCACCACCATGCCGACCACAACCAACACGATCGACACTGCCGGACTTCGACGGCGACGATGTCGGCTGGTCGAACGAGGTCCGGTGGACGGTGTTGTCATGGGATGTGGCCTCCGACTGCGGAAATTTGTGACATGTGCGTGTAGCCAGTCTAGGTCGGCTCATGCGGGGATTTGTGTGTGACGCGGCCCGACACGGCGAGGGATGCGCAGATCGATACCAACCGGTTACTTGGACGCAACCGACGGCCGGGTAACGTACGCGGCGGAGGATTCGCCTAGTGGCCTATGGCGCACGCTTGGAAAGCGTGTTGGGGGAGACCCCTCGCGGGTTCAAATCCCGCATCCTCCGCCATGTGTTGGTTCGCTATGCTCGAGGACGACCCCTCGCGCGGCGTTATCCCGCCCAACTCCCCCAGGGCCGGAAGGCAGCAAGGGTAAGCGGGCACTAGCGGGTGCGCGGGGGGTCCCATTTACTAGGGTGGCGGTTGTGTCGTTGGCCCTGTATCGCACTTATCGCCCCGGGCGGCTGAGCGAGGTCGTGGGTCAAGAGCACGTGACCGAACCGTTGGGTCGGGCTTTAGACAACGACAGACTTCATCACGCTTATCTGTTGTCTGGGCCCCGCGGGTGCGGCAAGACCTCCACCGCACGAATTCTGGCGCGCTCAATGAACTGCGCCAATGGACCAACAGCCGACCCGTGTGGGGAGTGCACCAGTTGCATTGAGTTAGCGCCCAATGGCCTGGGTTCGCTTGACGTCATCGAGTTGGATGCTGCCAGCCATGGGGGAGTCGATGACACGAGAGATCTGCGTGAGCGGGCGATGTTCGGGCCGGTGTCTTCGCGCTACAAGGTCTACATCGTGGATGAAGCTCACATGGTCACGACGCAGGGTTTCAATGCGCTGCTCAAACTTGTGGAAGAACCGCCCGAGCACGTGCGTTTTATCTTTGCCACCACCGAAGCGGACAAGGTTTTGCCGACGATTCGGTCGCGCACACATCACTACACGTTTCGCCTGGTTCCCACGCGCACGTTGCAACAACACCTCGAATCTGTCTGTGCTGCAGAAGGTGTGGTAGCTGAACCCGATGCACTCGCTCTCGTAGCGCGCATGGGCGGCGGCAGTGTTCGTGACGCGCTATCGATTCTCGGGCAGTTGGTGGCCGGTGCGGCAGATGAGATCACATACGCCGATGCGGTCACGCAGCTTGGTGTGACCGACGTTGCGTTGGTGGACCACACGATTGATGCGTTGGCCACCAACGACGGTGCAGCCCTCTTGGCCACCGTTGATGCGGTGGTCAATGCTGGCCATGATCCACGGCGGTTCGCGACCGATCTCTTGCAGCGGCTTCGCGACCTCATTGTGTTGTCGGCGATGTCTTTTGAGCAGGCGCAGCCACTACTTGATGCACCTGACACGGAAATCGACATGATGCGTGCCCAGGTACAGCAGTTCGATCTGGCTCGACTCTCGCAGGCCGCCGACCTGGTGAGCGCAGCGTTGTCTGATCTACGTGGAGCAACGGCGCCTAGGTTGCATCTTGAACTCCTCGCGGCCAGATTGCTGCTGCCGCAGAAGGTTGCGGCCGCTGTCTCGCCCCCGGTTGCTCGGCCAGTGGTGAGTGCGGTGCCTGAACAACCGACGAAAGCGCCCGCGCCGGAACAACCGAAGAAAACACCGCCACCGCGAGTTGATACTCACACCACTCCGCCGCCACCACCACCACCCAAGTTATCGGCGGTTGCACCGAGCACCGACAAGCCTGTACCGCCAGATTCTCCCGTGACCACATCTGCACCGACCAGTGTCACGCTGGCCGATGTGCGCACCATGTGGCCGGCGGTTTTGGAGGCCCTCAAGAGCCAAGGGCGCACCATCTGGATGAAGTTTTCCGATGCTCAGCCGGTCTCTCTCGACGGCAACTCTCTGGCCGTTGGTGTACCTCAGGTGGGCAATATCATCAACATCAAGGAACGCGGCCACGACAAATCACTAGCCCAAGCAGTGAGTTCGGTGATGCAGGCCGAGATCAACGTTGACGTCGTATTAGTTGGTGCAAGTGCAGCCGGTGCGATGCCCGCGCAGTCGACCGGTGACGCGGCACAGAAGATAGGGGCGGTCATCGCGCCCGGAGTTGGTGAAGTCGACGCGCCGAGTCTTGATGATGACAACGCCGACGGACCAGACCTGACGGGTGAATCGTTGGCCATCGCAGAACTCGGCGCCACCATTATCGGCGAGATCGAGCAGGCCTGACCTCCGTGTACGAAGGCGTGATCGCAGACCTCATCGAAGAACTCGGGCGTCTGCCGGGAATTGGGCCCAAGAGTGCCCAGCGCATAGCTTTTTACCTTCTTCAAGCCGATGACGAAGACGTAAAGCGTTTAGCAGCAACCCTTTTAGAGGTTCAGGAGAAGGTCCGGTTCTGTGATCAGTGTGGAAACGTGTCGGAGGAGGAGACCTGTCGGATTTGTCGCGATCCCCGTCGAGACCCTCGCCTGCTTTGCGTGGTGGAGGAGCCACGCGATGTTGTGGCGATCGAGCGGACCGGTGAATTTCGCGGGCGCTACCACGTGCTTGGTGGTGCGATCAGCCCGATAGATGGCATCGGCCCTGAGCAGCTACGGATTCGTGAACTCATGCTGCGGTTATCTGATGCAATGATTGAGGAAGTCATCATCGCCACCGATCCGAATCTTGAGGGCGAGGCAACGGCAACCTACCTAGCCAGGTCACTTTCGCCACTGGGTCTGGTGGTGACACGGTTGGCCAGTGGGTTGCCCGTCGGTGGTGACCTCGAGTACGCCGATGAAGTGACACTGGGCCGAGCATTCGCCGGCCGCCGCCGTCTCGACTAATCACCCTGTCAGCAGGATGGGCTAATCGATCTGGGCAATCGGGGTGCCCTGGATGACTGCCGCTTCCTCCTCAACGAGTTGGGTCATGACCCCCGAGCAAGGCGCTTCGATGTCAACGGCCACTTTGTCGACCATCACCTCAGCAACAACCTGGCCCTGACTGACCTGTTCGCCGGTGTGGGCCAGCCACGTCGAGACCACACCTTGCGCGGAATCGTCTGAAGACAACTGGGGGAAATTAATGACCTCGCTCATCGGCGGTTAGGAGACCAGGTCGCGGATCGCCGCTTCGATCTTGTCGCGGGTGGGCAGTGCCTCGTACTCCAACACCCGGGCATAGGGGATCGGAATGTCGGGATAGGCAACGCGCTTAATCGGCGCTCGGAGAAGCATCGGGTCGACTTCGGCGATCGTCGCGGCGATCTCACCGCTCATTCCAAATGACTTGTAGTCCTCATCCACGATCACCAGTCGACCCGTCTTGGCCACTGATGCCAGCACCGTGTCGCGATCAAGCGGAGCGATGGTGCGTAGGTCAACGACTTCAACGCTGATGTCACCGGCCAACTTCTCGGCAACATCTAGGCAGTGCTGGACCGACAGCGAGACGGACACAACCGTGACGTCGGTACCTTCATGTGCGATGGCCGCCTTACCAATGGGAACCGTGTACTCCTCCTCTGGTACGGGACCGATCGATCGTGGATTCTTCGCCATCCACGGGAGCCCCATCACACCCTTGTGGAACATGAAGATCACCGGGTTGTCATCGCGAATAGCGGAAATCATCAGCCCCTTGGCGTCGTGCGGATTCGAAGGTGCAACCACTTTGAGCCCGGGCATATGAGCAAAGGTTGCCCACAGGCATTGCGAATGTTGCGCACCATCTGAGTAGCCACCGCCGGTCGCCATCATCAACACCATCGGCACTTTGACGTTCCCGCCGGACTCGTAATGAATTTTCGCCATGTGGTTGTAGATCTGATCCATGCAGACTCCGAAGAAGTCGACGAACATCAGCTCGACGACCGGGCGCATGCCCTCCACTGCAGCACCTATGCCTGCGCCGATGAAACCGGTCTCGGAGATCGGTGTGTCTAGAATTCGTGTTGCTCCGAATTCATCAAAAAGTCCTGTGGTGGAACCGAAAATACCTCCGTAGGGCCCGACGTCTTCGCCCATCACGAACACTTCCGAATTGGTGCGCATCTCCTGGGCGATGCCCTCGGAGATTGCCTTAGCCGTAGTCAGGCGGCGAGTGCCGGGCGAAGCATCGATCACAGTCATGACATGTGTCCTTTCCTAGGCGAAGACGTGCTGGTAGGCATCGGATGGATCAGGTTCGGGGCTGGCTTTAGCGAAGGCGATGGCGGCTTCAACCTCTTCGGTGGCATCAGCCAAGATCTGTGCGATCTCGGATTCGCTCAGCAGGTCATCGGCAATCAACTTTGCCTCGTATGCCGGTATCGGATCGGCCGCCTCGGCTTCGGCGAGTTCATCGCCGCGATAGGCCTGCGCGTCTCCCTCGAAGTGACCCCACATGCGCACCGTGTGAATCTCCAGCAGCGTAGGACCACCACCGGATCGTGCGCGATCAACAGCCCTCTTGACGGCCTGGTAGATCGCCTCAACATCATTGCCTTCGATGCGTTCGCCCGGCACTCCGTAAGCCGCCGCTCGGTCAGCGTTGTTGGCGACCGACGTTGACGTGTCCCGCGGAACCGAAATGGCCCAGTCGTTGTCTTCAATAATGAAAATGACCGGCAACTTCCACATTGCCGCAAGGTTGAGTGCTTCATGGAAGGCGCCCTGGTTGGCGGCCCCCTCGCCGGCCACGGCAACCGCCACTGAATCGGTCCCTCGGCGCGAGAAAGCGAGTGCTTGGCCGACGGCCACCGGCATTCCTTCGGCAATGATTCCTGAGCAAGAGAAATGCTTGTCCGGGTCGAAGAGGTGCATGTGCCCGCCCTTGCCCTTGCCGAGCCCGGTGGTGCGGCCGAAGATCTCTGCGGTCATGGCCTTCATATCAACGCCTTTGGCCAACGCAAGATGATGTGGTCGGTGCGGCGCGGTCAAGGCGTCGTCATCGCGGAGATTTGCGCACAGGCCCACAGCCACGGGTTCTTGCCCGGCTGCTAGATGCATCTCTCCGGGAATCAACCCGGCGCCGATGTCCCATGCGGGCGTCTTGTCTGCGTGGTAGTCGCGGCGGATTGCCTCCTCGTAGGCCCTGATTCGAACCATCTGTCGGTAGAACTCCACACGCTGATTGTTGTCAACCATGACGACTTCCCCTCTGCGCGATCAAGTGAATGCCCACCGTCGGACACCATCACATTGCCTGCGATTTTGGTGGCGGTTGATAGAGGAATTCAAGGGCTTGGATTTCACATGACGGCATTGACCGGTCGTTCAGTTGGTGAACTGCTCGTTAGGGCGTGAGGGCAAGTGCGCGCCCGAGATGGCCAGCGCCCACAGTGAGTTGAGTGGTTGCGCGCTCGAGACTTCGTGTCGATATTGATCGCGAGGGAGACACGGAGTCGCACGGGCGCGCGATGGCCAACGATCCTGTCCACTGAGATGACCGAACCGGGACAGCGATACACCAGAGCCCCGGAAAGTACTCCTGCGCGTCGGTGACCGGTGAGTGTGTGCGTGCCAGGGTGCCGTCGAGGGTGCGTCGATTAGTGATCGTGTGGGATGTCAGGGCCGGCAGGGGGTGTCGTGACAGGTAGTCGTTGCGCTTGTCTGCGGATAGTTGACCCAGAATGCATTTACCCAAAGCTGTGGCATGTGCTGCGTCATGCAGCCCAACCCACAGGTCGATTTGCGGGCCACGTGAGTCCTTGGCGATGTCGACAATCGAGATCTCGCCCTCGTCGTATCTGGCCAGATACACCGAGGTGTGTAGGTGCTGGCGCAGGTTATGGAGAATGGGACGCAGCCGCGAGAGCTGGGTGTGGGCGATGCCGGATTGGGCAACTTTGGTCAACGCCGGCCCCAATAGATAACGGCCGTCGTCTCGTCGCTCGAGATATCCCTCGTGGGTGAGGGTGCGTAGTAGGTGATAGGTCGTCGACAGATTGAGTCCGAGACTACGAGCCAACTGTTTGGCTTGGGCCCGTTCATCGAGATCGACAACGGCTTCCACTAGGCGCAGGGCTCGCTGCACCGACTGGATCAGGGTCGGTGTCTCATCGTCGGAATGCTCCGAGCGCCCCACGCGGAGACCATAACCCTTTCCTCCCCATTTATCTGCTGACCCAACAATTCTGGTCGTCATCGGGCTCGAAAACGGGCCGATGGCGACCAGAATTGTTGGGTCAGCAGGACGGGCTAGACTGGGGTTTCCGCCGAAGGTGATCGCCCCAGACGGGGGCGTCCGGCGCGCGCGCCCAGGGAGTGCGAACGCGTGAGTCTGATCGTGCAGAAGTTTGGCGGCTCCTCAGTCGCCGATGCTGACAGCATCAAGCGTGTCGCCCGCCGTATCGTGGACACCCATCTAGCAGGCCACGAAGTGGTCGTCGTGGTCTCGGCGATGGGCGACACCACCGACGACCTGATCGAGTTGGCCGAACAGGTGTCACCGAAGCCTGCTGCGCGCGAGCTGGACATGTTGCTCACCGCAGGTGAGCGAATCTCCATGGCCGTGTTGGCAATGGCTATTCATGATCTGGGCGCAGAAGCTCGCTCCTACACCGGCTCCCAGGCGGGCATGATCACTGACTCCGCGCATGGGGCAGCCCGCATCGTTGAGGTCACGCCTGGACGCATTCGCAGCGCGCTCGATGATCGGGCCATTCCGATCGTGGCCGGTTTTCAAGGTGTAGCGCGAGACACCAAAGACATCACCACTTTGGGTCGCGGTGGCACAGACACGACGGCGGTCGCCTTAGCCGTCGCACTGTCTGCCGATGTGTGTGAGATCTATACCGACGTTGACGGCGTATTCACCGCCGACCCCAGGATCGTTCCTCGCGCCAGACAACTCGACTCCGTTACCTATGAGGAGATGCTGGAATTGGCCGCTGCCGGTGCCAAGGTGCTGCACCTGCGTAGCGTTGAATACGCGCGCCGCTTTGACCTACCGGTGCACGTGCGCTCATCGTTTTCTGCCCACGAAGGCACCTGGGTGCTCTCTGACCGGGCCCTTACTGATCGAATCGTCCGCAACGCACAAGGAGGCTCTACCGTGGAACAGCCGATCATCTCTGGCACGGTCGCCGACACCAATGACGCCAAGATCACCGTCGTGGGTGTGCCGGACAGGCCCGGTGAGGCAGCGGCGATCTTCACCGCTTTGGCAGATGCAAACATCAACATCGACATGATCGTGCAAAACGTGTCGGCGGAGGCCACCGGCCGCACCGATGTGACGTTCACCTGCCCGCAGGGTTCAGCGGCGAAAGCGTTGGCCGCCCTTGAAGCAGTGCGCGATGCGATCGGATTCGCCAGCCTCGCCTTTGATGATGAGATCGCGAAAATCTCGCTTGTGGGTGCCGGAATGCGCTCGCATCCCGGGGTGTCGGCCACCTTCTTCTCCTCGCTTGCCGAAGCAGGTGTCAACGTGGAAATGATCTCGACCTCAGAGATTCGAATTTCTATCGTTACGCGTGCGGCGGTGGCAGCCGAGGCTGTTCGCGCCCTGCACACAGCATTCGGTCTTGATGCCGACGGTGAAGCCGTTGTCTATGCGGGTACCGGCCGATGACTACGGTCGCGGTGGTTGGTGCCACTGGTCAAGTGGGTGGCGTTATGCGTCAACTTCTTGATGAGCGTCAATTTCCGTTGGAGAGCATACGCTTTTTTGCTTCCGCGAGGTCTGCCGGTACATCACTGTCGTGGCGTGATGAGCAGATCGTCGTCGAAGACACAGCGACCGCTGACCTAAGTGGCATTGATATCGCGTTGTTTTCGGCGGGCGGCGCGACGTCTACCGCCCAGGCACCACGATTCGTTGAAGCCGGTGCGGTCGTCATCGACAACTCATCAGCGTGGCGTATGGACCCCGAGGTGCCGCTCGTGGTGAGCGAGGTTAATCCGGAGGCCGCGAACACGCGCCCCAAGGGCATCATCGCCAATCCCAACTGCACCACAATGGCTGCGATGCCAGTTCTGATGCCTTTACACAAAGAGGCTGGCCTGCAGCGCCTCATAGTGAGCACGTACCAGGCCGTATCCGGATCAGGCCTCAACGGCGTACGTGAACTTGATAACCAGGTGCGTGCCGCCCTAGATGCAGATCCGACGGCACTGGTGCATTCGGGTACGGCCATCGCGTGGCCCGCGCCGCAGCAGTACGTCGCGCCGATCGCGTTCAATGTGTTGCCGCTGGCTGGTTCAATCGTTGATGACGGCCTCTACGAGACCGACGAAGAAAAAAAGTTGCGAAACGAAAGTCGCAAGATTCTAGGCATTGATGATCTTGCGGTTTCAGGCACCTGCGTGCGCGTGCCGGTGTTTACCGGTCACTCGCTTTCAATCAATGCTGAATTTGCACGGCCCCTGAGTGTGCAGAGGGCTCGTGAAATTCTCGCTGCAGCGCAAGGAGTTGTCGTAACCGATGTGCCCACCCCGCAAATGGCTGCCGGTAATGATCCGAGTTTCGTTGGACGCCTACGAAGTGATCCCGGTGTACCCGATGGACGTGGCTTGGCGATGTTTGTGAGCAATGACAATCTGCGCAAGGGCGCGGCCCTCAATGCGATTCAAATCGCCGAACTTCTGGTGTGATTCGTGGCGCGACCGGTAACCGTGCGGCTCATCGGTGGCCTGGGTAATCAGTTATTTGGCTACTACGCGGGTGCTGCCGTAGCTGGCATGCGCGGCACGGGGCTAGACATCGACCTGAGTCAGGCCAGGCACGGAATCACCGACCATGGCATTGCCATCACGGACTTCGAGCTGCCCGGCACCTGGTTGCCCGACCGGCGCTGGTGGTCAACGCCGGGGCGGTACCCAAGCCGGGCCTGGGCGAAAGCCGTTCGGGCCAGTCCCTGGCTACAGCACAGGATGCGAATCCATGAGTCCACTCATGTGGGTCACGATCCGTCACTGCTGCAACAACCTCAAGGTGCTCGACTGCGTGGCTATTTTCAATCATGGAAGATCGCGGCAACGGCCTTAGACTTCGGAACGCCTCGTCGCCCTGATCTCAAGCAGCCCAGTGATTGGGCCAGACAGTGGTCCGCGCGTGCCACTGCGGAAAAGCCGATCATTGTGCACGTCCGTCGAGGCGACTACGCGAAACTTCCGGAGTTTGGCCTACTGGCCCGTGATTACTACGCCAACGGCATCGAGCGACTTCGACAACGCGGCGTGACGGGTGAGGTGTGGGTTTTTTCTGATGATCATGCTGCAGCCGCTGAGGTCGTAGATGGCCTGACAGTCGGGGGCGATGGAAGCGCAGCCGAGGAAATGTGGGTGATGAGTCACGGTGGCGCGCACGTGATCGCGAACTCGACCTTTAGCTGGTGGGCTGCGTGGATGAATAACCCACGCACACCCGTGGTTGCTCCTTCGCCGTGGTTTGCCAACGGCCCCGTTGTCGAAGGATTGATTCCACCGGAGTGGGACCTGGTTGACGCCACATGGATGGTCTCAACCGAAAACTAAGCAGACTGCGTAATCGATGCTGCGGTCGGTTGAAGTCCCTGAGTAATGATGCGGTCAAGTTCGTCTGCATCGACCCGGTGGCCGACATACTTGCTCGCGGTATCCAGCACCTTATGTAGTGCCTCGGGTTGGTCAGCCTCGGGCTTAGCGAGCGCAGCGGCTCGATCTCGGTGTAGTTCCCAGGCCAATTCACGTTGCCGCAGAGCGAGATTGACCCGGGCAATCTGCTCGGGTGTGGCTGGGAGTCGCCAGGTGTATCGCATTGCATCGGGCAACACATCGCGATAGTCGTGACCGCCTTCGGCGAAGATGCCAGGGGTTGGCGTAAGTGCATTGAGCATGTCTAGGAACGTCATCAAGAAGGTCGTGCCGGGGACCCACTGGGTCGTGCGGGGACTGCCGATTGGTCGCACGGGTCCGAGCCAATCCGGGCGGCGCCACAGCACCTGGGTACCGAACTTCGGGATCGGATCGTCACCGTTCTGTAGGAGCAGGAAGTCAACCTCGGCGCGCTCGGCCTCGGACAGAGCCCGCCAATCGGCCACGGTGCGCGGAAGGTAGATAGATCCCGGTCCGGGATTGGGCGCATCGGCGATGCTGTGGTTACCCCACAGTTGCTTACGCCATTCGGTGGCCGAAGGCGTGCCGATCCACAGGGCCGCGTCAATACCGGCACCGGTTGGTCCGTAAATCCACGTGCCACGGAACATGTCTTCGCTGACCTGCGAGCCAAGGCTTTCGCCGAATAGGAAGAACTTCGGTCGCTGTTCGGCCGGTATTTCCAGTAGCCGTTTGACAACACCGTCGACAACCATTCGTGTCTGGGCGGTGCCGGTGCCGACATCGCCGAGGGAGAGTGCCGAGGGAAGGACGGAGTACTGGATGGCCGCTGCCGCGCAGTCGCCTAGGGTCAAGTATTCAAAGGTCTCGTTAGCAACATAGTTGACGTAGCCTGAACCGGTCGGTGAAAACAGGGCAAAGTACTTGCGTTGCAGTGCTTGAGTGCGATCGATTTCATCGAGCAACACCTGGGCCCGAGCAGCGTCAGTCTCAGCGATATCGAGTGAGGCGTACACGCGAATGGGTTGTGCAGCCGTATCAACACCCATGATCGAGGCGATCGAATCAGGCTCGAGGGTCATGCTCAGCCAGCGTGCGCCTTCACGGGTTTGCTTATCCCATGGCAAACCGGACGCCGCAGATCCGGTGATCATCGGCGAGGTGGGGGGCGTGGCGTGCCCTGGTTCGATCGAACCGCCACCCTTGCTGAGCATTTCTGAGACGCGCGCAATCGCTATGTACGCGACGGTGGCACTGATAGCTGTTGCGGTCATTCGGCCGAGCAGTCGATGATCAGCCGGTTCGCCTCCCACGATGACCGTGGCGGCGCGGCTGGATACCCCGGTCAGCCCGGATTCGAGTCGGGCTAGCCCGTAGGTAATTGCGCTGACAGCGGTTGCGATGCCCACGGCCTCCAGCGGCTTGACCTCGCGGACGGAGTCTTCGAAGAAGTGCTCATCGGCTCGTTTGAGCGAACCCGGCAGTTGCTCGTCAAGCAGTGACCCGGGTGCTGCACGCCAGGGTTGGGTGATCAACCAGGAGGCGAGGCCGGTGCCCGCTGCTACGGCAAGTGCGGCCCGACGCCCTTGCGAATGGCGACCGGTGAGTGTGGAGGCCATGCTCATGGTGGAACCGACGGCCAGCGTTTGGCCGGCCAGTCGCAGAAGGGAACGTCGGTTTGATTCGTGCTCGCGCCACCGCACCGCACTGAATAGACCAGCACCGGCGGCGCCGACCACGCCCGCCACGGCGAGACGTGCGGGTGCCGTGGGGTGCTCTTGGCGACTCAACCGTGACGCAATCGCACTGATGAACGAGTCTCCGGTCGAAAAAACACCGTAGGCCCCTGCGGAGGTTGCCCCGGTGATGATCGCTTGATCGACACTGCCGCGGGTGAGCAGATTCGGTTGAAAACTGCGGCCGATGGCGAAGGCGGCACCGATGAGCCCGGTGCGGGCGGGATGGTCCATGGGGCATGAGGTTAGCGGTCGGACTTAGACCCGTTGCTCGGACACACAAATCGCGCGGGTGTTCCAGCAAATCCACTCCGCCACCCCCTCGGGCTCTCCGCTGACATATCCCCGAAGCGCTTTGACGTAGGAGGGGCGACCGGCAGCGAGCATGCCGAGTTCGGGGCAGCCCCACAGGTCGGGGTCGACCCCTCGTGCTGCGAGCACCAACCGCACGGATGCTCGAGCGATCAGGCCAGAGCCCCAGGTAAAGGGTCGAAGGGCGAGCAATTCTCCGTGCGCGATCGCGGCGACCAACACGGCCGGCGCTGTTGTCGGGCGCGTGAGCACCGAGGCGAGTGCATCTAGTCGTGGTGAGATGTCAGATACGGGTGGCGGTGGCCCCAAATGAAGCGGATCAACGACCTCGTCCGTGGCTCGCGGGCGTCCCCGAGTGTCGCCAGCATCAAATCCGCGCGCGGCCAGCACGTGCAGATGCGCGATGACCTGCATGGGTGCGCGCTGCCAGGTCTCGACCTGGCGCGGAAGCGCAGCGGTCACCGCGACGGCGGCGGTTACGGCGCGCCCCATTGGTGAATCTTCACCGGCGACGCCCGAGCGCATCGCATCGAGCGAGACCTCGGCCCCTTCGAGCGCCGCGCTTGCCCGCGCGCCCTGCAGGGCAGATTCAGCCACGATCTCTTCAGCCCTAGCTCGCAGGGTTCGGTCCCATAGCAGCGCGTCGATCTCATCTCGAGCGGTCAAGCAGGCCTGCTCAACACCGGGAAACTGTGCGAGTTGGCCGAGTGGATCAGCGGGGGTTGCCACCTGCACACACAACCAGACGCAGGTATCGAGCGCACGTGAGGGGCTGGTGGGGGCCCGCACCGCCTAGTACAACTGACTGCCGCGTGCTTGCAGTTGGGCCAGAACGGCCGGATCCTGCGCGTCGAGCCACTGCGCGAGTTGATCGAAGCTGACGAAACGCACGTCGGGGAATTGGGCCGTGGCATTCGTGACGAATTCGCGTGTTGCGTCGATGAACGCGCCACAGGCGTACTGACTCCAGTGCATGCCCCAGATCAGTGGCGCGCGGGTGTCGTTGTAGGAGGCGGTGAGTGCGTTCATCAACGTGTCGTAGGAGATGCGTTCGATCTCGGCGCATTGGGCGGGGTCGGTGACGTTGGTTTCGCCGTTAGAGGCCTGGTAGTAGATGTTGTAATCCATTGCGATCGCTGAACGCCCGGTATCGCCGACTTTGAGTGTGGCGAGTGGAAAATCCCACAGTCCGTAGGAGTTCTTGACCGGCCACTGGAAGAAACCGGTATTGGATGCATCGTAGGTGAAGCCGTGATCTGCGAAGACCGGGTACATGGCGTCGCGGTCACCCTCGAGGCACGGAGTGCGGGCGCCTTTGTAGACAGAACCGTTGAAGGGCAGTGGATTGACGTCGACGGTGCCGGTGTTGGCAGCCCAATCGTCGATGAATTGCTCAGCCTGGGAAAGCTCTGAATCCCAGTCAGCGCTCGTGAAGGTCTGCACGGATCCGGTGTTTGTCTGGCAGGAGTGACCGTTGAAGTGGGTGCCGATCTCGTGACCTTTTTCGTAGGCCTCACGGAAGTTTTCTACGCGACCGCGAACATCGTCGGCGGTGCCACCAAAGCCGATGCCTGATTCGCCAGCAGAGCGGCCGGGATTGGTGTATTCGAAGCGCTTATCGTCGGGCAGCATGTAGATGCCAGAGAGAAAAAACGTGAACTTCGCCCCGGTGGCGTCTGCGGTGTCCATGAATTGATGGAAGACGCCGTCGTTGCCGGATCCGTCAAAGGAGACCACGACGAACTGCGGCGGCGTCTCACCGGGCTTGAGAGGCGTGGTGTCGAACGCCGGCTGGGGCAGATTGACCGCGGAGACGCCGCCTCCGGCACCGGTCACATCCCCTACGGCCGGCACATCCGGGCTCGGCGACTCGTCTGGATCGGTACCGGGCTCGGTGGGTTGTGCGGGTGATGCATCGGGGGTAGGCGTGGCCTGGTCAGCCGCGATCGTGGCGCTGTTTGAGGGCAATACTGCCCCGAGCACGAGCCCCATGGCCGCTGCGATCGCAAACAGGAGCGGAATCAGCACGCGGGGTCGCACAAGCACTCTCCTGATCAGCGGCAACAAGACGGCGCGGGTGGTCGATTCTTCGACCACCCATAGTCCCCATCTTGACGTATCCGGCGCCCAATACGTTCCATCCGACGCGCCAAGCCCCATCATCGGGCTACCGTGGAGACCGGAGTCCGATCGCTAGTTTGTGGAGGAGACCGTCGTGGCGCCCGTAAGTGAATCCGATCATGAGCACGGCCTGGAAAACCTGTTGCACGAAAATCGAGTCTTTCCACCGACCCCACAGTTCGCAGCCGACGCCAATGCGACCAGGGCTCTGGTGGAGTCAGCCAAGGCCGATCGGCTGGGCTTCTGGGCCGAGCAGGCAGGTCGACTGACCTGGGACCAACCGTGGTCGCAGGTGCTCGATTGGAGCCGGCAGCCATTCGCCCGTTGGTTCGTCGATGGTCGATTGAATGTGGCGTACAACTGCGTAGATCGCCATGTCGTCGATGGTTACGGCGACCAGGTGGCGTTGCACTTTGAAGGCGAACCGGGCGACACCCGCACGATCACTTACGCCCAGTTGATGGCGGAGGTGTCCCAAGCGGCCCACGCTCTGACGGAATTAGGCGTCAAGGCTGGCGATACTGTGGCGATCTACCTGCCGATGATTCCAGAGGCCGTAGTCGCGATGCTCGCGTGCGCGCGGATTGGCGCGCCTCATTCGGTGGTGTTCGCGGGTTTTTCCGCCGAGGCATTGCGATCGCGCATTGATGATGCGAAGGCGACTGTGGTGATTACTGCCGATGGTCAGTACCGGCGTGGTTCGGCAATGCCCTTGAAGCCGGCAGTGGATGAAGCCGTGGCACTTACACCCGGTGTGCGTCACGTGTTGGTGGTGCGGCGCACCGGTGGCGAAGTTGTGATGACGCAGGGGCGCGATGTGTGGTGGCACGACGTGGTCGATCGCCAGAGCGAGCAACACACCGCTGAAGCCTTCGACGCTGAGCATCCGCTTTTCATCTTGTACACCTCTGGCACCACCGGCAAGCCCAAGGGCATCTTGCACACGACAGGCGGTTATCTCACGCAGACCGCCTACACGCACTACAACGTGTTTGATCTCAAACCTGACACTGATGTGTATTGGTGTACGGCCGATGTCGGCTGGGTCACCGGCCACTCATACATCGTCTACGGACCGCTCGCTAACCGTGCGACCCAGGTGATTTACGAGGGCACGCCCGATACCCCGCATCAGGGTCGCTGGTGGGAGATCGTGGCCAAATACGGCGTAACGCTGCTCTACACGGCACCCACGGCGATTCGTACCTTTATGAAATGGGGAGCTCAGATTCCGGCCGAACATGATCTGAGCAGCCTTCGATTGCTCGGCAGTGTGGGTGAGCCGATTAATCCTGAGGCGTGGATGTGGTACCGCGCAGTCATTGGCGGTGACCGCTGCCCGATCGTGGACACCTGGTGGCAAACCGAGACCGGAGCGATGATGATCGCGCCGTTGCCTGGTGTCACCGACTGCAAGCCGGGCTCTGCCATGGGGCCACTGCCGGGTATCGGGGCGGCGGTGGTCGATGACGACGGTGTGCCCGTCGGTAATGGCGGTGGCGGATATTTGGTGCTGACCGAGCCGTGGCCGGCCATGTTGCGCGGCATCTGGGGCGATGATGAGCGCTACGTCGACACCTACTGGTCTCGCTGGCCGCAGTACTACTTCGCTGGCGATGGGGCCAAACTGGACGAAACCGGTGCGATGTGGCTGCTCGGTCGCGTTGACGATGTGATGAATGTGTCCGGGCACCGCATTTCCACGACCGAGGTCGAGTCTGCGCTGGTGTCCCATCCCAGCGTTGCTGAAGCTGCCGTCGTGGGCGCCGCCGATGACATGACCGGCCAGGGCATCGTGGCGTTTGTGATCCTTCGTGGCGGCATCGAGACCGCGACTGATCCCGATGCACTGATTGGTGAGTTACGCGCTCACGTTTCCCAAGAAATCGGACCGATTGCCAAGCCCCGTCAGATTATGGTCGTCGCTGAATTGCCGAAGACTCGATCGGGCAAGATCATGCGTCGGTTGCTGCGAGATGTGGCCGAGCACCGGGCATTGGGTGATGCCACAACGCTGGCTGATCCGGCCGTCATGAGCCTCATTGCCGAGGGTATGCAGACGTCATCCGGTGAGGATTAGACCGCCGGACAAATCCAGGTAGGCTGCTTGAGACGTTGTCTGGTGGACGGCAATGTTCATCCCGAGGAGAGGACCTCATGCAGGCCGTTGAGCACGAGATTTTTGCCCGACCGGCGCTTGCTGAGCGCATTTGGTTGCTTCGGGCCTTGCGCGGGGAAACCATCGGCGGCATCTTGCTACTCATCGCCGCGGTTATCGCGCTGGTGTGGGCTAACAGCCGCTGGGGCGATGCCTATTTCGATTTGTCCGCGATCCAGATCGGCCCGGATATCGTCATCGGGTCGTTCAATCTCGATCTCAATTTGAGTCTGTCAACATGGGCTGCCGATGCCCTTCTGGCCGTGTTCTTCTTCGTCGCCGGCCTCGAACTCAAGCACGAACTCACACACGGCACCTTGAGTAAGCCCGCCCAGGCCGTGGTGCCGATTGCCGCAGCGATTGGCGGCATGGTCGTGCCCGCGCTGTTCTTCGTCTTCATCGCCATGCGATCAAGCGAAGCGGGCGCGTTATCGGGTTGGGGTGTGCCGATGGCCACCGACATTGCCTTCGCGCTGGCGGTTTTGGCCGTGGTCGGCCGGAAGTTGCCCGTCGCCCTGCGCGCTTTCTTGCTCACCTTGGCCGTCGTTGACGATCTAGGTGCCATTATGGTTATCGCGATCTTTTACTCCAAGGGGTTCTTCCCCTGGTATTTCATTGGGGCTATCGCCCTCCTGGTGCTGTACTGGTGGCTGCAGCGCCGTCGCGTGCGCACCCCGCTGATTTATGTACCTCTCGTGCTCGTGATCTGGGTGTGTGTTCACGAAAGCGGCATTCATGCCACGGTTGCAGGTGTTGCGTTGGCGCTGCTTACACGAACTACTGTTGATCCTGGTGAGGGCCAATCTCCGGCGGATCGGTTGCAGCGCATGATTTTGCCGATTAGTGCCGGATTGTGTCTACCGCTGTTCGCCTTCTTCAATGCCGGTGTCGATCTGCGGGCTACCGGGCTCATTGAGCCGCTGTCCAATCCGGTGGCGCTGGGTGTGTTGATCGGTCTATTCGTGGGTAAACCCGTGGGTATTCTGCTGACCGCATGGGTTGTCGCCCGCTTCACCAAGGCCAGCTTGAGTGCCTCGATTGGATGGAGCGACGTCACCGCGATCGGTCTGCTGGCGGGTATCGGTTTCACCGTGTCGTTGTTGATCACCAAACTTGCCTACTTCGAATATCCCGACCTACTCACCTCCGCAAAGACGGCCGTACTGGCCGCCTCGGTGCTGTCAGCGATGGCGGCAGCGGCGTTGCTGCTGGCCCGAAATCGGCACTATCGACAGGTGGCCGCCATCGAAGAGGCCGATGAGGATGGCGATGGAATTCCAGATGTCTACCAGCAAGATGAGTCAAATTCTGTCGACCGCTAGCCCCTCAAGGTTCCCTTTGGTGCCGGTGACCCACTAACCTCGGGAGGGTTGGCGGTGCTCGGCGCCATGTCTGCGTTGGAGGGAAATGCTCATGTCTGGTTCGGTTCGCCCTAGTCCTGTGCCTAACTCAGACACCCCTCCGGGCACGGATACCTCGCTCAAGGGGCTGGTCACCACCGCGATTGCAGACCTGCAGAAGCTCATCAAGGCGCAGGTTGAACTAGCCAAGCTCGAGTTGGCCGGGAGCGCGCAGGCTGCGGCCAAGACCGGTGGATTACTGACCGGTGCCATCACGATGGCGGCCGTTGGCGGGCTGTTCCTCCTGGTCACCATCGCCTACGTGTTGGTCGCGCTGGGGTTGCCGGTATGGGCCGGCTTTGGCATTGTCACAGCGTTCTTGTTCCTAGTCGCCGTCATTTTGGGTCTGCTCGGTCGCAGCGCGGCGAAGAAAATCAAGGGGCCTGAGCGTACGATCGCTGAAATCGAAAAAACGAAGAAGGCTCTCAGGGGTTCGCCGGCGCCGGATGCAGGCACCCTGCCTCCCGGCGCAAGCAACTGAGCGGCGAAGACTCGTCGGCTACGTCGCCCGGCGAGCCTGCTAGCGGGCAGTTATTGGATCCCCAGGCCGTCATTTATGCCCCGGGTCCGTGGACCCATCGCGATGTTTCGGCCAACGGAGCCCGCTTTCACGTGGCCGAGATCGGCACCGGACCTATGGTGATTTTTCTGCACGGGTTTCCCACGTTCTGGTGGACCTGGCATGAACACCTGAGCGCAGTGGCCGATCTTGGTTTTCGGGCCGTGGCAATGGATTTGCGCGGATACGGCGGCAGCGATCACACCCCGCATGGTTATGACCCCACCACGTTGGCCTATGACGTGGCCGGGGTGATTCGATCGCTTGGCGCCGAGTCGGCGATTGTGGTCGGGCACGGCTGGGGTGGCCTGGCTGCATGGAGCATGCCGATCTTGACTCCGGAGGTCACCAGGGCAATCGTGCCGGTGTCGATTCCGCATCCGCGTCGCTTACGACGTGCTGTCTTCCGCGATGGGGTGCAACGGCGCCAGTCGATGTATGCGGTGGGCTTTCAGTGGCCATTTCTGCCCGAGCGAGCGCTGATGGCCGATGACTGTGCCCGGATCGGTGAGATTCTCCAGGATTGGTCGGCGACACCGTCATGGCCAGATCCTGAGACTTCGTTGATCTATCGTTCTGCTTTTTCGCTGTGGCCCACGGCGCACTGCGCGGTGGAATATCACCGTTGGGCATTTCGTTCGGTTGTGCGCAGTGATGGACTGCAATACGCCAAGCGCATGGACCAGCCGATCAACGTTCCGGTGTTGCAGATTCACGGAGGTGCCGACGAGTCGGTGCTCACGCGTACCGCTGCTGGTTCACAGGCGTGGGCGGGCAATTCATTTGAGTTTGCCGTCATCGATGGCACCGGCCATTTTCCACATGAGGAGGATCCATCCGCTTTTCGTGATCGATTGTTGCCATGGCTGAGCGAATTCGCCGACTGAGCAACACACGCCCGCGCGATCGCCTCGGTCGACCGTTGGCGTGGGGAAGCATCGGCGTTGCACAGGTGCCAGAACGTCATCACATCGACACGGCAACCGCACTGGACGAAGCCATTGCCTATATTGACCGCGGATTACCGTTTCACGCTCATGAAGTGCTCGAGCAGCGCTGGAAATGTTGTGTGGCAACCGAGGCCGCCTGGTGGCGGGCCATGGCCCAGGCTGCCGCCGCGTTAACGCATCGCGCTCGTGGCAATGAGATCGGCGCAAAACGCCTCTGGAGTCGCGCTGCTGATGGAGTTGTCAGCCTGATGTCTGGTAGACCCGGTGATGTATCCGCTGATGCGGCCAATGCACTCATCGTGTTGCTCTGGAACGGTCGTCCACCCGAGCAAATGGTCGAGGACAGTGAGCGATGAGCCTGCCCGCTAAAGCGTTCGACAGGCAGTGGTGGGGATGGCGGTTGTTGCCTGTCGCCCCTGCGCGGCGATGTTGGCGACCTGTGCGGCGGTGAGGGCATAGCCGGTGTCTTCTTCACCCACTCCTGATGCGAAGACAACTCCCCATGCGTCGCCGGTTGGTGAAAGCAGCGGACCACCGGAATTTCCGGGGCGAACATCGCCACGGAATGAATACACCTCGCGAACCGGTCCGACGCGACCGTAGATATTTTCACCGCGTGCCTCAAGGACACCTCGGATGCGGGCAGGAATTGCCGTCAGGTCGCCCCCACCGGGAAACCCAGCGACTACGGCCGAGTCCCCGGTTTGGGCTTGTTGATTGCTGAAGTCAATGGCCGGGGCGCGCAAACCTGGCACGTACACGACGGCGACGTCTAGTTCAGCGTCAAAGGCCACCACACGTCCCCGATACGACTCGGGGTCGCCGGGGATGCGAATGCGAGGCTCGCTGACGCCCGCGACTACGTGGGCGTTGGTCATAATGCGTTCGGGTGCATAGACAAAACCGGATCCGGTGATGTTCTTTTCGCAGGCTGGGCCAAACACTCGAGTCAACGAGGGCCACGCGGCACGAACTGCCGGGTCGTTCAATAGCGCGGGATCGGGAGCGGGCACGGGCGGCCCTGCATCAATGCCGATGCCCGCAAAGACACGCGGCAGGCCTGAGGCATCTACAGCATCTCGAAGTCCGACGAACCAGTCACGGGCGCTATCGGGAACAACGCGATCAATGCCGGTGATAACCACAGAACCGCGCACCTGGCGCACCAGGTTCTGATCGGGCAGCACGATGACCGCGGACGCGACGATCCATAGAATCACCGATAGGGCAACGACGTTGAGCGCAGCGCCTCCGATGTTGTCCATGGTGCGCAGGCCGCCCCATTCGATGCCGGCGCGTAGCCGTCGGCCCACGATTGACGTGAGCATTTGGCCGATCAGTGCCATGGCCACGATAGCCCCGGCCAGAATGATGG
Organism: Actinomycetota bacterium; assembly: GCA_017857875.1. Classification (GTDB taxonomy): domain Bacteria; phylum Actinomycetota; class Actinomycetes; order S36-B12; family S36-B12; genus M55B157. The sequence goes on along the minus strand of JAFMCH010000007.1, from coordinate 18,155 downwards.
CACCGACAAAATCAGGCACGCTCAAGCGTTCGACGATTGGCGGCAACGCGATGGCTGCCAGGATGCCGCCGCCGAGGAAGCCGGCGAAAGACAACAGTCCGGCGACGAATCCCTGCCGCCAGCCGGTCCACGCAAAGATTGCGATCGCGCCGATAACAACCCAGTCGACCATATTCATCGGTAATCACGGCTCGAGCGCTTGGTGGTCCGGGTCATCAAGCAGCCCCGCCGTCGAGATCTTCTAGGCGCTCGCGATCCCAGGGTTGCGCCCAGCCCCCCAGATCGAGCAGACCACTGACGATCCCAGCGGTGAAACCCCACACCAGCAATCCGCGGACACGAAAGCCCATGCCCACGTAACCACTCGGGTGTCGTACCTGCAGTCGGTTTGCCGGGTCAGCGAGTTCGCTGATCGGCACACGATGCACGCTTGCGACCTCATCGGTATCGACAACGCTCACCGGACAGGGTTGATGCCACCAGCCCAAGATCGGCGTCACGATGTATCCCGACACGGGCACCCATAGGTCCGGGAGGGAGCCGAAGGTGCTGACGCCAGCCGGATCAAGACCCGTTTCCTCCTGAGCCTCACGTAGCGCTGTCTGGCGAGTGTCTCGATCGCTATCGTCTCGCGCTCCGCCAGGAAATGCCGGTTGGCCAGCATGTGCGCGCATCGTGTGAGCGCGCTCAATCAAGAGGAGGTCAGGCGCAAACTCGTTGTTTCCCAACAAGATAAGGACGGCGGAGTGTCGACCTCCTTGGGCGGGTGGAGTGAACCGGGTGAGCGCTGACACCGGAACTCCGCGCACGTTCGTGCGCAGCGGATCAAGCCATGTTGGCACGGTTATCTCGTCATCGATCCAGCCGACACGTGGATCGCGATTGTCAAAGGACATCAATTAATCAACCCCAGGTATGTGGCCAGTTGTTCGGCGAGCGCTTCCTCAGTTGGGAATGCGCCGTCTTGCCGACCTTGAATAATTCCCTGTGCATCAACGAAAAAAGTCACCGGAGGCCCCGGGATGACAAGTGGTGCGCGAATATCGAAGGCTGGGTCCACCACAGAGGCAAAGTTGATGTCGAGAGCCGCGGCGAGATCAAGCGCGGCGGCGGGGCGATCTTGAATATCGATTCCCAGCACCAGAAGGTCGTCGGGATAGTCGCGAGCTGCTTTCGCCAAGATAGGCATCTCAGCGATGCAGGGTGGACACCATGACGCCCACACATTGATCAGCATTGGTTTTCCGCGAAGGCCTGAAAGTACGACGTCGGGGCCCCCGCCGAGGCATGGCAGAGACAGCACCGGTAACCCGCCGCCTACTCGCCCGATCGGCTCAATTGCCTTGGCGGCTCGATCTGATGGTGGGCATTCGGTAAGTCCGGCCGCAATGACCAGCGGCACTAGCGCTGGATCGCGCGGGCTCGTGGTGGTATCGGTCGCGGCGGAGTCACTCGAGGTTGAGTTGGGCGACGTGGTCACTCGGTCGCCGGCGACCGAACCATCGGCGCCGGTGCATGCGGTTACTAACGCCAGTGCAGCCACGGCAACGGCGACGGGAACTCCACTTCGAAGAATTCGCCGCACTATTGATCAATCCCCGCGGTGGTAAGACTCGCCGGACACCACTGGCTGACAGGGCACTGCTCACAGCGTGGCTTTCGCGCCACACAGCAGCGGCGTCCGTGCCAAATGAGGTCTTGGCTGACAATCGTCCAGTCTTTGGCCTCGAATAAATCCATCAGGTCGTGCTCCACCCGAACGGGATCGGTGTTATCCGTCCAACCCAGGCGGCGTGCGACTCGCCCGACATGGGTGTCCACCGTGATCCCTGGAATGCCAAAGGCGTAGCCGAGCACGACATTGGCGGTTTTTCGGCCGACTCCGGGCAGGGTGATCAGGTCGTCAAGTCGATCAGGAACCTCGCCACCAAATCGGCTGCACAATTCCTGGGCGATGCCATTGATGTGACGCGCCTTTGTCTTGAAAAATCCGGTCGGGCGGATGAGCTCTTCAAGTTCGGTGAGATCTGCTCCGGCAAAGGCTGGCGCATCGGGGTAGCGAGCAAAAAGGCCAGGCGTGACCGCATTGACACGCTGATCGGTGCACTGTGCCGACAACACGGTGGCCACGAGTAGTTCGAGCGGAGTGGTGAAGTCGAGTTCGCAATCTGCCTCGGGGTACGTCTGACGCAGCACTTGAGCTACAAGATCACAGGTCGCTGCAGATGACACCTCAAAAGAGTACGCCTTGGTTGGTTCGCTGGTTGCCAGGTGCTCATTGGCCCGCTGGGCACTCCCGCTCAAAACGCGGGATCTCGGTGCGCGGCGTGTGTGCGCGTAGGCCACAATGGGCAACGGGGAGCGGGGCCCCGTGACGATGAGGAGAGAACCTTCAGTGGACGACGTTTTGATGCAGGCGCCGCTTTTTGCTGCTTTGGATGCTGAAGCAGCCGCAGCTTTGCGGGCGTCGATGGTTGAAACGGTCGCCCCGCGTGGCACCGTGGTGTTTTCTGAGGGTGAAATTGGCGATCACATGTACGTGATCGTTGACGGAAAAATCAAACTTGGCCATGCCTCAAATGACGGGCGCGAATCCCTCCTTGCGGTGTTGGGTCCCGGTGAGATCTTTGGTGAGTTGTCGCTTTTTGATCCCGGACCTCGCACGGCCACCGCCACGGCATTGACGGACGCTCGTTTCTTGGCTCTGGGCAACACCAGCCTGCATCCATGGTTGGCCGGGCGTCCCGAGGTGGCCGAGGCGCTGCTCGCTGCCCTGGCACGACGGCTTCGGCGCACGAACGACGCCCTGGCCGACCTGGTTTTTTCTGACGTACCGGGTCGGGTGGCCAAGGCACTACTGGAGTTGGCCGATAAATTCGGCTCGCGGCATGAAGAGGGCACCCTGGTTAAGCACGACCTCACCCAGGAAGAACTGGCTCAGCTCGTCGGTGCGTCCCGCGAAACCGTGAACAAGGCGCTCGCGGACTTCACCCAGCGTGGCTGGATCCGCGTAGATCAACGAGAGGTGCTGTTGCTCAGCGTTGATCGCCTAGCTCGCCGAGCTCGCTAGGCACAGTTCTCGCTCGGCACGGTTATTGCTCAAGCCGTTGCCCCGGTCAGCGGGAGCGTAGAAAGTCGAGTTGGGCTTGGGCTGATAGTTCTGCTGCCGGTCGTACGGCTTCGGGAATGTCGGTGTACACCATCGCGACCACCTCGGTCGCGGTTTGAGCGCCTGCGGCAACAGCGCGGCGCACCTGGTCAAGCCGGTCATGTCGATGCGCGGTGTAGGCGGCGATCACGTTGGCGGGTTCATCGAGCGCCGGCCCGTGTCCGGGCAGCAAAGTCGTGGCACCTGAAGAATCAATGAGTTCGGTGAGCACCGACAGCGACTCCAGATATGACTGCAGGTTGCCATCAGGCCAGGCCACCACAGTCGTGCCCCGGCCGAGCACGGTGTCACCGGTCAGGATCTTGTTATTCATCAAGAAACTCATCGAGTCTGCGGAATGCCCGGGCGTCGCCACAACGCGGACCGACACCTCGCCGACCGAGATCACGTCGCCTGCGCCCAGTCCCTCGGCACCAAACTGATGCAGCGGATCTAGCGCGAGCACCGGAGCGCCGGTGAGTTCGTGCCAGTTGCGCGCCGCAGCCGAATGATCGCTGTGGCCGTGCGTCAGCAAAGTGGCGAAGACGCGAGCGCCGCGCTGGTCAAGATGACGGAGAATCCGCTGTAGATGAACGTCATCATCGGGTCCGGGATCAACGACAATGACGTCTGCTGAATCGACCGGTCCTAAGATCCACGTGTTGGTGCCATCGAGGGTCATGGGGCCTGGATTGGGAGCGAGGATGCAGGTGGCATCGCTGCCGATGGAGCCGCCCGACCAGGGGTCGGTATCGCCAAGAGCAAGCGGGCGACCACTCACGAGTGAATCCCGCGGGACTCCGAACCGGCTGGGGCGTCGCTCATCGACCACACGACCTCATCGCTACTGGCGTTGATGAGCTCCCACACCAGGGTGCTGTCGGCGGCCAGGCGAGCTCTCGGCATCAGTGGTTGCACGGTCCGGTCTGCCGCGTGAATGGAGAGGTTCTCGGCGGTTGACAGCGCGTTGAGTTCGCGAAGGGTCGCGACGGTGGGGGGCAGCATGGCCATTTGCCCGCGGGAAAATTCCTCGAGGCCCTCGACAGGGGTCACCCAACGCACATGGTCGGCTTCGCCGCTGACATCGCGCACGATGTGATTATCCGGCACCACCGCGGCGAAGAAGCGCACGTCGTAGCGGCGCTCTTCGACCTCCGGGGTGATCCAGTGACTCCACAAAGGAAGGTGCGCGGTATCGATGTGTAGCCCTCGTCGGGCCAAAACACCGCCCATCGTTGCTGAGGACTGTTCAATGACGCGGCGATCGGCGTCCCACTGATCATCGATGTCGGGCCACCGGCCGTCTTCGTCGACGGCCAGGAGAACCCCGGTTTCTTCGAACACTTCTCGGACCGCTCCGATAATCAGCGCCCGACCAAGGCGGTCGTCTGCGGTCATTCGTGCGGCATTGATGTCGCCCCGCACATCAACGGATGAATCAAAGTCGGCGGCATCGATGCGGCCACCGGGAAACACGTGCATGCCGGCGGCGAATGCCATGGTCGAGGTGCGTCGCATCAGATAGGTCGAGAGCCCAGCCTCGGTGTTGCGCAGGAGCACCACCGTAGCTGCGGGTCTGGCCTCGGGGATTTGCCACGACGTGTCCCCGGCTGCGATGGCCGCGGCCCGGCGCGTGAGTTCCTCAGGCATGCGCGGGCTCAGTCGGTCACCTCAAAAATGACCTCGACCTCCACGGGCACGCCCAGGGGAAGGCTGGCGACGCCGATAGCCGATCGCGCGTGGCGGCCTGCATCACCGAAGATCTCCAGCAGCGTCTCGCTGGCCCCATTGATGACGGCTGGCTGTGCGGTGAAGTCTGCAGCGCTAGCCACGAAGCCGACGACCTTGATCACCCGGCCTAAACGATCAACTCCGCCGCAGGCCGATGCGGCCGCGGCCAAAGCGTTGATGGCACATTGGCGTGCGCAGGCCTGGGCTGTTTCGGTGTTCACATCGACCCCGACGATGCCGGTTGCCATCAGTTCGCCCTGGCGGCTGGGTAGTTGACCTGACGTGTAGACGTACCGGCCGGTCATGACCGCTGGCACATAGGCGGCCAGGGGTGGCACAACCTCGGGCATCTGGATGCCCAACTCCGCCAGGCGGGCGCTGATGGTCGTCATAGCGAGGTCTCAGCCGGCCAGGGGGCGCTTGAGGTAGGCGACCATGTTCTCGGGTTGCGGGCCAGGGACAACCTGTACCAACTCCCAGCCATCAGATCCCCACGTATCGAGGATCTGCTTGGTTGCGTGAATCAGTAGCGGCACGGTGGCGTACTCCCAGGTCGTCATAGGCCGACCCTAGCGTGCATCCGGTCTTCGGGGGAGATCACCGTTAGGCTCAACGGGTGCCTCGCTCTTCATCGGATATCAGCCTGCACATCGTCTCGGGCAAGGGCGGTACGGGCAAGACGACCGTTGCTGCTGCATTGGCGTTGGCGTTAGCTGGTCAAGGCAAGCGCGTGATGCTGATGGAGGTTGAGGGACGACAGGGTCTCGCCCAGTTGTTCGATACTGCACCGCTGCCTTACGAGGAGACGAAATTAGCGGTGGCACCTGGTGGGGGCGAAGTCTGGGGGCTGGCGGTTGATCCTGAGGAAGCCCTGCTGGAATACCTGGAGATGTTCTACAACCTCCGACGGGCCGGGTCGGTTCTGCGAAAAATGGGCGCGATTGATTTCGTCACCACGGTGGCGCCTGGTTTGCGCGATGTATTGCTCACCGGTAAGGCGGTGGAGTTGGTGCGGCGCAAAGATAAAGGCAGTCCCAGCCCTTACGATGCGGTTGTTCTTGATGCTCCGCCTACGGGGCGCATCACTCGATTCTTGAACGTTAACACCGAGATTGCTGGTTTGGCCAAGGTGGGACCGATTCGTAATCAGGCTGACTCAGTGATGAGTGTGCTCCGGTCGCCTCGCACGGCCGTTCACCTCACGACGCTGCTAGAAGAGATGCCAGTTCAAGAGACGATCGACGGTGTCGGGGAACTCGAAGACGCCGCGTTGCCGATGGGCGGAATCATTGTCACCATGACGCGCTCGCAACCACTGAGCGCCGAAGCCTTGGAACGCGCCGGCTCAACAGGGTTGTCCCGCAGTGAAGTAGCCAGCGACGTTGCACGTGCTGGCCTCGGCTCGGTGCGATCAAAGCAGGGCCGCGCTGTCACCGATGCGCTACTTGCCGAGGCAAAGGATCATGCTGCGCGTGTTCACCTTGAAACCGTGGAGCGCGAGCGCATTCAATCGCTGGGGATTCCCGTGTATGAGTTGCCGTTCCTGGCCGGTGGCATTGATCTTGCGTCGCTGTATGAATTAGCCAGCATGCTCACCGAAGAGGGGATGGCATGACCGCTGCCAATGATCAACCGAGCGTGATGATCGATGAACTTCTGCCCGGTTCACCCCTGGAATTGTCCGCGGCATCACTCAATCTCGACGCCGTTATTGATGATCCCAAGACCCGAATCATCGTGTGTTGTGGCGCAGGGGGCGTGGGCAAGACCACGACCGCTGCAGCGCTTGCGCTGCGAGCCGCCGATCACGGCCGCAGGGTGTGTGTGCTGACGATCGATCCGGCGCGACGCTTGGCTCAAGCCATGGGCCTCACTGAGTTAGACAACACCCCCCGCCCGGTCAAGGGTGTGACCGGCAGTGGCTCCCTCGACGCGATGATGCTCGACATGAAGCGCACCTTCGACGAGGTCGTGGAGTCGCACAGCGACCCAGAGCGTGCGCAGCAGATTCTGGAAAATCCGTTTTATCAGGCCCTTTCGTCTTCGTTCGCCGGTACTCAGGAGTACATGGCGATGGAAAAACTGAGCCAGTTGCGTGCCCAAGCTGATGAGGATGGTCGATGGGATTTGATCATCGTGGATACGCCACCGTCGCGATCAGCGTTGGATTTTCTCGACGCTCCCGAACGCCTCGGATCATTTCTTGATGGGCGCTTCATTCGCGTGCTGACGGCACCTGCGCGTGGTGCGAGTCGCGGGATCGGGCGACTCCTGGGTGCTGGTTTTGGCTTGTTTACGGGTGTATTGAACAAGATCCTTGGCGCACAACTGCTCACCGACCTGGGTGCGTTTGTGGCCGCCGTAGACACGATGTTCGGCGGCTTTCGTGAACGCGCTGTGGCGACCTATGAGCTGCTCCAAGACCCGGGGACTTCTTTTGTCGTCGTCGCTGCACCCGAACGCGATGCTCTGCGTGAAGCTTCATTTTTCGTTGAACGCCTCGATGATGACAACATGCCATTGGCCGGCCTGGTACTGAATCGGGTCGCGCATTCGCGGGCAAAGGACCTCACTGCCGAACAGGCAATTGTGGGTGCTGAGCATCTGGGCCAGGACGATGATGCACAGGTAACGGCCGCGCTACTTCGGATGCATGCTGATCGACAGCGCGCGGTGGCCATGCAAGAGCGGCTAGCGCAACGATTCAGTGGAGCTCACCCAACGGTGCCGATTGCCCAGGTACTGGCGCTGCCCGAAGACGTACATGACCTTGATGGACTACGCCAGGTGGGTTACCTACTGGCGGCAGACTCCAAGGACTAGTCCATCGAGCAGGTACGTCAGGACGCTTGAGAAACGTCGATGTCGCTTGCCCGGCGGTACTCATCACGGGCGGTGATGAGTAGTTCACGCCACGAGGTGATCTGGGGACGCCGACGCAACAGGGCACGTCGCTCGCGTTCGGTCATGCCACCCCACACGCCGAATTCCACGCGATTATCGAGAGCATCGGAGAGGCATTCGGTGCGTACGACACAGCGGGAACAAATGGCCTTAGCCCGGTTCTGCGCCGCTCCCTGCACGAATAGGGCATCTGGATCACTCGTGCGACAGGCGGCGTTTGCCGTCCATTCATTCGAACTGGCCATCGGTGTGGTCCCCTTCCCTGGAGGCGGTGAAGCCTCACTCAGCACCATCAGTCACGTGCGATCACATCTGTCACGCACGATTGCCCGGACGTTACGCGCAACATCGGTCACCAGACAGGTGCATTATAACTAGATTAATATAGTTATATTTAACCATTTTGCGTGATTCGAGTCACAGTTGCTCAAAGATGGCCCCGTTGCCGTCCGGGCTTGGGGGCATCTGGTCGCTTACCCTGGAGACCTGTCCGCAGCGAAAGGTAAACCCGGTGAGTCTGAGCGATCCGCAGCATGAGCGCCCTCGGGTGCTCCCACGCGTGGGCCGCAGCCTGGTCTTCCTTGCCATCGCGGGATTAGCCGGGCTGGTGGCCGCTGCGATGGTTTTGCCGTTGGCTGCCGGTGCCGGGGCGATCACCCGCAGCGCCGTGGAGAGTTTTGAGTCACTACCGAGCACCCTGGATGACCCCGACCTGCCCGAACGCTCGGTCATTCTCTCGGCCGATGGATCTGTCATGGCGACGATCTATTACCAAAATCGAATTGCTGTGCCGTTGGCATCTGTGGCGCCGGTGATGCGCCAGGCCATTGTCGCGGTGGAGGATGCTCGCTTCCTTGAACACCCGGGGGTCGACCTTCGCGGCACCGCCCGCGCCATCGTGAGCAACGCAACTTCCGGTGGCAGTGTGCAGGGCGGGTCAACGATCACCCAGCAGTATGTGAAAAACGTGCTGATTGCCGAGGCCACCAATGGGGTGGAACTTGAAGCAGCCCAGGGCCGCACGCCCGCTCGCAAGTTACGCGAGATTCGCTACGCGCTAGCCCTCGAACGTCGATACACCAAGGAACAAATTCTTGAGAAGTACCTCAATATCGTGTATTTCGGTGGCGGGGCCTACGGCGTAGAAGCCGCGGCGCGCAGGTATTTTTCGAAGCCAGCCAGTGACCTTACACTTTCCGAAGCGGCAACAATCGCCGGAATTGTGCAGCGCCCCACAGCTTTTGACCCCACTCGCAATCCGGAACAATCCCAAACGCGCCGCAATATTGTGATTGGCGAGATGCTGGAGGCCGGCTTCATCACTCGAACGCAGGCGATTGCCGCCCGCGAAGTGCCCATGGAGGATCTGCTTAATCCATCGCTGCCGCGAAACGGCTGCACGTCCTCGTATGCGCCGTACTTCTGTGAATACGTCGTGCGCACCCTGGCTACCGATCCGGTTTACGGTGCGACGCCCGCTGAGCGCGAATCGCTGCTGCGGCGAGGCGGGCTCACCATCCGCACCACTCTCGACCCGCGCGCCCAACGCGGAGCAACCCAGTCGGTTAATGCGTACATCCCGATGAAAGACCCCAGTCAGCGCGCAGCTGCAATCAGCCTGGTGCAACCGGGTACCGGAAACATCATTGCGATGACGCAGAACCGCGAGTGGGGCCTGAAGGGCAAGGGCAAGACCACCTACAACTACAACGTTGATCAAGGCATGGGTGGAACGATCGGGATGCAGGCGGGTTCGACCTTCAAGGTCTTCACCCTTGCTGCGGCACTCGAGGCTGGGTTTTCACCCGCCGAGCGCATCGATTCGCCAAACCCGAAGACCTTCGAGGGTTTCGTCAACTGCACCACCGGCGAGGATTTCGACCCGGTGACGGTACGCAACTCGGGTTCAGCTGGATTCTTGGATATGTGGCAGGCCACGGCTTTCTCGACGAACACCTACTTTGTCACCCTTGCCGAACGATACGGCCTATGTCGGCAGGCGGAAATCGCTGAGGCCATGGGCGTCAATCGTGCGACCGGGGAGAGCTTGTTGCGAGTGCCGACGTTCTCGTTGGGCACGATGGAGGTTTCTCCGCTGTCCATGGCCGGTGCGTATGCCGCGCTTGCAAATCACGGTGAATATTGCGAACCACGACCGATCCTTGAAATCACCGATCGCAATGACGCGCCTGTTGAGGTCGCCCCCGAAAGGTGTCGCCAGGTTATCGACCGGGGTGTGGCTGACACCATTACGGCCGTATTGACCGGGGTTATCGATGGCCCGCTTTCAGGTCGCACCGGTGCTGCGATGTCGCTGCCTGACCGAGCGGCGGCGGGAAAGACCGGATCTACCAATGACAATGCCGCGATTTGGTTCGCGGGATACACCCCCGAACTAGCGGCGGCGGTGTGGGTAGGTGATCCGCGTGGCGGATTTGCCTACCCGATGACCGACGTGACGATCAATGGTCAGTACTACTCCTATGTCACCGGTGGCCAGATTCCTGGTCCGATTTGGCGTGAGTCGATGATGGCGGCCTTGTCTTCATCGCCCGCCCAGGATTTTCAATTGCAGAGCACATGGGGGCTTGGGGCGGTCCGAAGCGTCAACGGCGGTCAGGTGTTTATTCCCACGATTCCCGAACCTGTACGCGCGGGGGCGCCCGGGAACATCGACATTGATTTCGTGGCACCCGACAGCACGAGCGTGAGCATTAGTTGGGATCCAGCTGAAGTGGGAGCTGCTGAACCAATCGTGCGCTATCGCGCGACGGTCTCTCCTGCCGACGCCACGTGTGAAGCCTCCGCATCGACCGGCCGCATGTCGTGCACGATAAGCGGCCTCACCCCGGGGGAGACCTATTCGGTGACGGTGGTGGGCATCGACTCTGCAGACGGGCTGAGTGAGGCGAGTTCGTCGCGCACTTTCACCGTCCCGGGTGGAGCGACCACCCCACCGGAACCCGAACCAACGCCCACCGAGCCCGCCCCCGAGCCCACCCCGACGCCGACCGTGCCAGCACCGGAGCCCTCGCCACCACCAGAGCCCGCACCGATTGAACCGGTCGAATAGCTCGTTATTGCGCCAGCAACTGTTTGACAAGGGTTGCGACGAGCGAGCCATCGACTCGACCCTTGACCTGGGGCTGCACGAGTTTCATCACCGCGCCCATCGCGGAGGGCCCTGTTTTACCTTCTGCCGCAACGGTCTCAACCGCGGAAGCGACAATCTGATGCAGTTCATCGTCACTGAGTTGGCTGGGCAGGTAGCGCGTGATGACGAGCAACTCCGCGCGCTCTTGCTCGGCACGCTCGCTAGCTCCGGCCTCGTCATATGACGTAGCTGCCTCGCGACGCTTCTTGGCCTCTGTGGCCAAGACACCGATGACCTCGTCATCGGTCAACTCACGCGCTTGTTTGCCGGAAACCTCGGCGTTGGTAATCGCGGTCAAGGCCATACGCACCGTGCCAAGCGTGACCTCATCCTTTTCGCGCATCGCCTGGGTGAGATCGGACTGGAGCCGAGATTTCAGTTCACTCATGGCGTCATCCTTGCATTGAGTGCGTGGGAGTCATCGCTGGCAGCGATGAAGGCTGCGACGGCGTGACACACTCGGGGCGTGGCAGGTGGCAAAGGTCGACGCAACAGTGTGCGAGCACTGGGGGCAGCCGCGGCAGTCACTGCCGCTGGTTTGGGCTATGCGCGCTGGGAAGCCGGCAGTTATCGACTTCGTCGCGCAGACGTTGTTGCCTTGCCCGCGGGGCATGATCCGGTACGGGTGCTGCATCTGTCGGATCTTCACCTCACTCCACAGCGGCACCGACTTCAATCGTGGGTCACTGATCTAGCAGGTTTGTCCCCCGATCTGGTCTTGGTGACCGGCGACATTATTTCGCACACCGAGGCCGTGCCATTGGCGATCAACGCTTTAGCGCCGCTGGGTGATGTTCCGGCAGCTTTTGTTCTGGGGAGTAATGACTACTACGAGCCAAGGCTGTCGAATCCGTTGCAGTACCTCGCCGGTCCGAGCCGGACTGACCTGAGTCGGCCTGAATTGCCGTGGCAGGACCTGATCGATGGGTTGACGAACATGGGCTGGCACTACCTGGGCAATTCGGCTCAGCGCGTGAGCTTGCCTGCTGGAGACATCGATCTGCGCGGAGTCGATGACCCGCACATTGATCGAGACAACTATGGGTTGGTCTCCGGGCCCACCGAGGGTGTGACAATCGGAGTCGCCCACGCTCCCTATCGGCGCGTTCTTGATGCGATGGCCGATGACGATCTGGCTTTGATCGTGGCCGGTCACACCCACGGGGGACAATTGCGTGTTCCAGGATTCGGGGCGTTGGTGACAAATTCCGATCTCGATCGCAGGCGGGCTCGCGGGGTGTCGGTACATCGTCAGACACCCATGCATGTGTCGGCAGGTTTGGGTACTTCTCCTTACACGCCGTTTCGGTTTGCGTGCCCGCCGGAGGCCACGCTGCTGACCCTCAGCGCACCCGGCTAGACTGCCACGGCACTACGGGGTGTGGCGCAGCTTGGTAGCGCGCTTCGTTCGGGACGAAGAGGTCGTGGGTTCGAATCCCGCCACCCCGACTAAAGAAGCCGCCGATCACCCTGAGGTGATCGGCGGCTTCTTGTGTGGCTTGAAATAGTTCGCTCAGGCCGTTGAAGTGAACGGGAACGGGAACTGCTTCATGCTGCCGTTGGCCCATGGCTGGGACGTGGGGTTGAGGCGCTTGGTGTTCTTTTGCTCGTTCAGTAGCGCCTCGAGGACCGTTCGCTGATCAGCGTAGGCCGAGTTAGCCGCGAGGTTGTTCTGCTCAGTTGGGTCAGCGGTCACGTTGTACATCTCGTATTGATCTGCCGGTGGGGCGATCTGACCGGTTGTCGGGCTCGGTGTCTTCACCGTGGTCGTCGCGACCTTTCGACCCGGCCGGTTGGCCACCCCGTCTATCGTCGTGAGCACGTCCATCTGATTGGGCGTGGTCCAGATAGCGGGATTGTCCCAGTAGCGCGCGAACTTCCAGCGCTCTTTGGCGCCGTCGGCACCGGTGGGCAGATACGCGACGACCGATTCGACAGAGCCCGGTTGCACCACCGGCGGGAAGGTGAGCCCCACCAGGTTCACCGGCTGCTCGCCGCGGAAGATCTGATCATCGGTCATGAAGTAGACCGGCTGATCGCGCAACTTTTCGGCATTTTGTTCACCCAGCAGGATGCCGGAGAGATCCCGACCAACCAGACGTCGAACCTGGGTATGCGTGGAGTTCAACTCCTTTGCTAGTGCCGATTCATCGAGGCCGGCCAGGCCGAGCAGTGTCGGGATCAGGTCGGCGTGGCTGGTGAGCACGTCTGAGGTCTTCGCCCGTGGGAACAACTTCGGGTTGTGCACCATGAAGGGCACACGCATCATTTCGTCGTAGGAGTTGTGCCACTTCTGGAACATGCCGCCATGGGCCCCGAGCACGTCGCCGTGGTCTGAGGTGTAGATAACGATGGTGTCGCGGTAGGTGGACCGATCCCCGGCGAGGGTCTGCATGACCCGGCCGATGTGCTGATCGACCTCTTTTTGCAACTGGTAATAGAAGCGGTGGTAGGCGGAGTTGTTTTGCAGCGGCTGGAATCCCTGTGAGTACAGGTCTCGGTAGCTTGCCTGAGCATCCGGCTTCGAGGAGAGGTCCTCGTTGCTTGAGGTCGTGTAGTCGTCGGTGAATAGGTCGCGCGGCACATTGGAGCCGACGAGTTGGTTGGCCACATAGAACCCGGTACCGGGATTGGCTGCGGAAGCGGCCAGTGTCAGATCGCCCCACAGGGTGATGTCGTGCGGGTTCACGAACGACGCCACCATCAGCCACGGGTTGTCGGCATTGCGCAGCTTCACTAGCTGGGCTGCACTGATTTCGGCGTACACCTCATCGCGGCCCTTACCATCGGGTCCAGCGGAGGAACCGGAGTTCAAGGGATTACTGCCGTGGGGCTCAGGACCGATGAACCCGGTGAAGCCATACTGCTCCAGCATCTGGGCTTCTAGGTAGATGTCTTCTAGGTACGTATCGCGCGCACCTGTGTCGGTGTACGACGGCAGCGGGTTGTAGCTACCGGGCTGATAGAGGTCGGCATCGGAAATGTGCCACTTGCCCTTCCAGTAGGTGTCATAGCCGGCGGCACGGAACCACGAACCCAGTGTGGGCACAGTGCCCGGTTGCAGCCAGTAGAGGTCCTCTTCGATCGCACTCTTCGCTGCGCCCGAGGTTTGGGAAACACCATGCAGCGATGGATACTGACCGGTAAAGATAGATGCGCGACTGGGCTGGCAGGCGGTCGACATGATGTGATGATGGCTAAAGTCATAAGCGTTGCGGCGCAGTAGTTCTTGGGTAGGCAGATTCGCCTTGCGCCACGCCTTGAGTGCTGCGCTCTCGTACACCGGAGCGTGACGTTGCTCGTCGACGAGAACGATCAGGAAGTTCGGTCGGCGATTCAGCCTGCCTCGACGCTTAAACCGCCCAAGAGGGGCAGCCTGCGCGGCTGATGTGCTGCCGACCGTCGCTCCGATGGCTGCTGCGCCGGCTGCTGCGGCACCTGCCGCCTGAAGGAGCCTTCGTCGGCTTAGGCCGTTTGTGGTGGTGTCCTCGGACATATTCATGCTGCCTTTCTGACGGGGTCGCCCACACTTATGCGGCCGGTGACGAGGTCGTAGGTGAGGGTGTAGTCGAAATAGAAGGAATTGCCCGTGTTGATCAAGGAATCACCGCGCGGAATGACCTTGACAAGGTTGTTGGAGGCTTGACGTTTGGCGATAAAGGAATCGCCGTAGAACGCGGCTCCGGGTGCCGCCAGAGCAACGGGCGTGCCGACGCGCAGCAGTCCTTTGCGATTGGTGCGTAGATCGGCGAAGTCTGAGCCGACCACGCGCATCTTGGTGAATGCGGCATCGAACCAGGTGTCAACGCATCGCTCCTCACCTTCAGCGAAGGTCCAGCATCCGGTGGCGGCCTGGTCATCCCACAACTGCGCGCCAACTGAGTTCTCGCCATTGGGGGGTAGCGAGAACGTCATGGTTGCGTTCGTGGGTGCCTGCGCGCCGAGAACCAGCGCCCCGCTGGTGCCGCGTCGGTCAAAATGAATGCTCCAGTGCTTGCTGACGGTGCCAGGCAAGGCCGTGAGCGGATTGACCATGGAGCCGCCGCCCTTGGTGCCGATGCCCAGTAGCCCGTAGACACCCCGTTTGGCCCAGGCGTTGAAGTAGCGGCTGCTGGAGTTGCTGTACACAAAGGGAATCGCCTCGGTGGTGGTGATACCGCTGAAGCCCATGGTGGCAAACCCACGCGTGCCCCGGACGCGAGAGCCATTGGGTAGCGATACGCGCTCGGTTTCGCTACTGAGGATCACGCCTGCGGGTGTGCGCTGCCATGCTCCGGGGAAAAGAACTAGGCCGGAAAAGCCGGTGTCCACGATCACCCTGATGGGGGCAGAATCACCGACCTTCATCAGCATTGTTCCGTTCAACCCGTTGCCGTTGGGTGTGTTGACCGTTCGGACAGGAATATTGACGGTCAGCGCTGTGTCACGTTGTGGGGTGACCGGGCCGGCCGCCGTTGCGGCGGTGCCGGCGAGGACCAAGGCCACGCTGATGCCGGTTGCTGCCAGTGCTCGCACTGTTCGCATGAGGAGTCTCCTAGATCGATTAAGCGAATTCATCGGCGGTCTGAGTGTGTCAGAAATCTTTTTGTTATGTCGGTTGACCAACCCACGTGCACAGATAATCAGTGAAGAGATCGGCTGTCGGCGACCGATCAACCCGAACTGAGTCGGGGGTAAAGGGGGGATCGCCGTAGGCCAGATAGTCGATACATAGACGATTTCGCTCAGGTGGCGGCTCCATCGGGCCGCCATAGCCGTGGCTGGCGAAGTCCGGACGGTACTGGCATGGAGTGATGGGTATCTCCCCCTGCAACGTGGGAAATCCGACCCGGATAGAGGATCGACCGCAGTTGGGCGGCGCCGTGCGGTTAAACCACGGAAATAGGGGTGGCTCGTCAACGACCAAAGTGATGCATTGGTCGACCAGATAACCAAAGCCGGTCCAGTATTGCTCGACGGTGACGGCTTGAGGATCAGCCAACCCCAAGGCGCTCTTATAGGTGTTCATGCGCAGCAGGGCACCCCATTCGTGGGCGAGCTCGATGAATCCCCTTAAAGAATGCGGGGTAAAATTCGCCCGGGTCGGCGTGACACACACCAGGGTTGGCACGCCGTGGTCGGCGCTGATTTGGTTTGCCTTCTGGGCGATGCGAAACAGTGGCGCCCCTCGATTGGCGTTGTGTTCGGCCTCATTTGGGGAATCAAGGCTGATCACCATGGCAGCCAACATGGGGATTTTGTCGGCAAAATGCATCTGCAGGAACTGCGTTGTCAGCCCTGAGGTAATGAGTATTGGCTTGATGTCGGCGGCGACGAGACTGTCAATGATCAAGGGCAGCAGTGACGCCCTGGGTTCGGAACCTCCTGCGTAGATCGGTTCGTTCCCACCGAGAACGACTGATTCGACACCAAGTCGGGCAAAGGTCGCGATGACCTGATGAATCTGGTCGGCGGTGATTTCTCCGGAAGTTGATCGACTTACGGAGGTGTAGCAGTGCTTGCAGCCGAAAGGACATGTCGAGCCAAGGGACCAACCGGCACGGCGAACTCGTGGGGCGACCAGGCTTGACTCCACACCGATGACCATGTTTCCAGGCTAAAAGAGGTGATCGCTCGGGCTCGCGCGTGCGCTGAGGGGTACCCCTCAGCTTCATGCTCATCGCATCGACCACGGCATCGGCCGTGGCGGAAATCGGCAACCTAGAAATCGGCCAACAACTGCCTCACCCGGCAACCAGCGGGCGGACCTACTACCGTGATGGCCAATTCACATTGCTTAAGTAGGAAAGTTGGATTATGCGGATCGGTCGAGCACGCGCGCGAGGAGCGTTGGCCGTGACCTCGGCGGTAGCGCTGGCCGGCGGACTCGTTGCAGCAACGCCGGTGGGTGCGACCACTGAGCCCAGCATGCCAGCATTTGCCACCCAGGCCGTTCCCACGAATCTGACACCCTTGGCAGGCGCAACCAATCGTCTGCTGGTCACCACGGTGGCGTCTAAGTCGCTGCGCTCGACCCGGCAGGCTGCGGTTCGGGCCACCGACGGCCTGATTAGTGCCTCCGCCGCTGGGGCAGCCCCTGTTGAACTGCAGCCGGGTGTGATCGGCATCGTTGACCAGACTCCGTCGACGCAGACAGCAATCGTGTCACTGGGCCGTGATCTGCCTGCGGACCAACTCGATCAGGTGGTGGATGCGATTTTGGCTCAACCTGGCGTCGTGGCGGTACAACCTGATCAACGAATTTATCCGTCCGCTGTATCGCTGCCTGATGATGCGTATTTCTCGCAATTGTGGGGGTTGTGGAATACCGATGCTTCCAGCGGAGGTAATGCGGATGGTGGCACCAGCGTTCGTGCCCCGGCAATTTGGGAGACCTCAACCGGCTCTGGTGCTGTCGTGGGAGTTCTCGACACGGGCATCGTGAATCACCCGGACCTCAATGCCCAGGTCGTGCCCGGATACGACTTCATCTCCAGCGCCGCAGATGCCCGCGATGGCAATCGGTATGACCCAGATCCGGCCGATGAGGGGGACTGGAGTGACGGGAGCCTGTGTCGTGCTAGTTCTTCCACCTGGCATGGCAGCCATGTGGCCGGAACGATCGGTGCGGTGACCGACAACACCATCGGAATCGCGGGAGTGGCCCCCGACGTGTCGATCATGCCCGTGCGGGTGCTTGGCGAATGTGGTGGATACGCCTCTGATATCCAACGTGCGATTTTGTGGGCGGCTGGGATTCCGGTTTATGACCTTGACAATGTGACGTTGATCCCCGCCCCAGCACAGCCGGCGGATGTGCTGAACTTATCCCTCGGGGGTTCGGGATCCTGCACGTCAAACTGGCAGTCAGCCATCGACGCTGCCGTGGCTGCAGGCACCACGGTTGTGGTGGCGGCGGGTAACGAAGGCTCTGATGCAGTGAATTTTGTGCCGGCTAATTGCTCAAACACTGTTGTCGTGGGCGCAGTCGGCAAGACCGGAGATCGTGCATCATTTTCGAACTACGGCGCTTTGGTGAATGTGTCGGCGCCGGGTGTCAGCGTGCTTTCGACCGTGGACGCCGGTTCGACAGTGCCGACCGGGCCCACTTACGCATATGCCAGCGGCACATCGATGGCTGCGCCGCATGTGGCTGGTATCGCTGCGCTGCTCTACGCGGTGGACGACACCATCACACCGGCGCTGGTCGCCAGCACGATCGCCACGACCAGCCGGTCT